>CAZWNO010000040.1:0-31433 GCA_964635845.1 uncultured Chromatiales bacterium
CCGCTCGAAGGCCAGCAGCGCGTCCTCCTCGCTCATGCCGCTGCCGTCGTCGATCACCTGGATGAGCGTCTTGCCCGCCGCGGTGATGTTGATGGTCACGTGTTCCGCGCCCGCGTCGATGGCGTTCTCGACGAGTTCCTTCACGACGGATTCGGGACGCTGCACGACCTCGCCGGCCGCGATCTGGTTGGCGAGATGCTGCGGAAGTCGTTGTATATACGTCGGCTGCGTGTCCTGCGGCATGGATTATTTCAGAAACGAATAAATGAGAAACGCGAGGATGAATATCACGATGATCATGATCAGCGGACGGTTGCTGCCGCGGCGAACGTTGCTTTCGAACTTGATCTGTCGGCGGCGAAGCCCTTGCTCGTCCTTCTTCTCGTCGTAATATCGTGGTGTGTATTCGAAACGCCGGTACTGGGGCTTGCGCATGAACATGGCAGCACCTCCTTCTGGATGCTATTCCTCCACGGTAATTTCGTCCTCCGTGCGCAGCGCGCCGAAGAGCGCCTGCACGAAGGACTCGTCGTCAAAAACCTGCAGATCGTCGATCTGCTCTCCGACACCGATGTACTTCACGGGAAGCGCGAGTTCGCTAGAGATTCCGATGACCACACCGCCCTTGGCGGTGCCGTCCAGCTTGGTGACGACCAGCCCCGTCACATCCACAGCGTCGCTGAACTGCTTTGCCTGCTGGATGGCGTTCTGTCCGGTGGTGGCGTCGAGCACGAGCAGCACGTCATGCGGCGCGTCAGACATGAGCTTGGCCATCACGCGCTTGATTTTCTTCAGCTCCTCCATCAGGTTCGCCTTCGTATGCAGGCGTCCTGCCGTGTCGATGATCACCACATCGGCTTTCCGCGCCAGCGCCGCCTGCAGCGTGTCGTAGGCGACCGCGGCGGGATCGGAGCCGTGGTGCTGCTGGATGATCTCCACTTCCGCGCGCTGCGCCCAGACCTCGAGCTGCTCGTTCGCCGCCGCGCGGAAGGTGTCCGCCGCGCCGATGATCACGCGCTTGCCCGAGCTGCGGTAGTTGTAGGCGAGCTTGCCGATGGTGGTCGTCTTGCCCACACCGTTGACGCCGACGACCATGATCACGTAAGGGGATATTCCGTCAGGCAGCTCGATCGCCGTGCCGTTCGTGCTGATATTGTGCCGCTCGAACAGGGCTGAAACTTCCTCGCGCAGGAGGCGGTGCAGTTCGTTGGCGTCTTCGAAGCGTTCGCGCCGGACGCGCTCGCGCAGGCTGTCGATGATGCGCGCCGTGGTCGCGACGCCGACATCGCCGAGAATCAGGATTTCCTCGATCTCGTCGAGCAGCTCGTCGTCGATCTTCCGCTTCGCCTTGATCACGCGCGAAACTTTAGCCATGACGGACTCGCGCGTTTTCGCGAGCCCTTCCTTCAGTCGGTTGAATTTGAGTTTGTCGAGGAAGCCCATGGATAATAATTAGGAATTAGGAATTACGAATTAGGAATTAGGGGGTGGAACTATCTTTTGGTGCTGCCCTTTGGGAGCAGTTTGAAGAACCGTTCGGCGTAGACGTAGAGCGAGGCGAAGACGAGTCCGAGGCTGACCATCAGCAGCAGCGTGAGGAGCACGTTGGTGCCGCCGGTGCCGAACAGGGCGGCGATGAGCGTCAGGCCGATGCTGACGACGGTGGCCTTGCCCAGCATATTGCTCTGCACGAGCAGGCCGGTCTTCCGGCGCAGGTAGATTCCGCCGAGGAAAATGACCACGTCGCGGGTGATCACCGCGATGCCGTACCACAGCGGCAGCATGTCCTTTCCGATCATCAGGGCGACAAAGACGAGAATGTAAATCTTGTCCGCCAGTGGATCGATAATGCGGCCCATCTTCGTTTCACCGCCGAACTGCCGCGCGAGCCAGCCGTCCGCGAGATCGGTCAGGTAGGCGAAGAAACAGAGTCCGGCGATCGGCAGCTGATTCACGCGCGGTGCGTCGAAGAGCAGGATGAGCGGAATCACCAGCAGCGCGCGCAGGATGCTGAGGAGATTCGACGGAGTAGCGATGCTGCCCAGCGGCTGCTCGGCAGGAGCAGTGACGTTCTTCGGTTGCGGAGGCGTGGGTTTCGATTTCTTCCTGCTCATTTCCTATCACCGGATGATGGCGAATTTACCAAGTTTCGCTTCCACTTCCCCGCCCTGCGCGTTGGTCCCGCTCGCGCGGAACAGGTACACGCCCGCCGGAACCTTCTCGCCGCGATCGTCGCGGCAGTCCCACGACACGCCGCCGTTTCCGTCGGCCTCTTTCACTTCGGCGATAAAAAGACCCGAAAGCGTGTAGATGCGGATCGAGGCGCGCGCGGTCAGGTTCGCGAAGGTGATGAAATCCTGTCCGTGCTCGGGCTTGAGGGGATTGGGATAGACGAACACGTCGTCGAGATTGTCGCGGTTGAGGATCACGCCCGCCGTGCTTCCGGCGCCGTCGCCGATCGGCGCGCCCGAGGCGCAGCGCAGGCCGCGAACCTTGAGAACGTACTCCTTGCCCAGCGCGCCGATGCGCGCATCCGCGGAGACGACGATGCGCACGAGCCCCGGCTGCGTGGCATCCGCTTCGGCGGACTCGACGCTGCCCTCGGGCTGGAATGAATAGTTCGCCGGATCTCCCGCCGTGACGGGATCCACCGGACCGCTGAACCATACGTCGAAACTCCGCGGGGGATGATAATCCACGCGCGAAATGTAACAGGACTCCCGTACGGTGTTGCGTACCTCGATCGGACCGAAGGCTGTCTCGGCGAAGGGAATCCCTTCCCCGTCACGCAACTCGCGCAGCGCGAGTCCATAACTGCCGTCGTCGAGCGTGCCGAAGGACAGCAGCAGCGAGCGTGCGTCGAGAAGGACGACGCTCACCGGCTCGCGCGTTCCGTTCAGCAGGAAATGCGAAGGCGAAGGAATCGATGTTCCCATGTCCTGCGATACCGAGACGCGCAGCTGTCCCTCTCCGGCGAAGGCCGCGCTGTCGATCGCCGGCGTATCATGGGGATGCAGCACGCGGGAAAAAACTTTCGGACTCTCGGCGGGCGCGCGGTTCTCGTCATACGCGCTGACCGCGTAAAGCATCGGCGCACCCGGGACGAGCGTCGGGTCCGTCAGCGGCAGCGGCGCCGCAAAGCTCCCCAAAAGTTCCATCGCGCCGGGATTCGGTCCCCTGTACACGCGGTACTGCGGCGAGGGCAGACCGATCGTCCAGGAGACACGCGCCGTGCGGCTGTCGACGTACTGCACGTCGATCGAGCGCGGCGGTTCGGGACCCATGTACGGCAGGTCGCGCTCGAAAAAGAGCACGCTGTCCGTTGTCGCGATCGCGAACTCGGCGATTCCGTTGCCGTCGAAATCCGCGGCCGCCGCGGCGTCGGTATTCGCCAGCGGCAGATGCCAGACGATGTCGTGATCGCGCGTCGCGCGGTTGTAATCCACGACATACAGCTCCGGATAGGCCGAAATGATCAGCTCGTCCTCGGGATCGGCGTCGAGATTCGCGGCGGTGAGGCTGTTCTGGATGCGGGTGAAGGAACCGTACTGCGCGCTCTCGGCGACGCCGTGCAGCTGCACGCTCCACAGCGCCTCGAGCTTGTTCGCCGCGTCGAGGCGGAAGATGCCGAAGAACCAGAAGGGCACGACCTCGTCGTCCGCCGTGCGGAAGCCGATGGCGAACTCGTCCTTCCCGTCGCCGTCGAAGTCCCCCGCCGCCACGAAATCGCCCCCGTCGATGAAGTCGTTTTCCGATCCCCAGATGACGTCATAGCCGCCGGCCTCGTATTCCGCGATGAAGAAATCCGCATCGCGGTCGCCGAGGAGAATGTCCGGCAGTCCGTTGGCGTTGAAATCGCCGAAGGCCGCGTGCGGCGCGTCGAAACTGTTGTAGGGCTCGCTGCCCGGAGAAGTGGGATTTACGATGCGCGCCTGTTCGACGACCGTGCTTCCATTCCATCCGAAGACGCCGAAAGTGGAGTCGTCGATCACGGCGAGGATCTCGCGCGCGCCGTCCTGATTCACGTCGGCGATGTCCACCGCCCAGAAGTCTCCGCCCGTCGAATCGGCCCACATGCGCTGCGACGGGTACCCGCCCGACGCGCCGCGGTACAGGGTGCCGTTGCGGACGAAGGACGTGAGCAGTTCGGGACGTCCGTCGCCGTCGAGGTCGCCGTAGCCGCGCGGGAATTCGAGTCCCTGCGCGCCGGCGTCGACGCGCGCGAAGCCGAGACCGTTGAACTCGAAGGCCTGGAAGGCATTGTCCTCGCGGATGTTGTTCATCAGCAGTTCTTCGATGCCGTTGCCGTTCAGGTCCGGCGTTTTCCGCGAGAGGCGGCCGAGCGGCAGGGACCAGGGCTTGCGTTCGAAGCCGAAGCCGCTGATGGGCGGCGGCACGGTGTAGGTGAAGTAGCCGCCCCCCTCCTCGTAGACGGTGCCCTCGAGTCCCACCGCGTTTTCGGCGGAGATATAGAATTCGTAGGACCTGCCCTGTGTGAAGTACTCCGGACCGAGATAAATCCGATGATTGTGTCCGATGAAGAGATTGTTCTCCGTCTCCCCTTCCGCCGACACCCACTGGAAGGGCGCGGAGGAACCGCGCTCGCGGTACCAGAGCTTGCCGAGCGTGGCGTCGTCGGTGGTGAAGCCGACGGCGATGCCGTAGGACGCGCCGTCCACGGCCGGAACGAAGACGGCGCCGAGAATGCGCGGCGGCGTGCGGTCGAGATGCACGACCACGCGGTCTTCGAGCGTGATGCCCTTGTCGCTCTCCGCGGAGAGGCGGATGGTGTACGCGCTGTCGGGCAGCTGCCGCAGATCCCAGGTCGCCAGATCTTCATCCACCGCCTGGCGGTGCTGTCGTTCCGCGATCGGATACCAGCGCGAGGGATTCACGCCGATCCCGTACTGCAGCGAATAGCTGCGCATCAGCGGCGAGGCGGCTGTTCCCCTGATCGTGATCGCAGTGCCGTCGGTGGCGAAATCTGTTCTCGGCGCGGTGATGCGGACGACCGAGGGATTGTCCAGCGCGGCCGCGCGGTCGGCGCGCAGAAGACCCGCGCCGTAGCGCTCGTCCCATCCCTGCGCGCCCAGATCCTCGGCCGAGGCGATGAGGATGCCGCGTACTTCCTCCGGACCGAATTCCGGATGCCGCGCGAGCACGAGGGCCGCAACGCCCGTGACGAAAGGCGCGGCCGCGGAGGTGCCGAAGAAATTCGAGTAACGTCCCTCAAGATCCGTGGTGAGAATTTCCGATCCCGGAGCGGCGATGTCGATAGTCTGTCCGTAATTCGAATAGCCGGCGATGATGTCGTTCGATGCGATCGCGGAGACGGAGATGGTTTCGTCGTAGGCGCTGGGGTAATGCAGTTCGACGGACTGCGAATTCCCGGCCGAGGCGATCATCACCACGCCGCGCGCGTAGGCCCAGCGGATGACGTCGCGCAGCACGCGCGAGTACACCACGTCGCCGAAGCTCATGTTCACCGCGCGCACGCCGTTGGCGACGGCATACGCCAGCGCGCGGGCGACGTCGCCCTCCGCGCCCACGCCGCGCGCATCGAAGGCGCGCAGCGTCATCACGCGGCAATCGGGCGCGATGCCCGCGACGCCGATGCCGTTGTCCGTCAACGCGGCGATGATGCCGGCGACATTCGTGCCATGCCCCATCTCGTCGAGCGGCACCGGATCCGGCTCGTAATAATCCCCGCCCGCCGCGTTGCTGATTTCCGGTTGATCGACGAAATCGTAGCCTATGACGTCGTCCGTGAATCCGTTGCCGTCGTCATCGATGCCGTCGAGATCGCCGGTCATGCCGTCGCGGATCTCCCCTGCGGGCCAGGCTTCGAAGCGGCCGCTGCGGTTGATATCCTCGGCCGCGTTGATCCAGTGCTGCGTACGCAGATCCGGATGATCGAAGTCGATGCCCGTGTCGATCACCCCCACGACGATGCCCGTGCTTCCGCGCGTGATGTCCCACGCGCGTTCCATGCCGACGCGCCGCATTCCCCACTGGCTCGACCACGCCGAATCCGACGGCAGGAAATCGAGGCGCAGCAGTGCTTCGCGTTCAGCGAAAATCACGCCGGGGATTCCGGACAACTCCGCCGCGAACCGAGCGGGATCGGTCCCGCGCGCGGGCGTGAGCAGGTAGAGATCGGCGAGCGGGTGATCCGCGTCTGCCGCGCCGCCGCGTTTCGCGAACGCCGTCTCGGTGAGCAGCGCCTGCGGGGACGCGCAGCCGTAGCGCTGCAGCACCTCGCGCATTGCCGGGGAGGCGAACTGCAATCCTTCCACGCCCGCCATAGCGCGCGCTTCGGGACGCACCTTGACAAACACGCGCAGAAGCTCCTGCGCGTGTGTGATGCCCGGAAACAGGCAGAGCAGCAGAACAGCTGCCCGTACGGCGGCCGGCGCTATGCGCGGAGGACGGTTCATCAGTGCTCGAGATCTTCTTTCCGCATGTTCTCCTCTATGGGAACCGGATATTCTCCGGTGAAACATCCCGTGCAGTAGCCGCGCTTGCCCTCGTGGCTGACGGTGGTGAGCATCTTCTTGACGGACAGGTAGCCGAGAGTGTCCGCGCCGATCTCCCGGCGGATCTTCTCCACGTCGCCATCGTGCTGCGGCGCGATCAGTTCATCGCGGCTGGGGAAATCCATTCCGTAGGGACAGTGGCTCATGATGGGCGGCGAACTGATGCGCACATGCAGCTCGGCGGGATTGGCCTCGCGGATGAGATTGATGAGCAGGCGGCTGGTCGTGCCGCGTACGATGCTGTCGTCGATGATGACGACCTTGCGTCCCTCGATCACTCCCTTGACGGTGTTGAACTTCATGCGCACCTTCACTTCCCGCTTCTGCTGTCCGGGCTGAATGAAGGTGCGGCCGATGTAGTGATTGCGGATGAGACCGATTTCGAGCCGGGTGTCGTTTCCGTCCTTTTGCGCGCGGCGGACGAATCCCACGGCGGCGGTATTGGAGCTGTCGGGCACGGCCATGACGAACACGGGCTCGTCGTCGCCCTGCGGCACCGGCCGTTCTTCCGCGAGAGCCTTGCCCAGGCGGCGGCGGATCTTGTCCACGTTCTCGCCGAAGATCTTCGAATCGGGACGCGAGAAATAGATGTACTCGAAGATGCAGTGGCGGTATTTCTCGGGTGTGAGATCAAGCCTCCGTTGCACCGGTGTCCCAGTCGCTTCCATGCGACGGTCGAAGAACAGCACCTCGCCCGGCTCGATATCGCGGACATACTCGGCCTGCATGATATCGAGCGCGCAGGTTTCGGAAGCCACCACCCAGGCCTCGCCGAGGCGTCCGATGCAGAGGGGACGGAAGCCGTGCGGATCGCGCGCGGCGATGAGTGTTTCTCCGTGCATCATCACGAGCGAGAACGCGCCGTGCACCGTGTTGAGAGCGTCCATGATGCGCTCTTCGGGCGTCGCAGCCTTGCTGCGGGCGGTCAGGTGCAGGATGACCTCGGTGTCGGTCGAGGTCTGGAAAATCGTGCCTTCCTGCTGAAGGCGGCTGCGAAGGGCGCGAGTGTTGGTCAGGTTGCCGTTGTGCGCGACCGCCAGTTGTCCGTCGCGGTAGTTGACCATGAACGGCTGGATGTTCTCCAGATTATCGGATCCGGTGGTGGAATATCTATTGTGGCCGATGGCGATGTCGCCGAGGAGAATCTCGTTGAGGATCTGCTGGTCGGAGAACACTTCCGTCACGAGTCCGGGTCCCTTGTAGATCCGCAGGCGTGAATCCGGCGAACCGCCGCCGGTACGCTGGCACGAGACAATGCCGGACGCTTCCTGGCCGCGGTGCTGCAACGCGTGCAGTCCGTAATATGTGAGCGTCGATGCGCCCGGATGCCCGTAGACGCCGACGATGCCGCAGTTGGAACGCGGCTTGTCTATTTCCTCTTCCGGCGTGATTCGCGTGTTGAGTATGCGGTTCATTTGTATTGTCAGTACCGGCCGCGGCCGGTCGTGAGGTGATTCAACAGGTTCCGTCGGCCTCGCCGAGACGGATGTGATTGGAAAAGATCCACCCCTTGTCCTCGAGCCAGGCCTCGACGCGCCAGGCGCCGGCATGGGGCACGCTGAGGGTGCTTTCGCGGGCGTTGGTTTCCTTGAAGTGTTCGCCATTGCATACGAAGCGCAGCCGTGCTTTCTGCGGCAGTTCGACATGCAGCGCGATCTTCCCCTTGCCGGGAAACACGGCGAAGTCGCCCTGCTGCAGGGTTTCGTCGGCGGAGGTCGCGTGGAATGCGAAGCCGCGCGGATCGGCCTGGTAGGAATTGGCGACGAAGCAACGTCCCGCGCGCAGCGCTTCGTAGATGCGCCATTTATCAGCCTCGAACGCGTCAGCGTCACCGCGGCGGACGGGTTCATCGAGGAGGACATGGGTGTGCACGGACTTGAACATTACCTTGTAGGGAAAGACCTCGACGTCGAAGAATCCCATGATATCGGCCTTGTGCGCATGCGCGTCCGTGCCGCCGATACCCACGACGCGGCGCGCGCGCGCGAGTTCATCCCAGCGACGCAGCGTGCGCTCGGGCGGCGCGGTGATGGACTTGAGGGGATGGATGAAGCGCTGGAACTTGTTCTCGTCCGTCAACCCTTCCATCCATTCGCTCATGTGATTCCAGATCTCGAGACCGTCGAACTCGCTGACATCCCACGCATGCCAGGGGTACGGTGGGTGTTCGGGCATGCTGTTGCGCTGCTCGTCGGGATGGGCGATGAAGCCGATGCCGCCCCGCTCGCGCACGCGCCGCACGTATTCCTGCGCGGTGATGCGCACGCCGACCGTCTTGTCGAGGCCGTAGGCGAGGTAGTGGTTGCGGTCCTGCCGGTCGTTGATCTCGTACCCGATGAGCACCATGACATTGTCGCGCCAGCCCTCCCAGCCGTCCTGCTTCGGCCGCAGGGTATTGTGGTCGCTGAACATCAGGAAGTCGAGTCCCACCTCCGAGGCGGCGCGCACGATATCGGGAATATCCCCCGTCCCGTCCGAATATCGCGAGTGTATATGGACCGCGCCGATATATTCGTGCATGAAAGAAATGCCGCTTTCTGTGCAAAAAGAAAATGTAGCACCGAGGGGGTGAAAATACAAGGTAGCCGGACGTGCCCCGGGGGCGAGGACGAGCACGTGCACGTGCACGTGCACGTGCACGAGCACGTGTACGAGGACGTACCTGGGGGGCGGCGCACGCCTGTGCGCCGTCTTCGAGCACGAGCACGTGCACGAGTACGAGCACGAGGACGAGCACGAGTACGTGTACGAGTACGAGGACGAGGACGAGGACGTACCTGGGGGGCGGCGCACGCCTGTGCGCCGTCTTCGAGCACGAGGATGAGTGTGCACAGGCTTTCCCTTCAAGGATCGAAACGCGTATATTTCAAAATATTTCGATCCGGAGTATCCATGACCGTCCGCGTCTCCCGTCCCCATCTTTCCATCTTTCCATTCTTCCGTCCCTCCACCTTTCCTTTTTCCATCTTTCCATCTTTCCATTTTCCATCTTTCCCCCTGGCAATATGGATCGCGATGCTCGTTCTGCCGACGATGCTCCAGGGACAGCAGGACAGCTTCGTGCCCGAGCGTCCGGGACAGACATGGAGCACGGAGGTTGCGGCTCCGGGGTACGTGCATTTCGAGGCCGGCGTGTTGATGCAGCGCGCGGGTTTCACACCGGAGAGCGCGGACGGCGCGCTCGCGGGCGGCGAGGTCTACAGCCACACGCTCTGGCAGCTGCCGGCGATGATGCTACGGGTGGGATTGACGGATCATGTGGAATTCCGTCTCGCGACGAAATACAAGCGTCTGTCGTGGCGGCTGGATCCCGGGTATTTCCACGCAGGCGCCGGGGACGATCCGATCGAGGAGGCCCGGAATTCGGGCATGGATGTGGTGAACGTCGGGATCAAGACCGTGATCACGCAGGCGGATGGCTGGATCCCCCGGAGCGCCTTCATCGCAACGATCGGCATTCCCTCGCTGGCCTCGGGCATCTACGACATCGCGCAGCCGGCGCCCGATCTCGCGCTCGGGTTCTCGCATACGCTCGCGGACAATCTCTCGCTCGGGTATTCGGGCGGACTCTCGTGGGACGGCTGGACGGCGGTACCGATGGGCTACGCGTCCGCGATGCTCGCCATGGATCTCGACGCGCGCATGAGCCTGTTCATGGAATACGGGATCGAAGCATACAGTCATGCACCGGTGCTCCATACCGCTGATGCGGGACTGGTGTACACCGTCTCCGACGATTTCATCCTCGACGCCTGGGCAGGTTTCGGACTCGGCGATCCGGAAATTTCCTCCGCCGCGCCGCATTACACCTCCATTTACCGCCCCGACCTCTTCGTGGGCGCCGGCGCCGCGTACAGGCTGCGCCTCTAGCGCATCGCGCGATATAGGACATAGGATTCAGGATATAGGATGAAGAAATACGAAAGGCCGATACCTTCGCAGGCACCGGCCTTCCGCGTTTTCTCTCCTACATCCTGCGTCCTACATACTGCGTCGTAAATCCTACATCCTGCGTCCTAAATCTTAAATCCTGAATCCTACATCCTACGTCGCGCGGCGAAGCCGCGCTGTGCTCAGAGCAGTGAGTTCGCGAAGTCCCAGTTCACGACGTCCCAGAAGCCCTCGACGAATTTCGGACGCGCGTTGCGATAATCAATGTAATACGCGTGCTCCCAGACATCGAGGGTGAGAAGCGCGGTCTTGTTGTGGATCAGAGGCGTGTCGGCATTGGCGAGGGGCAGCAGCTCGAGTTTGCCCTCGGCGTTGAGCGTGAGCCAGGCCCAGCCGGAACCGAAGAGGGAGACCGCGGCCTTGGTGAACTGCTCCTTGAATGCGTCGACACCGCCGAAATCACGGGTGATCAGCTCGCCGATCTTCCCTTTCGGTGCGCCGCCGCCGGCAGGCGACATGCAATTCCAGAAGAAGGAGTGATTCCAGATCTGCGCGGAATTGTTGAAGAGACCGGTCGTCCCATCCGCGGCGGCCTTGCGGATCACGTCCTCGAGGGACATGTCATCGGCCGGCGTATCCTTGATGAGGTTGTTCGTGTTGTTGACGTACGCGGCGTGGTGCTTGCCGTGATGGTAATCGAAAGTCTCGGCGCTGAGAAAGGGAGCGAGCGCGTCCTTTGCGAACGGCAGCTCGGGGAGCTGAAAGGCCATGATTTCCTCCGTTGTTCGGGTGTGTGTGATGGAAAAACCTTCGTGATTCCATGAACACAAAAAGTACGTCAATCGTTCAAGGCTTTCGAGAATCCGCGCGCCGACTCAATTGTGCACCTCCACGCCGCCGAGTATGGCCTGTCCGCGGATGATCAGCTTCTTCCTTCCGCCGCCGTCGCCCATGGTCTTGCTCTCGAAACCGCCGAGGAAGGCGGACCCGTCGAGCACCACGGTCCAGTCATCGGGAACCTTCACCTCCACGCCGCCCATGAAGGCGAACACCTCCAGCACGGCTTCCTCACCGTCGGGAATGTCGGCCTGCCGCAGATCGATGTCATGCCCGCCGAGAATTCCGCTGACTGAACCGCCCTTGAAATACAGCGAGCTGTTGCGCTGCTCGATGCCCCCGAGGATGGCGGTGCCGTTCACGTACTCGGATGTGGATTCCGACTTGCTGTTGCGCCCGGTGCTCTTGAGCATCAACGAGGCGCCCAGGAGGATCAGCAACAGGGGCCAGAGATCGCCGAGGCTGAACCAGAAGAATCCGATGCGGTTGAAGAGCATGACAAGGCCGATCAACGCGACCACGGCGCCGAAGATGCGTCCGCTTCCGCGTCCCGGCTGCAGGGCCTTGACCGCGCCGAACACGACGAGCAGCACCGGCCAGTAGCGCAGGACGGACGAGGCTTCGATCACGTCGAAATTGCCGAGGGTGAGGATGAGACCGAGCAGGAGCACGATGATGCCAATGATTGCCTGCAGGGTCATGGAGTACTTTTTCTCGTTCATTATCTCTCCGAAATAAGGATACTCCCGTCTGTTACGGAGGAATCGCGTGCGGGTTGCGTCCGCGCTGCGTAGTGTGGAACGCGCTGTCGCCCGGAATGTCAGGCGGCTGAGCGGCGGCGGCGGGAGCTCAACTTCCCTGTTTCGTGATGTGCACTTCGCGCAGCGGCGTGGTCATGCTGATGTTCTCTTCCTCGAAGCGCTGCTTCATGCGCTCGTTGAGCGCGAAATACACATCCCAGTACTCCGTGTTACGCACCCAGGGACGCACAGCCAGATTGACGCTGGCGACCGCGAGTTCCTCCACGCCCACCGTGGGTGCGGGATCGGCGAGAATCCGCGGGTCTTCGGCGAGCACTCTTTCGATGAGCTGCTTCACCTTGAGTATGTCATTGTCGTAACTGATCCTGAACACCAGATCGACACGCCGTTTGTCCTCGGCCGAGTAATTGGTGATGCTGCCGCCCGTGATCTGCGCGTTCGGCACGATCACGCGCTTGTTGTCGGGCGTTTTGAACGTGGTGGTGAAGAGGGCGATCACTTCCACGGCGCCGGAGACGCCTCCGGCCTCGACGTAATCGCCGACCTTGAAGGGACGGAACACGATGAGCATCACTCCGGACGCGAAGTTGGACAGCGAACCCTGGAGGGCGAGTCCCACCGCGAGTCCCGCAGCGCCGATGACCGCGACGAGCGAGGTGGTCTCGATGCCGAGCTGTCCGAGCGCGGCGATGATGACCACCGCCATTAACAAGGCGAAAAGCAGGCTGCAGAAAAACCTGCTCAGTGTCTCGTCGACGTTGCGCCGCTTCATGATGCGCCGCGCGAAACTGACGACCGCCTGCGCCGCCCAGCGGCCGAGAACGAAAATGAGAATGGCGATGACGATGTCGAGGGCGTACAGCTGCACGGCCTTTTCGAGGTAGGTCCAGAGTTCTGTCATGATGGGAAATCCTCAATTTCTTGTTGTGATTCTGCTGTATCGGTTGTTCTTGCTGTCGGTGCTGCGCTCCCCGCTGTCGGTGCTGCGCTCCCCGCTGTCGGTGCCTCTGTCGCTGCTGTCGGTTCTGGTCTCCCTGCTGTCGGTTCTGCCGTCGCTGCTGTCGGTGCTGTCGGTTCTGCCGTCGCTGCTGTCGGTTCTGCCGTCGGTGCTGTCGGTTCTGCCGTCGCTGCGTTTGACTCCGTCCGCCGGCAGAGGAAGAGCGCGGAGACGGAGTGCGTGGACATCACCCGCCGCTGTTCCACGCGCTCCACCTCGAATCCCTGCTCGCGCAGCAGCAATTCCGCCTCGATGCGGCTGTACTCGCGCAGGAGGAGTTCGCCCCCCAGCGTCTCCACGAGCCGGTCGTTCCGGAAATGTTCGTAGCGCGTGAGCAGATGCGACTGCTGGACGAATGAATCGGAGACGGTGCGGCAGCTGTAGACGACGCGCTCGCGGCCGCGGACGGCGATGCGGCCGATCTGCCAGATATTCGGATCTGTTCCTCCGAATGGCGCGGGACCGATGACCAGATCCATGATAAGGCGGCCGCCGGGGCGCAGATGCCGGTGCACGGCGGCCAGCGCCGAGCGGGCCCCTTCCAGCGTCGGGACGAGCTGGAACGATCCGCCGGTGACGACGACGCTGCCGTAGCGGCGGCCCGTGTCGAATTTCTCCATCGGTTGGCGAAACAGTCCCGCCGAATACCCCGCGGCTTCGACCTTCGCACGGCAGCGGGCGAGCATTTCCGCGGACAGGTCGACGCCGTCGACGTCCTTACCCTCCCGCAGCAGCGCCAGGATCAGGCGTCCCGTACCACAGGCAAGCTCGAGCACCGGTCCGCCCTCCTCCCGCAGCAATCCGCAGTACAGTGCGAGGTCGCCATTCTCCCCGGCGAGGAAGTCGTCGTACCACTCGGCGACGAGACCGGTGTAATGGCCCTGATCAGCGGAGGGGATGGAGGTCGAAGCAGTCATATCCTATTTCCTCATCCGCGATCCGCGTGTCGCGATCGACCCAGAAATGCGCGGGAAATCCGTGCGTGCTGTCAAAGTCCGCCTCGTAGCGGGCGACCGCAGCGGGATCGAAGGTCCCGATGTACTCGAACAGCCGGTCGATGGTGAGATACCACTGCAGCTGTTCCGGTGTCAGCGCGGTGCTGTCCTCGAGATTCAACCCGCTGATCAGGCTGTCGCGCAGCACGACGAGGCGCACGGGCCTCCCGCCGAGCATGCAGAAACAGTTCCGCCGCTGCGTGATATCATAACTGTTGAAACCGTCGCGCTGCCAGCGTTCGCGCGCCTGCGCAAGCTTCGTCGATTCGGGCGGTGTCACGGTATCGTCGCCGCAGGCGCCGCACAGCGACAGCAGCAGGACCGGGATCAGTATGAATGCGCGTCTCACAATCTCTAATCGCCTTTCCGCGCGTGCGCGCAATGAAGCTGTGTGAACGATCGGCGCCGGCGAAGTCACTGTGACGAGCGGCGCGAAGATTCGCCGGATTTCAGCAGGATGCGGTTGTGCGGATTGCGTGTCTCGCCCACCGCCGTGATATAAATCGCCGGCGCTCCCTTGACGGGACATGCATAGGTGCATGCCCCGCAGCCCACGCAGAGATCGGGATCCACGTGCGGACGTTTGAGGTAGAGGTACTCGCCGTCGCGTGTCCGCACTTCCGCTTCCTCGAAATAGATCGACTTCGGCGTGGTCGGACACCATTCCTCGCACACGATGCATTCCTTCGCCATCGCGTGCGGCAGGCAGCGCCCGAGATCGTAGAAGGCGGTGCCGATCCGGATGGGCGGTCCGGCCCGCTCATCGCCGCGGGACGGAGGCACCCAGGCTTTTTCCTGCTCGGTGATTTCATCGATCGCACCCGTGGGACACACCTGCGAGCACAGCACGCAGGTCGGTTCGCAGTAACCGATGCGCGGGATCAGCATCGGCGACCAGATGCCCTCGGCGCCGGCCTGCATCAACGTCGGATGCAGGGCGTTGTTGGGACAGACATTCATGCATTCTCCGCAGCGAATGCAGCGCGAGAGGAATTCCCGCTCGGGCAGGGATCCGGGTGGACGGACGAGCGCGGGATCGGGGGCGCGGTCGGGATTCGTCGCCGCCCGCAGCACGGGGATGGCAAGCAGTCCGGCGCCCGTGGAGGCGAGCACGGCGCGGCGTGTCAGGTTCACGGCCTGCGTGCTTTCCTCCTGTCCGGGGAAAAAGCGGAACGCGATCCCGGCGTCGCGGCAGCTCGCCACGCAGTTCATGCAGAGATGGCATTCCGTCTGATGCCAGGTATCACCCGGCTTGGGATTGTCGCCCCCCTGGCAATGGAGCGCGCAGAGATTGCAGTCCGTGCAGAGCGAGGCGCGTTTCTCGAGTCCCAGTATCGACACCTTCGACATCACGCCGAGCAGCGCGCCCAGCGGACAGAGGCCGCGGCACCAGAAGCGCGTGATGAAGCGGTTCGCGACGAGGATGCCGGCGAACAGCAGCAGGATCAGGAAGGTCTGGTCGAAGACCACCGTTTTCGCGCGGATCAGCAGCGCGTCCGTCACCCACGCGACCGGCGTCAGCAGGATGTCGAAATAGCCCGGCCGCGCATGCAGGCTCCAGCTGTAGATGTCATGCGTGAGCGTGTTGTAGCCCGGAAGGATGACCAGCGCGAGGGAGCGCGTGAGCAGAGCTATCGGATCCAGCAGTCCGATTTGCACGGAGCCGAACAGCGCGGCGCCGAGCATGGCCGCGAGTATGCCGTATTTCCAGCGCTGATATGGACGCCAGGCGTTCTGCTCCATGCGCCGCCTCCCCTTCATGCGCGCGGATTTTATCGCGGCCAGCATGTGATTGATGGTACCCATCGGGCAGACCCAGCCGCAGAAGAACCGGCCGAGGAACAGCGTGACGACTATGACGAGGACCGCGAAGATAAGTCCGCGATAGAGCGTGTGCGTGGTGAGGACGGTGGAGATCGCTGTCAGCGGATCGAGTTCGAGAAAGATGTTCACCGGCGCCGAGATTTCCGGAACAGCGTCGGGCGAATCGAGGGCATCGATGTTCGTCTGGAGAAGCAGGATCACGAAGATCAGGAGGAACAGGCCCTGGGAAATCCGGCGCGCCTGGCGCAGGTACAGAAAGCGTTTCTCCGGAGCGGACATTGGTGATTCCGAATTGTCAGACAGTGAGTTCCACGAACGGCAGGCTGGCGTAGTCGGTGGTGCCGAGCCCGTTTGCCTCCGCGAGCGCGAGCCACGGCATATCCGCCGGCGCGAGGCCGAAAAAGAGCTCCCCCGCGTAGGCGTCGATCGCCACCTGGTCGGTGCAGGCGACGAGCATGCGGCGTTCCTCGACGTCGGCGAGACTGCCGCCCTGGGGACCGTTGCGCAGCAGTATGCGCCAGGCATCCATCAGCACCAGCGTCGGACGCAGGAAGTTCGCGAGATCGGCGAGACTCTCGTCGATGCTCTGATGCAGCCGGCTCCGGTTGCCCCCGAGGACGCCGTAGAGATTCTTCATGCCCAGTGTCGCGCGGGTCAGCCCGTGATGCTTCGCGATGGGAATGCTGATGAACTTGTCCGCCTCGAGATAGGCGTCGTAAACCGGCTGACGGCCGAGCACCAGTCCGCCGATGTTCACCTCGCGGAACCGTGCCTCCTCCGGGAGCTGCACGTCCGCGCCGGCCTCGCGCGCGGCGGCGGCGATGCCGCTGCGGTTGAAACAGCGGTGCGACTCGTTGCAGGAGATGTCGGTGACCAGCACGCGCGAGGCGCCTGCCCGCAGGCATTGCCGCACGACTTCGGCGACGACCTCGGGATTGGTGTTCGCGGCCTGTTCGGGCTTGCGATCCCATCCGATGTTGGGCTTGACCACGACGAAGTCGCCCGCCGCCACGAAGGCCGCGATGCCGCCGAAAGCGTCGAGCGCGGCCGAGGTCAGGCGCGCCGGATCGCCGCCGCGGACCACCACGAGCTTGCTTTCGATACCGCGAACGCGGAGATCCCGCACGATCGGCCTGTCCTCCGCGGCATGGAACGGATGTCTTTCGTGTTCGTTCAGGAGTACGCCTCCCGCGAGTGCGACCGCGGCGAAGCCCGCGGCCCTGCCGCCGCGCAGGAGAAAAGTCCGTCGATCTATATGCTTCTCATCCATGTTCACGCGTACCCGAGTAGTGGATTCGGATTTCCAGAATAATGCGAATATACCATGATAAAATCACCTCAGGAACCGGTCGACCAGCTCGCGCAGCTGATTGACCCGGAAGGGTTTCGGCAGATACTCGTTGCATCCCGCCTCGAGACTGCGCCGCCGGTCGTCGGCGAAGGCATGCGCCGTGACGGCGATGACGGGAAGATCGCGCAGCACCGGATCCTGCCGGATGCGCCCGGTCAGCTGGAGACCGTCTTCTTCTCCCCGCAGCGAGATGTCCATCAGCACAAGGTCGATCGGGGATTCGTGCAGGGAAGTCCAGGCATCCTCCGCCGAATCCGCGAAATGCAGGTCGAAGGACGATGAGAGAATGAGCTGGAGGAACTTCTGCGTTTCATGGTCGTCCTCCACTACCAGCAGCGTGTGACGTGTCTGATCGTGCGCTTCGTCCTCCGTGGTGGCGCACTGCTCGATCTCGGGATGCGCGAAGTGATGCGCGACGGGGAAGGTGACGACGAACGTGGTCCCCTTTCCTTTTGCACTCTCGACCCGGATGCTTCCGTTGTTCACGTCCAGGTAGCGCTTGGTCAGGCGCAGACCGATGCCCAGTCCCTCGTACGAACGGGCGTACCCTGCATCCTCCTGCGAGAATGCTTCGAAGAGCCGTGTGACGTATTCCTTCGACATGCCGATGCCGCTGTCCTGCACATTGATGGAGATATGCGATCCGCTGCTGCTGAGGGAAAGCCGTATCTCCCCGTGATCCGTGAACTTCACCGCGTTGTCGAGCAGGTTGCGCAGCGCCTGTCCGACCGCGTATTTGTCTACATTGATGTAAATGTTCCGGCACGACGGGTCGTACTGCAGCTGCAGCCCTTTTTCTTCGGCGACCGGCGCCAGTTCCTCGCAGAGTTCCTCCATCAGCGCATGCACATGACACTGCTCGAGGCTGATGGCATAACTGCCCGATTCGAGGATGGACAGCGTGAGGATCTGATCCACCGTGCGCAGGAGGCGGCGCACCGCGAAGTCGACCTTCTCGAAATAATCCGCTTCCTCGTCGCTGATGCGGTCGCGCAGGTCATGGCTCAGCAGACCGAAATACCCCATGATGATATTCAGCGGCGTGCGGATCTCGTGCGAGATGTTCGTCAGGAAGGCGTTCTTCAGCTTGTCCGCCTGCACCGCGATTTCGCGCGACTCGATCAGGTCATGCTCGACGCGCTTCCAGTTGGAGATCTCGAGTACGAAACCGATGCCGTGCGCTTCCACGTCATCGCGGTACCGCACAGGTGCGGTGCGCAGCGACACCTGCAGCACTTCGCCGTCTCCCGGGATGATGTACTCCCCTTCATACGCACCGGGCTTGCCCGCGATCGCCGCCTGGAGCGCCGGAATGATCCTGCGATCGCGGAGCGTCTCGAAGTTGAGCCCTTCGAGACTCGGCCGGGACCCGCCGAAAATGTCGGCGAATGCATCGTTGACCTGCAGCAGCGTCATCTCGCTGTCATAGAGAAAGACACCCACGGGCAGGTGCTCGAAGAGGAGCCGGTATTTCTCCTCCGAATCCGCGAGTTCGCGGTTCAGCTCCTGCAGCCGGACATTCATCTGCTGGATCTCGGTATTCATTTCGGACAGGGTTCTGTTCGAACGCCCGCGCAGCCGGAGGGCGAGGAGCGCGATTCCCACGATGATCAGCAGAAGTGCGATCACGACGACGAGGAAAATGAGGAAATCGCCCTGCCGCGAATCCTCGAGATCCTGCACGCGCAGGCGCTGCGCCAGTTCATTGACGTTTTTCTCCGCGCGCCGCATCCTCTCCGCCACGATGAGCCGGTGCAGCGAATCTTCCGCGGCGATGTAGGTCCGCAGCATTGTCAGCGCCGCGACGGGATTCCCCGCCGCCTCTTCCAGCAGCGACTGTTCCTTCAGCGCCTCCGCATAGACGCGTCCCAGCCGGATGCTCCGGGCCAGATGCAGGGCCTGGGCGAGCAATTCCCGGCTGCGCGTAAAATCCCCCTGCAGGCGCAGCGCGATGCCGGTATTCTTGCTGACGACGGCGAGCATGCCATCATCGCCGATGGTGCGGGCGATGTTCATCGCCTCGCCGCAGAAATCGAGCGCGCGCGCGGGATCGCCTGTCGTACGGTACACGTTGCCGATATTGTTGAGCGTCGCGGCGACTTCCGTGCTGAGCACCCCGAGCTGCTTGCGCAGCGACAGCGCCTCGCGGTAGTGCAGCAGCGCGGAATCGGGCTGGCCGGCATACCAGTACAGGGTTCCGATGCTGTTCCGGGATTCCGCCACGGCGGCCGTGTTGTTCTCCTCGAGCCGCAGCCGCAGGGCGCGCACGTGCAGGTCCATCGCATCCGCGTCGCGATGGACGCTGCGCAAGGTCACGGCGAGGTCGTGCATCGCCTGGGCGGTGCCCAGACGGTTGTCGAGCGAGTCGAACACATGGTACGCGTCGGTGTGATAGCTCATCGACGCATCGTAATTCTCGAACAGCCGCTCGAGCACCCCGAGAGCGTTGAGCGTCCGTGCGCGAAGCTGCGCGTTGCGCGTGTCGGAGGCGTGGTTCAGCAGGACGCCGTACTGCACCTGTGCGGAGGTGTAATCCCCTGCCAGCCGCAATGCCTCGGCATACAGCTCGCGCGCGTCGGCGCGCTGCCCGTCGGTCTTCGCCAGGTGCAGCGCGCGGCGGGCGTGGATGACGGATGAATCGGCATTCTGCTGCAGCCGCTGACGTGCGTCCGACAACTCGTGCAGAAAATCGCCGTGATCCTGCCCGGATACCCGCGCCGCGGCCGAAAGGAACAGCAGCGCGACAGCGAATCCGGAAAGTATGTGATGCGTTGCTCTTTTATTCACGATCGGTGCCGGTGAAATACGCCACATGAATATCCGAATAGTTTGCGTTCGCATCAAGAAACGGCCCGCGCGCTCCGCCTTGCGATTCCGACCGCCGCCGCGGCATCCGTGCGGCAGTCCGTGAAGAGGACCGTTTCGCCGGCTCCGCGGCGGATTTCATTTGCTGGGAAAATCCGTGTACTTTTCTTCGTTTGTCTCAGCATCCGGCACAGTCCCCACATGGTCGATCACATCCCCGTCAAGAATCTCCCGAAAGAAACCGGCTGGATAGAAGTCATCTGCGGCAGCATGTTCAGCGGCAAGACCGAGGAGCTCATCCGGCGCCTGCGCCGCGCGCAGATCGCCAGGCAGCGCGTCGCGATCTTCAAGCCGGTGATCGACACCCGTTACGCGCAGGACCGCATCGTCTCGCACAGCGGGGTGTCACTGCCTTCGGTCAACGTCTCCTCCGCCGGGGAGATCGAAGCGCAGGCCGTCGGTGTCGACGTCGTCGGCATCGACGAAGCACAATTTTTCGACCTCGAACTGGTGCGCGTGTGCGAGAACCTCGCCGACCGCGGCCATCGGGTGATCGTCGCCGGCCTTGATCAGGACTACCTCGGACAGCCGTTCGAGCCCATGCCGCAGCTTCTCGCCGTCGCGGAATACATCACGAAATCCCTTGCGATCTGCATGGTCTGCGGCAATCCGGCCAACCGCACGCAGCGCGTGACCCGTCAGGCCGAACGCGTCCTGGTCGGCGCCGACGAATCCTACGAAGCCCGCTGCAGACACTGCTGGACGACCAATCTCGACGAGGTAAGGAGAGCGGAATGACTGAAAGCATCCTGCGCGGGATCCTCGGCATTGCATTGATCCTGGGCATCGCCCTGCTCTTCTCCACGAACCGGCGCAGCGTGCGCTGGGCGATGGTCGGCAAGGGGCTGCTGATTCAGCTGGTGTTCGGCACGCTGGTGATCAAGGGCGACGCGCTGCGCGCGTTGTGGTGGCCGCTCGGCTGGGCGAAGGACGGATTCGATTTCCTCAGCAAGGTGTTCGTGAAGATCCTCGGATTCACCACCGAAGGCGCGCGTTTCATTTTCGGCTCGCTCGCGAACAGCCCCGGCGGCGGGGAATCCTTCGGCTTCTTCTTCGCATTCCAGGTTCTTCCGACGATCATCTTCTTCGCGTCGCTCATGTCGGTGCTGTACTATCTCGGTATCATGCAGCGTGTCGTGCAGGGCATGGCCTGGATCATGGTGAAGATCCTCGGCACCAGCGGCGCGGAGTCGCTGTCGAACACGGCCAACATCTTCGTCGGCCAGACCGAGGCGCCGCTGATGATCCGTCCGTTCCTGAAGGACCTGACCGAATCGGAGCTGCTCACCATCATGGTCGGCGGACTGGCGACCATCGCCGGCGGCGTCATGGCCGCCTATGTGCAGATGCTCGGCCTCTCGTACGCGGAACTCCACGGAATCCCGATATCGGAGGCGCAGGTGCGTTTTGCCGCGCAGCTGCTCGGCGCGAGCATCATGGCCGCTCCGGCGGGACTGGTCCTCAGCAAGATCCTCATTCCCGAGACCGGCCAGCCGCTGACGCTCGGGCACGTGCGCGTGCCCCGGGAGAAGAACGCCTCGAACCTGATCGATGCGGCCGCCGGCGGCGCCTCCGACGGACTGCAGCTCGCCCTCAACATCGCGGCGATGCTGCTGGCGTTCATCGCATTGATCGCACTCTCGAATTACATGCTCGGACTGCTGGGCCGGATCGGCGACCTCAACGGCTTCCTCATGGCGACTTTCGGCAAACCGCTCAGCCTCGAGTTGATTTTCGGACTCGTCCTTCAGTACGTCGCCTTCGGCATCGGCTTTCCCTGGGCGGAATCCTTCCAGGTCGGAAGCCTGCTCGGCACCAAGCTGGTGCTGAACGAATTCGTGGCCTACCTCGACATGTCCGCGATGCTCAAGGCCGGCGCGCTGTACTCCGAAAAGGCGATCACGATGGCCGCCTTTGCGCTCTGCGGCTTCGCGAATTTCTCCTCCATCGCGATTCTCATGGGCGGCCTCGGACCCCTCGCTCCCGAGCGGCGGAAGGACATCTCCCGTCTCGGCCTGCGCGCCCTGCTGGGCGGCACGCTGGCCACCATGATGACCGCTACTCTCGCCGGCGTACTCGTCGCCCTATGAGCGCGGACGAGCATACGCCGCACACGGACCTGCATCCATGGCACGCGGATATGCATGCGCCGCTGATGAGCGCGGACGAAATAACGCCGCGCGCGGACCTGCACGCACGAGACGCGGATATGCATGCGCCGCTGCTGAGTCCCCTGCCGCCGGAACTTCTCAGCGCGCTGCACCAGCTGACCGGCGGCGACGTCGACGTCGCGATCGTCCTCGGCTCGGGTCTCGGACAGTTCGCCGATACGGTCGAGCTGCTCGCCTCGGTCTCAACCAGCGAACTGCCGGGCTACCCGATTTCCACCATCGAGGGACATCAGGGCCGGCTTCACATCGCGCGGGCGCACGGACTGCGCATCCTGCTCTTCCAGGGACGCGTGCACGGCTACGAAGGCTACTCTCCCGGCCACACCGCGCTTCCCGCACGGATCGCCGCGGCACTCCACGCGCGCGTGCTCGTCGCGACCAACGCAGCCGGCGGACTCGATCCCGCCTTTGCCGCGGGCGACCTCATGCTGATCACGGACCTGCTCGTGCTCCCGGCCGCGCGGCACATGGGTCTCGAACTTCAGGGACGTTTCACACCCGAAACTCCACTACCCCGACCGCTGTTCTCGCCCTCCGTCCTCGCGCGGGCGCGTGACGCCGCGGAGGAGGCCGGCGTGCGCCTGCGGGAGGGAACGTACGGATTCTGTTCCGGTCCGACCTACGAGACGCGGTCGGAGATCGCGTTCTTCCGGCTCGCGGGCGCGCATGCCGCGGGAATGTCCACCGCACCGGAGATCATCGCCGCGGCGCGTGCGGGTCTGCCGGTGCTCGCCGTTTCCTGCATCACAAACGTCGCGCGCACCGTGCGCCAGTCCGTCTCGCATGCGGAGGTGACCGCCACCGCGGCCCGGGCTTCCGGCGACCTCGCGCGCCTCGTGCATGCATTCCTGCGGCGGACCTGACATGCCGCGAACCCTCGTTCATGTACTCGTCCTCGCATTCGCGCTCGCCGGCGCTGCCCGGGCGCAGGACACCACGTCGATCGACCTGCGCGGCCTCGCGGCGATCCGTCCGGGCGACGATGATGTCTGGCGCAGCAAGTACATCGACGAGGAGCAGGAGTGGAATTTCGTGACCGTGCCGGGAGCCTGGGAGGAGAACGGCTTCCCCCTGCTCGACGGATTCGCGTGGTACCGTGTCCGCTTCACCATCCCGCGCGCCATGCGCGAAGACTCGCTCCTCCTGGTCATGAGCGGCATCGACGACGCGGACGAGACCTTCCTCAACGGCGTGAAGGTCGGACAAACCGGATCCTTTCCTCCGGATTTCCGTTCCGAGCTGCGCTCCCTGCGCGTGTATCCCCTGCCGCGTTTCATCCGCGAGGAATTCAATCTGCTCGCGCTGCGGGTGTACGACGCGGGCAATTCCGGCGGAATCACGGGAGCGATGTTCCGCATCGTGCGGGCCGACTCGATGCACCGGCTGCTGGACGAAATCATCGACGCGCCGCGGGAAGAGCCGCTGCGTCATCTCTCGAACGGCGTCATGGTTTCGGCATGGAGTCCCGACAGCGCCATCCTGCGCTGGAGCAGGCCGCGCCTGTACGACCGGATCTCCCCCGATCTTCCCACGGAGACCGTGCTCTCGCGGCTCGCGATCACGCTGGAAAACGGGGGCACTGCGCGTCCGTTCATTCCGACCTCGTACGGATACCTGAAGGACACCGGTATCCTGCACGCGCGCATGGGCAGTGTGGATGTGTACTGGTACCATCCGCTGCGCACGCAGTCGCGCGTGCTCGTGGTCGCCGTGCGACAGCCGGCCGACGCCCGCGACGAGGCGGGACTGCAGTTCGTCATGGACAGGCCGTACTGGCGGTACGAGGAGCGCAGGCAGGAAGACGGGTTGCTGCGCACGACGTACCATATCCTCGCGTACAACGCCTGCTGCACGGAACTGGTCGACCGTGACATGGAGGAATTCCTTGCAGCCGGTCCCCCGGCCTACGCGCTCGACGAAGCGGTTGCCGCCTGGGAGGCGGATCTGTCGGAGGCGCGGTATCTCCCCGATGTTCTCACGGTGGAGGAACAGCGCGTGTACCGTCGCTCGCTGGTCACGATGCTGCAGATGCAGGTACGTGAAGACGGCCTTGCGAAAGGGCAGTTCGTCGCCGCGCTGCAGCCGACCGGCAGCGCGGTCTGCCTTCCGGCCGACCACCTGCTCGCCGCGGAAGCGCTGGCCGCGGCCGGACTGACAACGGCTGCCGGCGCCGCGCTGGAGTTCATCCATCGGGCCGAGCACAGCGTCTACAAGCTCTTCGACGTCTACGGGAAGGAATGCGGCGTCGGATTTCCGTACCTGGTCACACCCGCGCGTTACGACGGCTCGGGCAACGAATGGCGGTGGTCCGACCGCGAGCACAGCGTCCTGCGCTACGAGGGGATGCCGCGCTACATCATGGCGCTGGATGCGCTGCGAGAACAGGCGCGGCTCCGCGCCCTGACCGCGGGACTGCCGTTTTCCGACAGCGCGTTCGTGGCGCCGCACTGGCCGCGGCTCAGCGCGCACGCGGCCGACGTGCTGATGTACCGCCTCGACAGTCTCGGTCTGCTGGCGCAGGACGACAGTCCGTGGGGTAAAGGACGCTCCGATCTCCCCGGTGTGTACACGACGCTCCTCGCCGCGCATGCGTTGCGCATCGCGGCCGCGCACGCGAGACTCCTTGCACAGGACCTGAAGGCCTTTTTATACGACGAAGCCGCGGCACGGGCGAAATCCGCCGTCCTGCGCCTGATCGACGGCGTGCTCCCTCACGACCGCGCGGACAGCCTCACCGCCATCGAGCTCCGCCTCTTCCATCCCCTGCTCATCGACGGAGTGACGCTCGGCCTGTTCGATCGCGGTTCGGAGGCGGAGCGCTTCGCCTTCGACGTCATCGAATCCGGTTTCGCGATCGAGGACACTGTGGATCTGTATCGCGCGGAGCCTGGGGGCGACTGGTTCGCGCGTCAGGCACGTCCCCAGCTCGCGCTGCGCCTGGCGCGCGCATATGCGGCTGCGGGAAATCTGCGCAGGGCCGAGGCCCTGTTTTCATCAGTGACGCGGGAAGCGCTCCGGCACGACGGGCTCCTGCCCGAGCTGGTCGATCCGGTGACGGGAAACTGGTACGGCGGGCTTCCCTCCCTCGGAACCGCGGCCGATTATGTACTCACGGCGGAGTTGATCGCGATGAAGCGCCTGGAAAACGCGCGGCGCTGACGGTCCGGCCTCAGCGCAGCCGCATAAGGAAAAACCATCGGCAATCGCTGAAGGATACAAGTGCGGCGCGCTGTTTGCCGGAGGATCGAATACGATGTATTTTTTCTTCGCAAATGTCTTCCGCCGCATCCATTGATTGAATCTTCGGTCGCAATGGAAGGATTACTGATTTTCCTGATTCTCGTCGTTCTGGTCTTCGCAATCACGATGCCCTGTATCCGCCGTGTGCGACGGCTTGCACCGGAGTGCGAGGTAACACCATGAGAGTATCCAGCGCCATCGCGCAGATGAAAATGAACCCGCACTACGACGCGGCAGCCGGCATTCTCCGGGAGATCGTGCGGCATGAGGTCCCCGATCTCCAGATGCTGGTCACCCTGTACGGAATCCAGCAGGCCCGCAGCATGCAATCGGTGTTCGGCGGTTTCCTCGAGCAGCATACGGGCGACTTCGGGACGCCGCGGACGCACCAGCACAACGCGCCGACGGAAATTTCGGATGCACGGAGCCATGTGGAAGAGTCGGCGGATTTTCAGCTCCTTCAGGAGCAGCTCCTCTTCGGGCGGCTTCCCGATATCGAACAGCTCGCGCTGTTCTACGGGAAGTACGCGGGCGAAGTACGCGACATCATGGATCTATTTTTCCGATATAAACTGGAACGGAAATGCGGGATCACCTCGGCGGCGCATCTGCATCGCGTGGGCGCCGTCGTGGGAATGATGAGCATGGATCAGCAGGGCGAGCATCTGTACAGCACGGTGGGATTCATGCACGACGCGCTCGAGGATCTGCTCGACCACGCGCGTGACGAGCGCGGGCAGGTCTACGGAGTGCGCGGCTACCAGTCGTTCCTCGACCGGTACGTCGCTCCGGAACTCCACGCGCATCTGAAACTGGTCACCAATGTCTACGACCTCCTGCTCGCGGAAGTGCAGGACCGGATGAAGAACGAAGGCCGGTACATGAGCAAGGAAAACCTCCTCTGGGCTTTCGAGGACATGTACACGCACGAACCCGTGGAAATCCATCCCTACATCGAGAAGATGCATTACGCACTTGGCGACGCTGTGCTCGAAGGGGACGTGTACGGACAGGCGAAATGGAAATGCTACAGCGAACTCTACATCCGCGAAATGGCGATCTACACGCATTCACGCGAGGACTACCGCACGTTCGAAATCAAGGCCATCGACCTCTCGGACAACGGACACGGCCGTGACGCGCTTTCGATGTCGTCGCGCATGAAGAACCTGATCAAGCATCAGATCTATGCGCACTACGGTACGCGGCTCAAGTCGACATGGCATGGAATCAACAATCGCGTGGCGGAACTCCAGGAAGACGCGCTGGTCCATGCCGAGCACATAATCATTGGGGATCTCCTCCAGCAGCAGTCGTACATGGATTTTGCGGTCTCCACCATGCTCAAGCTGATCGGCATGAAATCCATCTTCTTCACCGACAGGTAGGCGTCGGCAACTTCTTCCACGCTGCTTCGCAGCTTCGTTCCTTTGAATTACCGCATCAGGACAAACCGCTTGAATCGCACTTCCGCGCCGGATTCGATGCGGAGCAGGTAGACGCCGGCGGGCCGGCGACGCAGATCGAAGACCTGTCGCACCGTCGTACCTGCGACGGTCCGCAGCTGCTTCGATTCCACGACCTGTCCGAGCAGGTTCAGTACCTGCACCTGCGTCTCCTCGGCCGCAGGCAATGCAAGGCTGACAGTCAGCAAGCCGTCTGTCGGATCCGGGTAGAGCTCGATCGCAAAACCGCCGGGCAGGGATTCGACGTCGACGACGATCACCGTCATCTCATCCGACATCGTTCCGCAGCCGTATTCATTGAACACCTCGACGGCGTACCGCGCGTTGCTCTGCACGGAATAGCTGCGCAGAGTCGCTCCGGGAACGGGCAGGCCGTCGCGGTACCACTGGTAGCCCGAGGCGAGCGTTGTCGTGAGTTCGGCATCGAGCCGCGTGATCGACGGTTTCGCCGGACGCGGATTTACCTCGACGGAAATGTCGCGTGAGGTTCCGCTGCAATACTCGTTGTCGAATACGGTGACGCGGTACACCCCCCTGCTCCGGGCCACAACACGGCTCCTGGTCTCCCCGCTGTTCCAGAGGTAGGAAACGAAGCCGAGGGGAGCTTCGAGAATGACACTGTCGCCTTCGCAGATCGTCTGCGATCCTTTGATGATGATTTCCGGATCGATGCGCCGCCGGATCTGTACGAATACCGTGTCGGAACGGACGACGCAGCCGCCGGGTTCCGTCGCATCCACCCAGTAGTCGCCGGTCAGCCCCAGATCCACGATCCGCGTTGTATCACCGGAATTCCAGCGGTAGGCAAGGTACCCTGCGCCGGCATCCACGCGCACGGTTTCACCGTGGCAGGCGACCTGCGGTCCAGTGGGCGTCAGCTGCGGCCGGACGGGAGTCCCGATGCGCACAGTGTCCGCCGCGGAGAAACAGCCGTTCGCGCCGGCGACCTTTGCCCAGTACACGCCGGGTGCGCGGACGATGATGCGCCGGGACGCCTCACCCGTGGACCAGAGATACTGCGCGTAGCCTGCCTGGGCATCGAGGACCAGCGAATCATCCGGACACAGCGTGAACCATTTATCCGATGTGATCACCGCAAGAGGACGCGGGAGCACGACGACATCGACGGTGTCGGAATAGGCGACGCAGCCCGCGGCATTGACCGCACGGACGGAGCAGCGGCCGGAAGCGGTGACGATCAGTTCCCGGGAGGCGCCGCCGCCGTTCCACTGCCACGACACGAATCCGCCGCTCGCCCTGAGACGCAGGGTGTCTCCTTCACAGAAAGTCAGCGGTCCGTCGGCGATGATCGAGACGGTGGGATTGTCGAGAATGACGACCACTGTACCGGAAATACCGTGGCAGCCGTTGCTGTCCGTCACTTCGACGAAAAACTCGCCCGCCGAGTCGATGAGCAACGTCGATGTCGTATCGCCCGTCGACCAGCGGTACGATGCGAAAGGCTGAATCGTCCCAAGCGGCAGAGCAGTGCCGCTGCAGAGCGACACGGTATCCGATGCGGTGAGCACCGGTTCCGGCGCATCGAATACCTGCACCGCAAAGGGCGGGGAGAGCGCCGTGCGTCCGGCGTGATCCATCACCGCGACGCCCACGTTGCCGCCGCTGCGCACGGCGATCGTGCGCGTCGTATCGCCGGTCGACCATGAATACCAGTCGTAGGATTTTGTCAGCCGGAGCATGACCGAGTCTCCGGCGCACACGCTCGAGGGTCCGATCGCCTCGATGACCGGACGGGGAGGAATGCCGACATTGACGCGGCCATCGAACAACACAGGTGTCAGGCACCCGCCGGTCGACAACGCGTAGTTGGACCTGATCTCACACGACACCGAGTCCTCGCGATCGAGGACGAGAAACTCGAGCATGAACAGGATCCCCGGGCCGTCGATGAAAACCGCATTCTCCGTCCACAGACTGTAGAAGCTGCCCACGGACATAAAGGATATCGTAGTATTTTGAAGGGGGGAACTTCCGGTGACGACCACGTTCTGCAGCTGCAGTATGTTCTTCGGGAAATTGATCCCGAGCGACATCGGCTGCAGTATCCCGGTGGTAAGGGTTGTATTCACCACGGGGATACTGATGAAGGAACCGGCGAGCACTTCCGCATCCCCGATCACCATGTCGAGGAAATGGCGCTCCGACGGATCGTCCGGCTTCACGAAGGCCGTGGTTTTCTGCGCGTTTCCGCCGCATATGCCTGTCACGGCCATCCCGAATTCGTGCGTGCTGCCGTCCTGGCAGCTCGTGGTGTAGGTAAGGCGGCTCTCGCGTCCCTCGTCACTGATATGCTCGAAGATCTCGCTGTACACGTAGCGCAGCTGCGTCGTATCCGGCACGTTGTAGAATGCGCCGCCTGTACTGTCGGCGAGGCTTCGAAGCGTGTTCAGGTCGTACGATGCGCCGAGTCCGACCGTGTAGATGCGCACCCTGTAGCCGCGCGCGAGGTCGATCAGTTCCTGTGCCGTATGCGTGCTCGCGTTGTCGGATCCATCCGTCACCACGACGACCGCCCTGTTGGGACGCTGTCCGCTGGTGGCCGCGTGGATCACCCCGGTGTGCGCGCCGTCGAGCAGCGCGCGGTCGCCCGCGAACCCGAGCGTGGCGATCTGGGATTGCAGCGTGGCTTTCGCAGGAGTCATCGGCTGCTGCAGCGTGACCAGCGTGTTGAAGAACACGAGCGCCGCCTCGTCCGTCGTGCCGTTCATCTTGTCGATGAATACCGCGCCGGCGGATTTCATCGCCGGAGTGTAGATGCCGCCGGACGAGCCGCCCGCATCGAAGACGAGCGTCACGGACATCGGATGGTGCTGCGTGGTATCGGGATGCACAACGGAGAACGCAGTGACGGGGAGGCCGTCCTCCTCCACCGTGAGATTGGCGGTCGTATGCGTGATGTCGATCTGTCCGATGCATTTGACCTCGTAATACGCCTCGACGGTCGGCCAGTTCGCGATGCCGACGCGCTTGATGGTGAGCGCCGGTTGCGCTCCCGCGACGGTCGCAAGGAGACTGAACAGAATGCATGCCCGGAAAACTGTATTCATGTGGAGAGCCCTCGGAGCTGACGACGGAAGAAGCAGGCAAGGAAAGAACAGCCGTGAAGCAGATTCGCTGTCTTCCCCGTGCCGTTAATAGGGTAATTCAACAATGTACGTTTTTTGCCGCGGAATTCCACCGGTATCGTTCCGTGCGGGGCGTGTAAAATTTCGCTTGACAAAGACTTTTCCACATCGTACATTCGGTTAGACATTTATCTAAGTCTTACGCAGCCATGTACCAGGAAAGTCTTTTCACCGAAGCGGAAACGCGCATCATCCCCCCGCGCAGCATATGGAAGCTGCGGCAGCGAGGCGTGTTCCTTGGCACGAGCGGATACTCATACGACGACTGGGTCGGGCCGTTTTACCAGCCGGGCACCCGGAAACCGCAGATGCTCGAATACTACCAGCATTTCTTCCCTGCGACCGAGCTGAATTACACGTATTACACCATGCCGCGCGCGAGCACGCTGTTCCAGATCCGCAACAAGGCGCCGCACATGCAGTTCAGCGTCAAGGCCCATCAGAGCATGACGCACGAACGCCGGGTGGTACAGCAGAACTGGCAGGACTTCGCGGATGCGATGTTGGTGCTCGCCGACGCCGGACAGCTGGCATGCCTGCTCTTCCAGTTTCCCTACAGCTTCAAGTGTACACGCGACAATTCCGCGTATCTGGACGAACTGATCGAGTACTTCAATTCATTTAATGTAGTACTCGAATTCAGGCATATAAGTTGGCATAACGAAATATCTTATGCGCACTACGGAAAAAGGAAAGCGGTGCTGTGCTCCGTCGACGCGCCCCGCCTGCCGGGATTGACCAGCAGCGTGATCTATCCCGGCAGGGAACTTGCGTACTACCGCCTTCACGGTCGCAACGCGCAGAACTGGTTCGACGGCGACAACTTCACGCGCTACGATTATCGCTACACTGGAAGCGAATTGCAGGAAATCGTCAACAACATTATCGCTCTTGTCGAGGCGTCACAGCATGTTTTTCTCTTTGCAAACAATCATCCTCGCGCTCAGGCAGTGGAAACCGTCTGTAAAATCGCCGAAGCTCTGGATGCAAGTCCTGCGCTGGCGGCACTTTAACCGCCGGCGCTCCTGCCGGATCGCGTGAGGCGATCGCGTTTCACGAGTACGGGTATCGCCGACATCCCCATCGTCATTATTCCCCATGCACGTCAGCGCACTGTCCGCCTCCATAGGAGCCAGTCCCAACCACGCCCTCGTCCTCCCGCCTTCGTCCGGCATCGCCGCACTTCGACGGGCAAGCGTCCTCGAAGACGGCGCACAGGCGTGCGCCGCCCCCAGATACGTCCTCGTACACGTCCTCGTACTCGTACACGTCCTCGTGCTCGTGCTCGTGCTCGTACACGTGCTCGTGCTCGTGCTCGTGCTCGTCCTCGTGCTCGTGCTCGTGCTCGTGCTC
>CAZWNO010000041.1:0-7376 GCA_964635845.1 uncultured Chromatiales bacterium
AAGAACAGGTCGTAGAGCAGGCTGAAATTTCGTCCGAAGGAGACGAGCAGGGCGACGAGCCCCAGCACGATCCACAGGTGCACGAACTTGTCTTTCGGTCGAAGGATGATGCCGAGCAGGGCGAGAAAACTGATCACCACACCGAGATAGATCGGCGATTCGGTGAAGGTCATCGTTCCCCAGTATGTCAGATTTCCAAAACCGACGAAGGACGGTACGAAGAACGTGATCACCTCGACCAGAGAAAAGGACCACAGGGTCGCATAGTCGTAATCGAGTCCCGTTGCGGCCGTGCCGTGTCCCGATCCTCCCGATCCCGCACCGCGGATGGAAAAGTCCTTGTATTCCCACGCGGCGAAGTAGGGTCCCGACAGCATCAGGAATGCGAACACGGCGCTGCCTGCAGTGATGGCCGCGACGAGCGCGACCTTGCCGAAACTCTCGCCGCTGTACCATTTGTACAGCACATAGAGTGCGACGGCCATCATGCTGTAGAACACCATCTGCACGTGTCCGGAATTGAAGGAGAAATGCAGCGCGAGCACCAGCAATCCGATGCGCGTCAGCGTGCGCTTCTCGAAGAGGAGATCCACGAGGAGAAGGATGGCCGGGAGGAATGCGAAGACGGTGATCTTCGTATTGTGTCCGGCCATGATCCAGTTGAGGGAGTACAGTGAAAACACGACCGAGACGGCGACCAGAAACGCCACCCAGGGTTCGAAGTTCCGCCGCTTGCCGAGGAAGTAGGTGAACACCCCGAGCAGGAAGAAGTTGAAGATATCCCAGAACATCGGGGGCAGCGGCAGGACATTGATGATCGCCTGCACCCAGCCGTATGCCTGCATGATGACCATCGGCTTGAGGGGATCGAGGAAGCTGTGCAGGTACATGCCATGTCCCGGCGACGACGATCCCCATGTCGGCATGCCCGAGAAGACGTACGGGTTCCAGAACGGATTCACGCCCGCTTCGTCGGCTTCGCTGAGATATCCTTCCTCATAGACGATGGAAGACACATTATCCGGTACGAAGAACACCTTTCCCGAGAAAAAAGCCTCGTGGAAAAAGGCGATCAGCAGGAGGGCGATCAGCCCGATGAAAATCGCATTGGCGTGCTTCTGCATGAATCCCGGCTGTGTGAGATTCGGAGTGGTCGCGCCCCGCGGGGCTTTCTTGTCGGCGCTGCGTACTTTTGCCATGTGTTTGTCTGGAGTGGTGATGGAGCAAACCATAAATTTAGGGTCAGCGGGTCAGAGATACAATGCATACCCGGTTCAAGGTCGAGATCCTGCAGCCGCACGCCCCGGCACCACCGTTGTCATGGCGCCATGCGGCAGCACGATACGGTGGCATAAATACTCGCTATCATTGTCCTGTGTATTGCCATTGCGCGGTTTTCTTCGTAACGTATTATGTTCACAGTTCAGACGCGTCATTTGGAGGTCCCATGAGGCGAGGGCGTCTTTTCCCGGGGGGTGCGGTGTCGCTGATCACGCTGTTCGTGACGATTCCACTCCTATCGTATGCGCAGTCCCCGATAGATTTCAGCTGGATCCCGGCGGCTGAAATCTTTCCCGCACGCTACTATCACACGGCGACGCTGCTGCCGGATCATCGGCTGCTCGTCACCGGTGGCCGCAAAGGACACGAGCCGCTGCAAACAGTCCGCGTTTTCGATCCGTCCGGGAACAACGGGATGGGAATCTGGATCGATTTCCCCGACATGGCTGACCGAAGGGAACGGCATGAAGCGACGCTCATGACGTCAGGCTGGATACTCATTACGGGCGGACTCGACGGCGTGCCGATCCGGCAGTGCGAGTTCCTTGATCCGGTGACCGGGTCCCTTCGGGCGCTGCCGGATATGAACGATGTCCGCTACGAGCACACCGCTACCTATCTGAGGTCAGGGAAGGTGCTCGTCGTCGGTTCCAAGGACTACGATCGTGGACTCCCGACCTGCGAGATCTTCGAGTCGCTGGAGACTGTCCAGGGCGCCGATCCGCGATGGAGATGGCGCCGAACCGGTTCACTTGCCTACGGTCGCGGTCGGCACCGCGCCACGAAATTGCTCGATGGACGCGTGCTGGTGACCGGGGGTGTGCACAACTACGCCCCGACGATCACCTGTGAACTGTACGACCAGGCTTCAGGCCAGTGGTCGCATGCCGCTTCCATGAACTATCCACGCGAAAGTCACACAGCGACGCTTCTCCCCGATGGAAGGGTGCTCGTCACTGGCGGGGATATGGGAGGCTCGGAGATATCTTCCTGCGAAATATTCGATCCTTACAAGAACAACGGTACTGGTGAATGGACCCTCCTTCCGAACACCCTGTACCAGCGGAAGAATCATACTGCCACCCTGGTAAAGGACCGGTTCCTTATCCTCACGGGTGCATGGAGGATCGGGCAGGGAGATCTGAGTACGGAGATCCTGGATGCCTGGCAACCGAATCCATACTGGCAGCTGGGACCGCCCATGCTCGTCGAACGGAGCAACCATACCGCGACACTCCTCGCTGACGGCCGCATGATTCTTATCGGCGGAGAAATCCTCGGGACCCAGGATGCAACCAGCCAATGCGATATCACCGGGAAGACACTCGATGCAGAAACGCCACCACAGCCCGTGAGCCCCGTGCTCAATTCGATATCACCGAATCCGTTTTCCTCACTGACGTCGATCTCTTTCTCGCTTTCTGATGGCACGCCAGTTCACCTGACCATTCACGATATGCTGGGAAGGATAGTGAAGACGCTAACGCGATTGTCGCCGGCGGCGGGCAACTATTCGATTCCCTGGGATGGAAAGAATGACAATGGAGTCTCCCTCCCGACAGGCCAGTATTTCTGCAGGTTCCAGGTGGGGGAAATCGTGATGGTGAAACCTGTGCATCTGCTTCGCTGACCCGCGCGAGCATTTGAGGCGATCCTGCCTGAGCTCCGTACGAAAAAGAGCGCATCAGATGATCTGACGCGCTCCGCGGTACCCGCTTCCGTCGTATTTTCCGCCCTTACGCCACGCGCTTCTGTCCACCCTTCTGGTTGGCGTTCCGGCTGGCGCGCACGATGACCTCGACCTTGTCGAGATCGACGCTCACTTCGGCATTGCAGTAGGGACAGTATTTCGCGGTTTGTATGTCGAAACTGATCGTATTCTTGCACATCGGGCATTCCGTGATCACCATGCCGATGACCTTGCCCATCTGTTTCACCTTCACGGGTTTCGGTGCGGTTTTCTCAGTTGTTTTCATCGCTCACCAGATATTTGTACAGCATTCCACTATCTGTTCAATTTAGCGAATTTTTGAATCGTTTTCAATGGAATTCTTTTGGGACTTCGATTTTCGTGATTTTTTCTGGAGCGCGATCTCCAGCACTTCGTGCATTTCCTCCACCAGATGGACGGTTATCTCATTCCTGACCGTCTCGGGGATCTCCGCGAGATCGTCGGCGTTGCGCTTCGGCAGGAGCACGGCACGGATGCCGGCGCGATGGGCGGCCAGCACTTTTTCCTTGACGCCGCCGATGGGAAGCACCTGCCCGCGCAGCGTGATTTCGCCGGTCATGGCCAGGTCGTTGCGAACGATGCGATCGGTGAGCAGCGACGTCAGCGCGGCCAGCATGGTCACGCCCGCGGAGGGGCCGTCCTTCGGCACCGCGCCGGCGGGCACGTGCACGTGGATGTCGAGCGTGTCGCGGAAATCCTCGTCCACGCCGATCTGCTTCGCGTTCGAAGCGATGTAGCTCATGGCGGCCTGCACGCTCTCCTTCATCACATCGCGCACCTGCCCGGTGATTGTGAGACGGCCTTTCCCCTTCATTTTCGTGGCCTCTATGAACAGGATGTCACCGCCGACCGGCGTCCACGCGAGTCCCGTGGCGATCCCGGGACGGCAGATGCGCTCGGCTGCTTCCGGAAAGAATTTCCGCGAGGTGATATACTCACCGAGGTCGGCGCTGCCGACGGTGACCGTATCGCGATCACCCTCGGCGATCTGCCGCGCCGCGCCGCGGCAGATATCGGCGAGCTTGCGCTCCAGGCTGCGCACGCCTGATTCCCGCGTATACCGATCCACGATATCCCTGATCACGGCGTCGCTCAGATCCAGCTGCTCCTCGATGAGTCCGTGCTCCCGGAGCTGCTTCGGCAGGAGGTGCCGACGCGCGATATGCACCTTCTCCTCGAGGATATAGCTCGGTATCTCGATGATCTCCATCCGGTCGCGCAGCGCCGGCTGTATGGTGTCCAGCGAATTCGCCGTCGCGATGAACAGCACGCGCGAGAGATCGAAAGGAACCTCGAGGTAATGATCGCTGAAATTGACGTTCTGCTCGGGATCGAGAACCTCGAGCAGGGCCGAGGTGGGATCGCCGCGGAAGTCCATCCCCACCTTGTCGATCTCGTCGAGCACGAGTACCGGATTGTTCGAACCGGCTTTCTTGATATTCTGGATGATGCGCCCGGGAAGCGCGCCGACATAGGTGCGGCGGTGTCCGCGGATCTCCGCCTCGTCGCGTACGCCGCCGAGCGAGAAGCGGACATATTTGCGTCCCATCGCATCGGCGATCGAACGGCCGAGCGAGGTCTTGCCGACGCCCGGAGGACCCACGAAACAGAGAATCGGACCGCGCATGTCGTTTTTCAGCTTCCGCACGGCGAGATACTCGAGGATGCGTTTCTTGACTGTCTCGAGTCCGTAGTGATCCGCGTCCAGCTTCTCACGCACATGCTTGATGTCGAGGTTGTCGTCGGTCGAGATCATCCATGGCATGTCGAGCAGCCAGTCGACGTAGTTCCGTGTGACGGAGTATTCGGCGGCGGCGGGACTCATCACGCTCAGGCGTGCGAGTTCCTTGTCGACGACAGCCCTGATTTCATCGGGCATCGCGATCTCCTCGATCTTCCTCCGCATCTCGTCGACTTCGAGCTGGTCCTTCTCCTCCCCGAGTTCCTTCTTGATGGCGCGCAGCTGTTCGCGCAGGAAGAACTCGCGCTGGGCCTTGTTGATGGACTCCTGCACATCGGCTTGAATCTTCTGGCTCAGTTCCTGCCGCTGTATGGCCTTGCTCAGGGAAACCACGAGCTTGTTGAGCAATTCCTTCGCGTCCATTGTCTCAAGCAGTTCCTGTTTCTCGGGCACCGCGATGTTGAGCAGCGCCGCGATGAGAAAGGCGAAATTCGCGAGATCCTGCGTGTTCATGATCAGGTTCAGTTGCTCGGGATTGAAGTCGGGCAGCAGTCCTTCGAGCTTCTTCAGCTGACTGCGCACATTCGCCACGAGCGCCGACACCTCAATATCGGAGGCGCTGATCGGATGTTCCGGCAGATGCTCGATCTCGGCGGTGAGATACGGTTCCTGCGAGGCCATGACGACGAAGCGTGCGCGATGCAGCCCCTGCACGACGACGCTCTTGCTTCCATCCGGCATGGTGTAGATCTTGACCACCCGCACGACAGTCCCGATTTCGTAGAGATCAGACGTGTGCGGCACATCGACAGTCGAGTCGCGCTGTGTCAGTACCAGCACCGCCCGCTGGGACTGATGCGCCTCCTCGATCAGTCGCACGGAACTCGGTCTCCCCACGAACAGCGGCATGATCTGCCCGGGAAAAAAAACGATATTGCGCAGAGGCAGTACGGGAAGAATATCCTGCTGCCCGGCTCCGGCGGGTTCACGACGCCCGGTTTCCGGCTGCGGTTCGGTGATTTCGTTGTTCTGGCTGTTTTCCGACATGATGGTGGTCCTGTGTCTTTGTCCTTCGGCGCGGCGCCTTCGCTCCGGCCTGTAATTTGACATTCCGGCAAAGGAGATACAACTTTGCAATATCCGTGCCATGCCCGGAATACACGCATTCGTTCGTACGAGATGAAAATGTGTCATTCCTTTCCGCCGACGGGGATGTCATAATGGCAGAATTGTTGTCCGGATTGTCCTCTTTCCATCAATATTCAGGATTTCCGTTTTGAGCATTCTCTCTGTCGACATGGTGCAGGTCCATGTCTACCGCCGGGGCGGGACGGGCGAGGTCGAGTATCTGCTGCTGCAGCGTGCGGCGGATGAGGAACTGTATCCATCGCTCTGGCAGATGGTGACCGGACACATCGAAGCGGGTGAGACCGCCGTTGCGGCGGCGAAGCGCGAGGTCATGGAGGAAACAGGCGTCGTTGCCGCATCGGTCGCTGTTGTACCATACGTCGCTTCTTTTTACTTTGAACCCGACGATTCCATCCATCACGTACCGGTGTTTGCAGTGGAGGTGTCTGCGGACACGGCGATACGGCTTTCGACGGAGCATGCGGACCTGGCTTGGCTTCGCTATGAAGACGCCATGCGGCGACTCGTGTTTCCGGGTCACCGTGAAGGATTGCGCATATTGCGTGATTACATGCTCGCAGAATGAAACCGATCACGAGAATTGAACTGCAGCCATAATCCAAGGAGATCCCCATGACACGACCGTTCACGATCATTCCCGCTGCGCTCGTACTGCTGCTCGCGGCGCAGGCATGCAACTTCACCACCGCGCACATCGAGCGCGTGGCATTCTCGCGCAATATCAACGCCGAAACGAAGGAACCGCTTGACGAGACGAAATCCTTTCACGGCTCGGATGCCATGCTGCATTGTTCCGTACTCATGGCCAATACGCCGGAAGGTACGGTCGTGAAAGCCCGGTGGTATGCCAGACTGGAAAAGACGCAGGAAGTGCTGGACACCACTGAGATCACGCTGGAGAACAGCGGCTGGATCGACTTCAACCTGTCGCTGACGAAAAACAGTCTGCCCTATGGCGAATACGCCGTGGATCTTTTCATCAACGGAGAGTTCGCCCAGACCGTGCCATTCACCGTCGAACCAGCGTTTTCCGATGGCGTGATAAAGGAAGCCGTCATCGCCCGTGCACTCAGTGATTCCTACTTCCCGACGGAAGCGGCGAACACCTTCCCGGCGGGCGTGGCGTATGTCTTCGCGCCGATCTATGTGTCCGGTCAAGCGGAGGGCACCGTCTTCACCGCGTCGTGGTTTCAGCATGTCGATGGAGGAGAGCGCGCACCGATCACCTCCTATGACATCAGCTTCGATCAGGAGGGCTGGATCGGATTTTCACTCAACCTGCCTCAGGGGATCCCGGCGGGAGCGTATTCGGTGGACATTCTCGTCAACGGAGAAGTCGCCCATACACTGGAATTCAGCGCCGAATAACCTGCACTGGCCCGATGCAGCCCGCGGCGAGAGATCCGCTCTCTCCGCGGGTTTTTTGTTTCCCCGTAAATTCTTCGACAACAACGGATTAGCACTCCAGGTCACAGAGTGCTACCTTGCGCGTCATATAGCCATGTCGTATTTTATGGGATAATTCGAGGAATG
>CAZWNO010000041.1:7386-30341 GCA_964635845.1 uncultured Chromatiales bacterium
CGCATGCCTGCAGAACGATGGAAAGCCAGGAAAACACGTACTATGGAACGGCGACACTCTCCGAACGGGAGAGGTCGGTGCTGCTCTACATCATCGAGCAGTATGTGACCACGGCAGCACCGATCGGATCGCGGACGCTCTCGAAAATTACCGACCTGAACCTCAGTCCTGCGTCGATCCGCAACGTCATGTCCGATCTCGAAGAGCGCGGACTGATCGGACACCCGCATACATCCGCCGGACGCATCCCCACGGATCTCGGGTATCGCTATTACGTCGATTCCATGATGCTCCAGGGCAGGCTTACCGAGGCTGAGCGAAGCTTTCTCGAGTCCCAGTTCGAGAGCGATGTCCCGGCCGCCATACACGATCTGATCCGCACGAGTTCGCACATCCTGAGCCGGATCTCCCAGCAGCTGGCGATCGTCGCCGCGCCGTCGCTCGGGAAGGGAATTCTGCAGCGCCTCGAGCTGGTACAGGTGGCCTCGGACAAGGTCATGGTCATCCTGTCCATCCGGTCCGGCATCGTCAAATCCATCATTCTGCAGATCCGCTCCGAAATCAGCCGTCACCAGCTCGAGCAGGTCGCGGTGATGCTCAACGAAAGGCTGTGCGGACTGACGCTGCAGGAAATCCGCGAGACCTTCGTCGACCGCATGCGCGAGACGGATGCCGACGACGGCGGGATCATCCGCCTGTTCATCGAATCGTCCGACCGCCTGTTCTCGGAGCGGCTCGAGAGCGATGCGGTCTGCATCGACGGCATGATGACCATGTCGCAGCAACCGGAATTCGGGGATGCGAACCGCATGCGCGGCATTATCGAGCTGGTCGAGAATCAGAATGTCATCGTGCACGTTCTCGATTCGATCAGCGGAGGACAGTCGGTGACGATACGCATCGGCCGTGAGATCCAGGACGACAGCCTCAGCGACTACAGCATCATCGCCTCCCCCTACCGCTTCGGCCAGCTGAACGGCACCGTCAGCATCATCGGTCCGAAGCGCATGAACTATCCACGCATGATCGCCATCGTGGACTATCTTGCCAAGGTCATGTCGACATGACCGCGGAACACATGCAGATTCGTCAATAAAGGAACATCATGTCTGAGAAGGAAAACCACGCCGATCGGCGGAACGAGGACACTCTGGAGGAGCAGGGAAGCGGGAATACCGAGACGGCGGCGGCAGACGGCACCGCCACGCCTGAAGCGCAGGAGCCGGACGCGGCGCAGGGCGAGATGGAAGCCGTCCGCGCGGAGAACGCACAGCTGAGGGATCAGCTCCTTCGCAAGGTCGCGGAATTCGAAAACTACAAGCGCCGCACGCGGGATGAAAAGGACCTGCTGATGAAATACGGGGCCGAAGGAATAATCCTCGACCTCCTTCCTGTGATCGACGATTTTCAGCGGTCGCTCAGTTCCGGGAAGGAGCACTCGGATTTCGAATCGATGTACAAGGGCGTGGAGATAATCTACGGCAAGCTGATGCGCGTGCTCGAGAACCGGGGTCTGAGGCCGATCGAGGCCGTCGGCAAGCCCTTCGATGTCGATTTCCATCACGCCATTCTGCAGATCCCCTCTTCGGACGTGTCACCGGGCACCGTGCTCGACGTCGCCGAGGCCGGGTACATCCTCTATGACAAGGTCATCCGTCACGCGAAGGTGACCGTCTCGCGCGAAGACGAGACCGAAAGTCCGGAAGCGCGCACATGAAGCGGGACTACTACGAGGTGCTCGGTGTCGCGCGCGACGCGGGCGCGGATGACATCAAAAGCGCCTACCGCAAAATGGCGATGCAGTACCACCCCGACCGCAATCCCGGCAACAGGGAGGCGGAAGAGAAGTTCAAGGAAGCCGCCGAAGCGTATGAAATCCTCAGCCATGCGGAGAAGCGGCAGCGCTACGACCGCTACGGACACGAGGGGCTTCGCGGTTCCGGCGAGCAGGGATTCAGCGACATCAACGACATCTTCAGTCACTTCAGCGATATTTTCGGGGGCGGATTCGGAGGAGGCATTTTCGAGGAAGTGTTCGGCGGAGGCGGAGGCCGCGGCCGCGCACGCCGCGGCAGCCGCGGCACGGCAGGTTCGGATCTGAAGATCCAGCTGCAGCTCACGCTCGAGGAAATCGCCACCGGCGTCGAGAAGACCATCAAGGTGAAAAGACATGTCACCTGCGATGCATGCTCCGGCTCGGGCGCGAAGGAAGGAACCTCGCTCGCGGAATGCTCCGTCTGCCACGGCTCGGGCGAGCTGCGGCAGGTCTCGCGATCACTGTTCGGCCAGTTCGTCAACATCGTGCCGTGCACGAACTGCGGAGGAGAAGGCCGCGTGGTCAAGGAACCCTGTCCCACATGCCAGGGCGATGGGCGGACGCAGGGCGAAAAAACCATCAAGGTGAAGGTCCCCGCCGGAGTCAGCGAAGGGAACTACATACCTCTACGCGGACAGGGCAACGCAGGCCGCAAGGGAGGTGAGGCCGGCGATCTGATCGTGTACATCCGGGAACTCGAGCACGAGGAATTCCGCCGGCAGGACGACGATGTCACGCATGATCTCGTCATCAGCTACGCCGACGCGGTGCTCGGTACGGATGTGGAGGTCCCGACACTGACCGGCCGCGCGAGGCTCAAGGTCGAGCCCGGCACCGCGGCCGGACAGGTCCTGCGCATGCGCGACAAGGGCATCCCGCATCTCAACAGCAGTGGTCGCGGAGATCAGCTCGTGCGCGTCCATGTCTACGTGCCGAAAAAACTGTCTGCGTCGGAAAAAGAACTCCTCCAGCGGATGAACGAGATGGATGCATTTCATCCGAAGGACAAGGAGGAAAGGAAGAGCTTCTTCAGCCGCATTTTCGATTCGTTCGCCTGAACGCCATGCCGGGACTGCAGCTTTTTTAAATACGCGCACTTCCCTATTTTGCACATGATGTGATCGAAATGCCGGGTCTCCCCAACATGTGGAAACGCTTTCTCTCCATCGCACATCGTGCCGGTTTCACGCGCAACGAAGCTGGTGTGATCGTGTTTCTCGCCGCCGCTCTGCTCGCAGGAGGAGCGATCACGACACTGCGCGGAGACGGCGCCCAGACGCGGCCGGAAGCGCGTCGCGCGCTGGCTGCCCAGGACTCGGTATTCGCCGCGAAATCGATGTCACCAGCGGCCCCGCAGTCCGCCGGTGCGGAGGCTGCCGAAAGCGACGCGGCCGAAGCAGCATCCTCGACCGGGAACTCGCGGAACGCACCGTCGATCGTCAACATCAATCAGGCCAATGGGGAGATGCTCGAAACCCTGCCGGGAATCGGTCCGTCGACGGCGCGGAAAATCATCGATTACCGAAACGGCAATGGCAGCTTCGAACGCATCGAGGATCTCATGCAGGTCAAGGGCATCGGGCCGAAAAAATTCGAGAAGATCAGGCTATTCATCACCGTGAGATAACATTCGCAGGCTGCACTGCATTACTTTCTGGAGGCATTCATGGCACACAAACAGCCATTTGGAATTGTTGACGTACTGCTCATCGTCGTGATCATCGGCCTGACCTTCGGCCTGTGGTACGTGATCTGGAGCCCCGGACGTCAGCTCGCGCGCGAGGATGATATGAAATGGGAATCCCGGGCGCGCATGTCCGCGCTTCGGAGCGCCGAGATCGAGTATTTCAACGCGAAAGCGAAATACACGAGCAACGTGGATTCTCTCCTCCTGTTCGCGAAGGACTTGCCCGGGAACCGCATCGACAGCCTGTTCGCGCGCCTGTATATATCGGGATTCTCTTTCGATTCCCTCCGTCATTCGCCGAAATCCCTGCAGCCTTACACGATCGCAGTAGACGACACATCGGCCGTCCCCCGCTACAGCATCACCGATCCCGACGGCTACGGGTACATCGGATCCCTGAGCGATCCCGATGAACACAATAAGGCGTCGTGGGAACAGTAACATGGCAGTATCCGCCGGTCCCGGCGCATGAGCGTCGCGCATCATATCGGTCTCGAGATCGCAGAACGTTCCTTTCGTTTTGTGGAAATGCAGCAGCAGGATCGTCAGTCGACGATCCTGCGCGCTGATACCCTCGAGACGACGCACGACTACGCTTCCCCTCTCCTGTTCGACCTTGCGTTTCAGCCCACCCTTGCCCGCGATTTCATACGCGATCTCGCCACCGTCTTTCACCGCCACGCGGTGTACGCCCACAGCCTCTCGCTCGTGCTGCCGTCCCTGCTTCCCCTGGTGACCATGCTTCCGGTGGACGGACAGCTCCCGCGCTCCCTGCAGCGCAGGCAGGTCGAGTGGGAATGCGCGACGCTCGGCGGCCATTCCCATGATACGGCGCTGACCATACTCACGCATGACTTCGCGAGTACGCTGCAGACAATGGCCGTGGCGCTTCCCTCGTCCTGCGTGGATTTTCTCCGTGCAACCTGCGAGCACATGACGTTGGATCTGCAGGCCATCGATACGGATCATTTTGTCATGGAGAACTTCGTCCGCAAGCTCTACCCCTACGACGCAGGAGGGACTTTCGCGGTCCTCGGACTGTACAGCGGGCATTGCTCCGCCGGTCTCTACGACAGGGGTGCGTACCGCGGTTTCCGCCTGGCATCCGTCACCTACAAACAGCATTTCACCGCGCAGGCGGTGCGTCTGCTCGAAGCTCTCCCCGGATTCCATGCCGCCGCACCCGATCATGTGTTTGTTTTCGGCACTGCCGCGGCTGATGATGTCATCGACGCACTGGACGGCATCCTGAAGAGCACCATCGTTCGTTGCGTGCCGCTCGCGGACATCGCAATCCCCGACTCCATTCTCGAGGCGATGTGCGGCACCGGCGAGCGATTCTACGATGTCTCCGCTTCGGCGGCGATACTGGGACTGGCATGAGAGTGATTACCGGAGAGCTGAGAGGGCGGACGATCCGCGTGCCGGGCGATGCGGCCTTTCGCCCGACCACCGACAGAGTGAAGGAATCGATCTTCAACATCCTCGCCGGACTGGTCGACTGGGAGCACTGTTCCGTCTGCGATCTTTTTGCCGGGAGCGGAAACCTCGGCATCGAAGCCCTGAGCCGGGGGGCGGCCGACGCCTGTTTCGTCGAGCAGGATCGTAAAGCCCTCGCGGTGCTCGAACGGAATGTCGAGACACTGGGGCTGGGCGCGCGCGCGCGTATCGAAGCGGACAGCGTCGAACGCTTCCTTGCGCGTGTTCCGGGCAGTTTCCGGCTGGTGCTGGCCGACCCCCCCTATCGCTATGCAGGAATCCCGCGGCTGCTCCAATCCATCCCGTCCATCCTCGCATCAGATGGTATCGCCGTGCTGGAACACGGCGGCGAGAATGGGTGGGGCGATACCGGCGCGCTGCGCGCGTTCGACCGCCGCGATTACGGCACCACCGCCGTCACTTTCTTCCAGCCAATGAACGGAGAGACCACATGAGAGTCGCAGTCTATCCCGGTTCGTTCGATCCCATAACCTACGGCCATATCGATGTGCTCGAACGTGCAGGTGAGATCTTCGATCGCGTGATCGTCACGGTGGCGCGGAATTCATCCAAGCAGTCGCTTTTCAGCACGGAGGAACGCGTCGCGATGATCGTCGAGGCGGTAGCCCGCATCCGGAACGCCGAGGTGGATACCTTCGAAGGTCTGATCGTCGATTACGCGAGGAGCAGAAGCGCGGTCGCGCTCGTGCGCGGCCTGCGCGCCGTGTCCGACTTTGAATATGAATTCCAGATGGCCCTGATGAACCGCAAGCTGGCCGGCGACATCGCGACGGTGTTCCTGATGCCCAACGAGAAATTCACCTACCTGAATTCCTCCATCGTGCGCGAACTGGCGCGGCATCGCACCAGTGTGGAGGATTTCGTGCCGGATAATGTCCGCAGGGCTCTGGAGAACCGTTTCGGGACCGCGCAACGCGGACGGCCGTGAACGCATCGTACATGCAGAATGTTTTAACGATCATGACATCGAAGGAATCCCATGCCGACCTATGATTACGTATGCAGGAACTGCGGCCATCGTTTCGAAGCCTTCCAGTCGATGAAAGACGCCGTTCTCACAACCTGTCCACAGTGCGCAGCGGAAGCACTGCAGCGCCTGATCGGCGCCGGCGCCGGACTCGTCTTCAAAGGTTCCGGATTCTACCTGACGGACTACAAGAAAACCGGTTCCACTCCCGCCAACGGAGACAAGCCCGCGAACCGCGGCAACCGCAGCGAAGCATCCGGGAGCGAAGCGGCTTCGGCGAGCGCCAGCACGAGCACGTAAGACGAGCACGAGCACGTAAGACGAGCACGAGCACGAGCACGAGCACGTAAGACGAGCACGAGCACGTAAGACGAGCACGAGCACGTAAGACGAGCACGAGCACGAGTACGAGCACGAGTACGAGCACGTCGACCGATTGACAACGTTTTCCCTTCAGAACGAAACAAGGCAGCCACCCGGCTGCCTTTCCATGTTCCATCCTCCCATCTTGTCATCTTGTCAGCTTGTCATCTTGCCATCTTGTCATCTTGCCATCTTGTCATCTTGCCATCTTGTCATCTTTCCATCTTGTCATCTTTCCATCTTGTCATCTTGTCATCTTGTCCTACCGTCTCGCACCCTTTCCCTCTTCAACTCTTCCGCCGCTTCGATAACGCGCCCGGCTTCGAGCCCACGCATGCATGCGAAGGTCCGTATGGGACACTTCGCGCCTCCGTGGATGGCGCATGGACGACAGTCGAGGTCCTCGCGCTGCACGATGCGATGCGGAACGTCGTACGGTGAGAACCCGAACGCGGGCACGGTGGCGCCGTAGATCTCGACCACGGGCGCGGCCATCGCGGAAGCCAGATGCACCGGGGCGCTGTCGTTGCTGACAAGCACACTGGCGCCTTCGATCAGCGCGGCCGCGGCGAGGAATCCGAGTTCGCCCGCCAGGTTGACGATGCGCCGCGATCCGGCCGGCGTGTCCTCGGACGACGATCCCGAATGCGCGGCATCGGAATGCGCGGCATCGGAATGCGCGGCGATCCGGGCACAGAGTGCGCGATCCTCCTCCCCGCCGACGAGGAACACGGTATGCGTGAAGGCAAAGTGCCGCGCGAGCTGCGCGAATCCTTCTTCAGTCCATCGCTTGGTCGCCCAGACCGATCCCGGCGCGATGCAGATGTACTCCCCGCCGGGGGCATACCTGCGCAGCAGCGCCGCAACGCTGTCGCGATCGCTCGTGGACGGGAAGAGACGCGGCGGCAGCACTGCCGGAACGGGCATGCGGCCCCCCGTCAGGAGCGAGCGGTTGCGGTCGACTTCATGCAGGGATGCCGCATACGGCACTGTCTCGGTGAACAGCCATGGCGCAGCCGAGCGGTCGAAGCAGATGCGCCGCGGCGCGCGCGTGGCGCGGGCAAGCACGGCGCTGCGGAACGAGCGATGCGGGCAGAGGCACAGGGCATACCGTTCGCGCGCGAGGGCGCGCAGAAGAACCAGGAGTTTCGGATTACCTTTTCTTTTGTCGTAGACGATGCATCGACGCACGCCGGGATGGTTCGCGAGCAGCGCCGCCGTGGACGGGATGCAGAGCACATCGATCGGCACGCCCGGATGCACGCGCGCGGCTTCCTGAATCAGCGGCGTGGTGAGAATCAGGTCCCCGGCGAACGCGGTCTGGATGATGAGGATCGCTCCGCTCATGCCGGCGGATCCTCGACGATGATGTTGCCTTCGCCCGGCGTGTGCTTCCAACGCTTGTGCTGCCAGAGCCACTGCGAGGGATGAACGGATATCATCCGCTCGAGAGCCCGCACGTGGCGCCGGGTCAGTTCCTGCACGTTCGCGTCGGTCAGACCGCTGAGGTCGTGGGTTGGAATCTCCTCGACGACGACATCGTAGTTGCCGTCTTCCCCGCGTATCGCGAAACCCATGATGATCGGCGCCCCGATGCGGAGCGCGAACGTGGCGGGTCCTTCGTAGGTCGCGGCGGGCTTTCCGAAAAATCGCACGTACAGCGAGCCGCTCGGACCGCTCTGATCCGCGAGCATGGCGACTGCACCGCGATTCCTCAGCGTGTGGATGATCTCACGGATGGAAACACCCATCGGAACCGAACGGTTCGCGAATCGCTGCCGCCAGGCTTCGACCAGCTCGTCGACGCGGGGATTGTGGATCGGGTGCACGATGACGGTGAACGGGAGTCCGAGCAGGCGCGCCACGCCCACCGATAGCCACTCCCAGTTTCCGAAATGTCCGGACATGAAAATCACTCCCGAGCCCCGTCGCAACGCCTGGTCGATGACCTCCGGATTGCGCATGCGAATGCACTCCGCGATGCGGTCGTCGTCGAGACACGGCGTCCACATCAGCTCGAAGATCGTCGTGACGAGGTTCACGTATGACGCACGCGCGATGCGGCGGATCTCTTCGTCGCCGCGACCGGGGAGCGCGCTGCGCAGCTGTGCGAGCGTCAGGGACTTCCGCACAGGTATGCAGTACCAGAAGAACGCGGCGGCGATCCGCGCCGATCGCCGCACTGCCCGCAGCGGCAGCAGCTGAAGCAGCCGCGCGATGCCGGCGAAAAGAGCGTATTCGAGAAAGGATTTCACTTCGACCGGCGCACGTTTTTAATGCGTCGAGGCCGAGCGTTCCCAGTCGGTATTGCTGATCTCGTTACGCTTCGTGGAATGTACCAGTTCGAAATTATTGAACCCGGACCGGTCGACGAAGATGAACTCCACTCCGCCTTCGATGTAGTCGTAGCGCCAGATCTCATGGGGTTTCATGTCGCTTTCGCTCGATTTCCGCTCCACGTAATCGGGGGGACCGTACAGGATGTAGACGCGTCCGCGGTCCGAGCGCCAGCCTGCGCGGTAGGCGGTGCGGAACTGCTCGTTGCAGACGAGCACGCGCTGCTTGTACTCCACGAAGTACTCATTGATCGGCGAGCTCTGATCCTCGTCGCGGTCGCGCCAGAACTTTGTGAGGAACTTGCGCTTCGATTCGGATCCCGCGAGCGAACTCCAGATCTGCACCTCCGTTTTCGTTGCGATGTACCGCGCCATGTCGAAGTTCTCGTTCAGCTCGTCCTCCCCCATCGCGGAGAATTCGCTCGCGATCATATCCGCGATGGCAGCCGCTTCAAGGGTGTCGAACGGAATGTCGGGATTGAAGACGTAGAACGCCTTGCTCTGCGAGAGCGCCCATTTCTTCGCGGTGTCCCCGTAGGAAAGGATGAGCGTGTACACTCCCGACGGGAATGAGCCGAGTTCGAGCGTCCCGACCTCGACGCGGGATTCCAGTTTGCCGCTCCGCTTGAGCGCTTTGCTGGCCATGGTCCTGCCGTAAGAACTCACGACCTCGCTCTTGATGAGGAATTCCTGATCGGCCGCGTTGTACAGCTCCGCATAGTACATCACACTCGACATGGACTTTCCGAACAGCAGCGTGGGATTCGGGATGATCTCGAGCGTGTTCTTGTAGAAAATGTTCGACGGATCCGCTTCCGCCTTTTTGATGGAAGAAGCCAGCTCGATATCGCTGAAGCGGAGTGCGCGTGTGCCGAAATCCCGCACTTCGAAGGCGATCTCGACGCTGTCGCTGATCTGCGGCTGCACCTCGTCCCTGCTGATCACGGCGAAGCGGTACTTCCCCGGTTCGAGCAGGTAGTTCACGCGGCCTATCAGTGTCTTATCGCTGAGATTCGTCGTGTCGGTCAGCGTCACGGGAACGCGCCAGGTTTTAATCACGGGATCCTGGACCTCGTCGTCACGCCGGACGATGGAATGAACAACAACGGCTCCGGTATATGTCCCGTTGTCCCTGGAATACGTCAGCCCGGCACGGGAGAATGCGTAGTACATCTCCACGTAGCTCACATCCTTGTCGTACTTGAACGCCGCGAGGTCGACGTTCATCTGGAAGCCTGCGTGTTGGGCCGTGGCGGAGGAGACACCGAACAGGATGAGAAGTATGAGGTGGCGAGCGCTCATGATGATGTCCTGAGGATGGAATGACTGTGGTGAACGCCGATTTGATGCATCATTCAAAAGTAGCAATCCCGCCCAATAATGCAACACGAAAGGGGCCCCCCATCGAATGGTTTGACTCCCGCGCCGATGCGCCATCGAAGCCGTGCTTCCGTGGTGACAAAAGGAAGGGCTCGCCGTTGGCGAGCCCTTTCCGTGGTTCTCGATACCCTGAATCAGAATCCGAGGTTGACGGTGATCACGTGATTGCCGTCGAATGTTTCCATGTCGCGGTAGGCATAATCCACGCCGATGTTCAGGTCGCCGGCGTCGAAATTGACGCCCGCGCCGAACGCCGCGCCGTACTGGTATGCGCTTTCGCCGAATGAATCATCGAATCCTTCGCCTGCCATGTTATAGGATCCGCGCAGGAAGAAGAAATTCTTGAAGCCATATTCGACGCCGATGCGGTATTGATCGTCGAGGAAGTTGTTGTTCTCGAAAGCACCTGACACGGTGAGCTGGTGCAGTTCCTCGAATGCCTGCGAGTAGGCGACAGCCAGTTCCAGCGACGTGGGCATGCTGAAACCGGCAGCCTCGATGCGCAGGAGCTGGGCGTCGCGCTTGGCATCGGTCTCGTTCGCGAGCCGGGTGAGTCCCGGACCCGTGTACTGCATATTGCCGCCGAGATGGCGCAGGGTCACGCCGAGCGAGAGGCCGCGGAGGCCGGCGAGGCCCTGGTACTGCACGCCGATGTCGAAGACCGCGGCGGAGGCGGATACGCGGTACTGATCCTCGCTGACAAATTGCGCGGTCACACCGGCGCGGATACGGTCGGTGAGCGCACGCGAATAGGTCAGGCCGAGGGCGACGAAGGTCGGGGACCAGGTCGCACCCGTGCCGTCGGGATTGCGTTCGTCCGTTACCTCGATATCGCCGAAGGAGAGCGATTTGACTGAGAACGCGAGGTAGCCGAAGCCGGAGAACTGTGCTCCGACAGCCGCATAGTCGACGCCCATATCGCCGAAACTCGACATGTGGGAGAAAGTCGCTTCCGCGGATTGCCTGCTGGCGGAGAGGCCGGCAGGGTTATAGTAGATGGCGTTGAGACCGGTGAGCCCGGCGCTGTAGGAGCTGCCGAGCGCAATGCCGCGCGCCCCCACGGGGATCAGCAGCTGGGCCGCCCCCGCGGTTCCGGTACGGTCGCCACCTCCGGCCGTCGCCGTGGCGCTGATCAGTGCGAGCGCCATCAGAACTGCCAGGAAAGATGAAAGCGTAGTACGCATGATGTATCTCCTTTGATGTATCTGATTCACAACTGTTCGTAATTCATATGCGTCGTGTGGCTGCAGCCGATCTGGTTAAATGCGATCGAGATACTGTGCCTCGCTGACAATGCCGAGCTTCAGCACTTTCTCGACGCCCAGTTCGGGCATATCGATATGAATAATGTACATGCCGCTGGCAACGGGGAGACCGTTGTCGTTCTGGAGATCCCAGGTGGCAAGTTGTGAACCGTCATCCTTCTCGAAGGAGCGCACCAGCGTGCCGTCCACCGTGAAGATGTGGAACTTGGCGCGCTTAGGCAGATGATTGAAGGTCACAAAACGTTGATACTTGTTCAGCTCCTGCGTGTTTGAACCCAGATACGGATTCGGGAAGACCTGGATTTCATCGATGTCCTTCCTCGCGTTCTCCGTGCTGAAGCTACTGGCTTTCGGCGTTGTGAATGTGAATACATCGTCGCTGTTGAACGAGAACGTGGGAACGAAGCGCCAGATATCGCCGTCCTGCCACGGGAAGAGACTCCCGTCCGCGCTCTCGTTCTGGATCATCCATGCGGCGAACAGGATCGGCATCGTGGGGGCGCCGTCGAGCAAGGTAAAATCTCCCGTGTACGCCGGATTGGGAATATCGCTGTACGTCTCGTTCAGAATGAAAATGTACTCGCGATTGGCGGCTGATTTCTGCGGATCCCACTGGTTGTCCTGCGTCGACGATCCGGCCTGGTCGACGATGGCATAGGAGAGCTGCCGGGGATTGGCCGGGTCGCCGATATCCCAGATCGTTATGGGCGAGGGGTGGTACCCCTGGTACCCGTAGTTCGGCGTTCCGCTGCGCAGATAGACATAGCCTTTGGACGAGGTGTTGCGGTCAAACCGTACTTCGACCGTGAAATCGATCTCATAGGGCCTGGTCGTGGTTCCCCAGCCCCAGTCCGCGCCTGTCGATGGACCGCTGTAAGCTTCGTACACTTCGGGGCCGCCGATCCACTCGACGGAATTGAGCTCATGACCGGGCACGTAATGACCCGAACCGGTGAGCCCGATCTTGAAGCCGTCGACCGTATAGAAATCCGTCTCGAGACCGCCGTAGCCGGAGGCGCCGGTGATCAGCCGCTGGCTTTTCGAAGTGTTCGTGAGGTTCCAGCCATAGCTGTCGAATTCGATGATCTCGCCTTCGTACTCGTACTCGAATATGCCGATGATATCGAAGGTGACTGCGTAACTGTCGCCAGTCAGTTTCGTGGGATCGATCACCTGCACCTGGCACGTGCCCTGCGAAAGACCCGCGGTCTTCATCACCTGCAGGTCCTCGCCGTACAGGGCATTGGTGCGGACACCCGGATCGAGATACTGCGGGCTCACTTCGAAGATCTCCGGGCTGGATTCGAGCTGGCGGGGCGTGGCTTCCGGATCGCCGTTGAAGGCGTATGCCGTCACCGCGTAGAAGTATTTCTGATGATTGACCAGTGGTTTGTCGGTGATGGCGTCGTGCGTCAGTTCGATCGCGCGCTTGATGCCGCCGTCGGATCCGAACTGCACCGGCATGGTCGAGATGGCGCCGGTTTTATCGTCGAGCACCTCGTCATAGATCATCAGGACGCCGTCAACCACATCAAATGTAGCGACGCGGCGCGCTTCACCCATCGTGCTGCTTAGCGAGGGGAACTGATAGACGTTGTAGCCCTGGAATTTGTAGCCGTTGACATCGTGGGACTCGGTTGGCTTCGTCGAAGCCTCGGTACCCCAGCTCAGCGTGATGAGATTCGGCTGCGTCGAGATTTCGACGATCGGCGCCGCCGGCGGGGTTGCGACTTCGAAGTTGTTGTCGAACGCATACTGCGCGAAACGGTCATAGTACTTGAGCTTCATCAGGGAGGATATGCGGTCCACGCCCTGCGCGACGATGCGCGCGACGACCACTTCCTGCGTGTTGATCTTGCCGTTCGCGAGATCGGTCGTTTTGTTGAGCGTGAAGGGACCGGTGACCATCATGAAACGGCGGTCATCCGGCGCGTTGACGATGCCGTCAATCCAGCCCGTCTTGGCGACCGGATCGCCGGCGAGCGCGATCTTGACATCGAGTCCCGTCGTGGGATCCACGAAAGGCGTACCGTCCCACAGCTTGGACTGCAGGTAGTTGTACATCTCGATCGAACCACCGACAGTACCCATCTCGGGATCGGTGTAGATCGCATCGGAATTGATGTAGTAGGCGAATCCCGAGACTTTCAGGTTCCGCCAACCCGGGAGCTTTCCGAAATTGTACTGTGCTTCGTCCTCCGGCGCGCCGGGTACGACGGGGCCCTGGAAGAAGTCGTAGCCCGCCGCGGGCGGAATACCGTAGATCCCGTCGGTGGCGTATCCGTTGTACACGAAGCCGAGGGAGAGGGTCGTATCGATGCCGACGAGGTCGTCGGCGGCGTCGCCGAGATCGGGATCGGACCACTGTGCGAAATAGGCGTTCTCGAGATCGTCGTTGCCCTTGTTGATTACGGTGTACTTGGCGAACACCATGCTGCCGAGCGGACCAGTCTGATCGTATCCCCAGACGAGAGTCTGCACTTCGACCCCGATGGGTGGGGTGCCGTGCAGGTAGGTCGTGCGTCCTGAATTGAGGTCGTTGGAGACGAACCACAGTACCTCATCACCGATGAACCATGGCGAATCGACGTTCGTATCGCCGTTGAGCCAGGCCTGGAAATTCGGATTGTAGCTGCCGTTGTTGTCCGCGTCCGTATAGGGAGCACCGAGGGTGGCGGGCCATTCCATGAAGTCCTTTTCCAGCCGCGTCTGTTCGTCGGCCGTGAGTGCCGCGAACATGTTCGTGTTCACCTTGCGCACCTTGTATATGCGATGCGCTCTGTTGCCTGGATCGGCGGTGCCGTCAGGCAGTATGTTTCCAGCCTGCAGTCCCTGCCGGTACGTGGAGCCACCGATGCGGATCTCCCCCTGCACCGTCCCGCCCCAGACCAGGCCGTCCTGGAAAATGGCGTACCTGCCCGAATTGGCCGGCCATTCGAGTCCCGAGCCATCGGTTAGATTATTGTGCGCCGTGGAGCCGTTGTTCGAGATCCACAACAGGATATTGTTTATAGATATGAAATCGTACACATCGTCGGTTGCAGGCTTCTGCAGTCTGCCCTTCTCCTTTTCATTGCCGCCCGTGTTCACTCCGGCCTGTAATCCGGCTGCAAAACAGAGCAGGGCGAGCAAAAGGAACGATCTTCCAATGATTTTCATGCCCAGTCTCCTTGTATTGCTTCTACTATTGTTCATTTCGTGACTGCTGACAGAACGCGCATCAGAAATCGAGACGCAGACCGACACGCACCTGCCGCGGCGGACCGAAGTAGTCGGCGTTCATGATGTTGGTCTGGTAGTAGTAATCCCGATACAGGTCTGCGAACACCTGGCCGTACTGTCCATACGTCTGCGCCTGCTGGCGTCCCTGGATGGTCGAGAGATAGCCGTTGTCGGAGGCGCTGCCTGACTGGATGAACACGTCGGTGACGTTCTTTGTGTCGAGCAGGTTGATCACCCAGATGTAGAAGTTGACATCGAGGCCGGCGATGCTGACGGTCTTGTCGAGACGGGCATCTAACTGGAAGTTCCAGGGGGTCACGGATTCATTGAGCACCTCGACCGGTGCGCGGCGATTCTCGTAGCTGTTCTCGTCCACGCGGGTGTAGGGATGCCCGCTGTTGAATGTGAACAGCAGATTCAATCCCGCGCGCTCGAGGAAGTTCACGCCGCCGAGCGCGGGACCATCGCCCAAGCCGAAGCGGTAGTCGATGTTGACGGAACCGCGGTGCGTCTGGTTGAAGCTGAGCAGTGTCAGGAATTTCGGCAGATAGGGAATTTCGCTCGGCGACTGCCAGATGGTGCGGAAGGCGTCCGAGGGCGCCGAACCGGTGCCGCGGGCGTCACTGTAGGTGTAATCGACGGAGGCCTGCACGCGCTCGACGCGGCGCAGGTCGATCTTGAGCGAAATACCCGATGTCGTCGCGAAATCACCGTTCACCCATGCGTAGTACGCCGAGTGGTTGGCATCCGGGGCGCCCGGAATCTGGCGCTGCTGGATCTGGTCGCGAATATCCTTGTAGAACGCGCCAAGGTCGAAGGCGAGGAAATCGCCGATCTGCTGGCGGAATCCGAAGTCGTACTGCAGGGTTGTTTCGGGCTTGAGGCCGAAGCCGACCGGGTTCGTGATGGCGTAGCCGCCCTTGATATTGTTGGCCGTGATCGCGGTGCCGAGATAGATGTCGCGGAGCCGCGTCTGCTGCACGAATTTTCCGTACTGCGCGTAGAACACCGTCTGGTCCGTCACCGGGAAAGAGAAGCCGATGCGGGGACTGAAGGTGGCCGATGGTTCGGTGTCCTTGACGTTGCTCGGATCCTGCAGGATGGAGTTGTTCTCGTCGAACTGCACCTTGTTCGGATTGACGAACTCCCAGGAATCCGTGTCGATGTAGTCGTAGCGCAATCCCACGTTGATGACGAGATCCTCGAGCTCGATCTTGTCCAACAGGTACGCGGAGGCGAACAGCGGCTTGCGCGGGCCGTCCGGACCGTCGTCCACCTCGGCGCCCCACTGGTCGTATCCGTAGTTGTTCGTGCGGGAGTTCACTGCCTGCTCGCGGGGGTCGCCTTCCGGATTGCCGCGTATGAAACTCTTCAGCGTGAACGCAATGATGGAGAACTGGCGCACGTCGTATTGCTGCGCCTCCGCGCCGAGCTTCAGCTCATGCGTCCGCCCGATCTGATGCACAAGGTTGAGTTTTCCGGATATCGACGTGTAGCGGTTCTTCGCGTACGCGTAGCCGGCGTCCGCCTGGCCGAAGGCGGCGTAATTGTCGCCGTAGAGCTGGATCGGCTGCGTGTTGATGCCGTCACCGCGGAGCGTGTACCCGAACCTGGCATTCGCGATCGAATCACCGTAGTCGAAAATATTGTGCTGGTGATCCGGGTCCATTGTCAGCGCGAAGGTTCCGAAGTAGTTCAGGAACACCTCGTAGAACGTATTCTGGCTGAGCAGGTGGGTCAGCTTGAAATTGACCGCGTAATCTTCGTTCTGCAGCCACAAGGCGCGCTGCTCGTTCGCATGCGAAATGACATCGGGCACCTGCACGCCATCAACCACCGTGTACCCCAGCAGCGTACGGCCGGTCTGATACTCAGACAGGATATCCGCACCGTCCCGCAAATCCGCACCGTTCCGCCCGCTCGAGTAGCCGTAGCTGCCGCCCACCCGAATGTTGATCGGGTTCAAATCCACCGTTGCGTTTCCGGTCAACGTCCAGTATTCCCTTGCCGCATTGATATAGTAGCCGCCGGGATAGGTGTAGTCGATCTTCTTAGCTGTGGGACCCACGCGCGGATCGAAGATACCGATCTTTGCCTGCTCTTCCGGAGACAGCAGCGCGTGGGCGGCGGTGTTGCGCAGGAGTGCGTCGTACTTCTCGGACAGCGTGTAGGGGCTCCGGTACTGGGCGGGCGTGCGCACGAACTGGTTCTGCGCCGCCACGAAGAACCGTACCGGGCCGTAAATCGGTCCGCCGGCGGTCAGCGCGTAGAGGCTGTTGCCGTAATTGTAGGAGCCGAGGAAATTCTCCTCGCCCGGTTCCGACCAGCTGTCGGTATACGCCTCGAAGCCGATCTGGAACTGGCGGCCGCCTGAACGCGTGGTGGTCATGATCAGACCGCCGTTGGCGCCGCCGTACTCGGCCGAGTAGCCGCCCGCCTGGAAATTGACCTCGGCGATGGCATTGTTGATGACGCTCAGCGCACGTCCGCCGGCAACGGGATTATTGACGTTGACTCCGTCAACGATGTACCCGGTCGCATCGTAGCGGCTGCCGCGCACGAAGATGTTCCCGCCCTGGCTGACGACACCAGCCTGCAGGGCGGCGATACTCTCGACGCCGCGCACGGGCAGATTCTCGATTTCTTCCTGGGTGACCGTTGCCTTGCTGTTGGTGACGTTCTTGTCGACCAGAGGCTTCTCGGCAATGATCTCCACCTCGCCGACCTTGAATGCCTCGCTGGGCAGCTGGAAGTCGGCGGTCGTGGTCTCGTTGCTCTTGATCAGAACGTCTCGAAGGGTTATCTGCTGATAACCGATATAGCTTGCGACGAGAGTGACCTTGCCAATGGCGACGTTCAGGATGACGAACTCACCATTGATGTTGGTCGCGGCGCCACGGTCGGATCCGTCGATCATGACGTTCGCGCCAATCAGCGGCTCTCCTGTCTCGCGATCCGTAACCTTCCCGGCGATCTTGCCGTTTTGTGCCATCGCGGCAACCGGGAAAAGGGTACAGAGGACTGCAATCAGGAACCATTTATGCATAATATCCTCCTTCAGAACTTGAGAAAACGTGTATTACGAGATCTTTCCTCCAGAGTGTACCATTCAGCTGACGATCAGGGCGGTCCTTCCGATTGTTCCACCAATCCTGCCCCGACCGGCGGCTTAATCAGGGTCTCGGTTCGTCCTGGAGCGTGAGAACGTCCACTTCGCCCACGTTGCCGACGACAATAAATGAATAACGGTAGCCCGGTTTGCCCAAAGTCTTGTTGAATTCAACCACGCGTCCGTTGGTGTCGTTGTCAGTGATTGCGAAGTCATTCGTCTCGGACAGGACCCGAACATACGGCGAGAGGTCTGCGCCTTCGACTTCGGGGGTGATGTCCTCGTAATCACCCTCTCCGATCTTCCGCTGAACCACGTATGTCACGGAAGTATTGGCGAGATTGACCAGCTTCACGTCGCAGCTGTCGACAAGCTTGCTCGTCTCATCGGCATACGTGAAGCGCTCCTGTGTGAGCAGCATGTCCATCTGTGCACTGGAGTTGAAGAAGGCCATGGTCATCTTCGTCAGGGAGCGTATGCTCACCAGCCGACGGAACACGGCAGCGCTGGAATCCGCACCGGCAGGGACCACGCGGATCCACCGGTTGCCGGCTTTGACCGTGAGGTAGGAAGTGAATCCCTTGTAGCCCACATTGGGTGCTACGACGTTGTCGTCCACCCAGATGTCTACTGCCGGGGCATCAGGCACGGCATGAACAAAACGTACTTCCGAGGTGACGCGATCCAGAACAGGCGGGTTCGGTTCATCGATGCAGCCCGACAGGAACATTCCCGTCATGAGCAGCACGAGGCTCAGCAACCCGGCTTTCTGTAGCAGCTTTTGTCGCATAGTTCCTCCAAATAGGTTAAGGTAAGTGTGAGTAATGAGAATGTTCTATGTCATTCATTGTTCGCACAATGAAAATAGAGTGCGTGTCGATCCCAAACAGCGGTCGTGGATGTGCATGAGGTAGAGTGCTCATTCTCGCTCTGAATGCCAGGCCGAATGTCGCGTCGCATGTTTCAATCAGTAGTGGAGAACATACTACGGCACCTGAAAAAAAGCAACCGTTTTATCCGATGCAAGCACTTCCAAACCCTTGTCGGTATTCTGCTTGAAAAAATGGGCGCTCCGTTCGTTTTGCGGCGGGGAGCGATGGGTTTCAATATACGACTTTTCCCTCTCGAACGCCGTTGCGGAAGGAAAAATGATTCGGAAAAAAAAGAACTGCGCGGCTTGAAATATCTTGACAGGAAAGTGCCCGTCGACTATCTTTGATGTCTGTGATTCCTCGGTAGCTCAATGGTAGAGCATGCGGCTGTTAACCGCAGGGTTGCAAGTTCGAGTCTTGCCCGGGGAGCAACAAAACGCGGCACATGCCGCGTTTTCCGTTGGTAAGGAAGCACCCATGATCATGTTCAGCATAGAGGCCGGTCCCGTAGATACGCGGGGGTACGGCATAGCCGACCCGGAGAGCCACGAGGCGCTGATCATCGACGTCCCGATGCAGTCCCGCGAATATTTCCTCCGCCAGGTACGGGAACTGCGGCTCGCCGTGAAGGGAATTGTCCTGACTCACGGCCACTTCGACCATGTCGGTGATGTCGCGGCCCTCGCCCGCGATCTGGGTGCTCCCGTGTACATCCATGAGCTGGACGCCGCGCAGCTCGAAGATCCGGCCGCGGGATTCCCCGGACTGGATCTGCAGATCGAAGGAATGCGGACCGGGCTGCGCCTCGCGCATGGAGACGTACTCGAATGCGGCAGGCTGCGCCTGCGCGTCATCCACGCCCCCGGCCATACCCCCGGACATGTCGTGCTGTACGAAATGCGCGAAGGAGTGCTGTTCTCCGGCGATGTGCTGTTCCACAGCAGCATCGGCCGCACGGATCTCCCGGGAGGGGATTATGACACGCTGATGCTGAGCATCACCGGGAGACTGCTCACGCTCCCGGAGGACACCATCGTGTATCCCGGACACGGTGAACCGACGACGATCGGCTTCGAACGAGCGCACAATCCGTTCATTCTCGAATATCTCGATCATTATTGACCGCGGCGGGACCGGTGCAGCTTGCGGAGTCGGCCGGTCCCACTTGGCGGATCGGCACACCCTTCCAGCGGAATATCACACCCTTTGCGGGAAGAAAAACTTTCGTATATTAGTGTTTGCATCATTCGCAAACGGTTTTTTCGGAGATACCTGTTTGCCGGATCATGCGCCTGTAGCTCAATCGGATAGAGCGTTGGCCTCCGGAGCCAAAGGTTGAGGGTTCGAATCCCCCCAGGCGTACGAGCATTTCAATCACAAGCCATTATGTCAACCGGAGATCGTCTGTGTTAACCGCAAAGAAAAAGATTTCAGTCCGTCAAGCAGTGCCGCAGTCATCCTCGGCCGAATTCTTCTACAATGCGAAGGAATGGATCACTGCCAATTCCAAAATCGTCGGCGGAGTGGCGCTTGGAATTGTCGCGATCATCGTCATCTGGTATTTCTACAGTTCCGGCAAGGCAGCTGACGATCTCGCCGCCAACCGGGAATTGCGGAAGGTGCAGCAGCTCTACCAGCAGCAGCAGTATCGCCTCGCCATCACCGGTGATCCGGCGCAGAAAATCATGGGCCTCGAAGAAATCGTGGACAAATACGGCGGTACACCGACAGGCGATGTGGCGATGATCTATCTCGGCAATTCCTATCTGTACGCCGGCGAACTCGACAAGGCCTTGGCGACCTTTGAAGATGCCTCCCCGGATACCGACATGCTGCGCGCCGCGGCCATTTCCGGCGAAGCCGCCGTGCTCGAAGCCCGAGGCAACAGCGCCGACGCCGCCGAACTGTTCGAGAAGGCTGCCCTCACGTTCGAGAATGAGCTTCTTTCCGCCGAACGCTTCCTCACCGCCGGACGAAATTATGCCGAGTCGGGCAACCTCGAAAAAGCGAAGGAACTGTTCGAGAAAGTCAAGACATTCAAAAGCACCAAGTATCATCCGGATGCGGAACGCCTCATGGCGCAGTATAACCTGGATGTCGAATAAATCCCGCTGTACGCTGAAACTGAAGGCTGTCGCCCGGACAGCCTTTTTTGTTCTTTCGCGCCGCGGCCGAATGCTGTCCCCCGGACAGCATTTTTTTTAGCTCTTTCGCGCCGCGGCCCTCGCGTCCCCTCGTGCCCGCCCGTCGTGATGCCCAGATAAACCGATAACATGCAAAATTGCGCCCTCTCATCCTGACCTCCGGACATTCCTCACTTCGCCTCCTGGCTGAGGCTCTACTGTCCTCTTCAGTGGACACTCCTCGGGAGGAATCACAGAGATAGTACCCTCTTCCGACCGGAATTCACGGGGCAGTCATTCTGGCATCCCGTTTGTACTAATGGATTCGGAATACATTCACGGAGCTGAGACAATGAAATCCCGATATTTTTTCATCCTGTTTTCCTTCATCCTCCTTTCCGCCTGCGACGAGCACCACGATGAATTCATCTATGTCGATGACATTCCGCCGCTGCCCCCCGTCGGTATCGTCTCCGTCTCGCTCGACAATGCAGTGGAACTGCAGTGGATCGAGAACCAGGAAGCGGATCTCGCAGGGTACAACGTGTTCGTCAGCGATCGGTACAACGGTGTCTATGAGTTCATCGGCAGCAGCCACAGTGCATCGTTCGTCGACCGCGGTGCGACGAACGGTGTGACCGCGTATTACGCAGTCACCGCCTACGATCATGAAGGGAACGAGAGCGAGCTGAGCCGCGATGTCGCCTACGATACACCGCGCCCCGAAGGGCGTGGTGTCGCACTCGTCGATCGCTTCGCGATGCCGCAGCGCTCGGGCTACGATTTCTCCGAATATGCAATCGTCCACTACGACACGGATTTCACAGACTTCTTCTTCGAGGTGACCGCCGAGGGCATCCCTTACCTCGTCGTGTGGGACGACAGTGAAATTCAGGACATGGGCTACACCGCCAATATCGACGAGATAAGCAGCGCCCCGGCCGAGGGATGGAATCCCACCGGCGATGCGCTCGCCGTACGCGGACATACCTATGTGATCAGAACCTTCGACAGCCACTACGCGAAGATCCGGCTGGTGGACATCGGCGGGAGTGGCATCGTGTTCGATTGGGCGTACCAGGTGGCCCGCGGCAATCCCGAGCTGATCCGCGCAAAGCAGCAATCCCTGCAGAAGCGTCATCGCAGTCTGACGAGGAGACACTGAGCATACCGCGACTGCAGCAGCCCGGACCGCCGCAACGGCACTGACTGACGACCTGGAACTCCGCATCACTTTTTCCCTTTGGAGACACGCCATGAAACGCATCCTTCTCATCATCGCAGTCGCATTGGCGATGATCCCGCTGCTCAAAACGACGGCATCCGGCAGCCCCCTGTCTTCCATCGGACCCGTCGTCAGCAGAGATCACGGCCTGCATGTAGACCTCTGGAGCGACAGGAATCAGGATGAGGTCTACTACCCCGGCGAGGACGTGAACATCTATTTCCGGGCGAACGACGACTGCTACGTGACGATCTACAGCATCGATACCGACGGCGACGTATCACTGCTTTTCCCGCGCTATCCCGACGACGGTTACGTCTTCGGCGGTGCGACCTATCGTCTGCCGGAGTACTATGACGACTGGGATTACCGCATCAGCGGTCCCACCGGTGTCGAATATCTGCATGCCGTCGCCAGCCGCAATCCGCGTCCGTTCCGCTACGGACTGCGCGGCGGACAGTACCATCTCGGCATCGATCCCATACACGGCGATCCGTTCGTCGCGATCAATGCCATCAACGGCCGGATCATCCTCTCCTCGCATATCCACGCGACGGCGACACTCTCGTTCTTCATCGGGAGCCGCGTCTGGTACCCCCGCTACATGTGCTATGACTGCCATGGACGCAGCGCACGCTTCGATCCGTACGCCTTCGACTGCCCGCGCTATACTGTGCACCTCGCGCATGACTACGATTACTGGTGGGCCCATGACTATTACCCGGTCTCCCGGCGCTTCGTGTTCGGCGGACCATTCTGGCGCTTCGAACATCGCGCCGTCCCCGCGCACCGGCACAGGCATTACCGCTATGTTGACTGTGCGCTGGGCTACCGCAACTACCATCCGGTCCGCGTGATCTCGCGGCCGCCGACCGCGGTGGTGTACAAGTCTCCGATAATCACGACCCGGCGCAGCTACCAGAACTCGTACAAACGGATCACATACTCCGAAACGCGCACGCTGGAGGGCACAGGCGGGACGCGGGTCCGCACGTCGGGCGCCACGCGGAATATCGATCGTGACGCGGGAGCGGTCCGTTCGCGCAGCGAGAGCACGACCGTGACGACGCCCTCCGCCCGTTCGCGCAGC
>CAZWNO010000042.1:0-28167 GCA_964635845.1 uncultured Chromatiales bacterium
AACCGAGTCCGTTCCCTTCGTCGACATGCCCGTCAAGAGGGTAGCGCGGATTGTAGGGATTGCTTGTGTAGTATGCCAACGGTCCGTTCTGAAACAGGGAGTACGTCAGACCCGCATCGAAGCCGAGATACCAGTGGTAGCCGCCCCGGTCGGGAAGAAGGACGTCGCCGCCGTCCCGCATCGGTGCGGAGACGGCCGTCGTCCCCGGATCATGGGCTGCGGCCTGCAGCGGCAAGGTGAATGCAAGCATGCCCGGCAAAGAGAGCAGGCACACCAACGTACGTAGAGGATGTCGCATCGTAAATGTTCCTATGTGAAACAATGGATAGACAGGAGCCGGTATTCGGTACCGGAATTCCAGAGATTCAGTCTCGTACGCTTAAGACAGGCAGGTTGTTGCGCAGGTATAATAGGATATTCAGCTCAGATTCGCAACTCTCCCTGCGAATCATCCGAAAAGACGACCGGCTGTCTATTTCGTTTGCTGGGTGTGCCCGGCGGGCAGGAAATCGGAATTGAAGGGCTCGGGCAGAAGGTTGGTGAGCGTCAGGATGCGATGTCCGCTGCCGCTGCCCGCGAGGATGACCGGAAGATCGGGCGCGAACTCGCTCAGCACCTGGCGGCACGCGCCGCATGGCGGTACGGGGACGCCGTCCGCGACAACGGCGATGGCGAGGAACTCCCGGACGCCGTCTGTGACCGCGGCAAAAACCGCGGCGCGTTCGGCGCAGCAGGTCAGTCCGAGCGAACTGTTTTCGACATTGCAGCCGGTATACACCGTACCGTCTTCCGTCAGCAGCGCGGCACCGACACGGAATCCGGAATACGGGGCGTACGCGTTCTCGCGGGCATCGCGCGCGGCGGCAATAAGCTGCGGGATTACTTCATCCGGTACGGGCATGCGCGCTCCTCGTTGAAATAAAGAAAAGGCCTGATGACTCAGACCTTTGTGGACCCAGACGGGATCGAACCGACGACCTCTACAATGCCATTGTAGCGCTCTCCCAACTGAGCTATGGGCCCGAGGGATTAATAAAAATACGAGGAAACATGCTGGAATGCAAGAGTCGGAACGGTTTGCGCATTGCGGCGATGCGGCGGTTGACTGGAGGGTCAGAGCATGGACGTGAAGAAATCGGATTTTTCCTCCGTGTGGATTGCGACCGCACCGGCGCGGACCAGGCGCACGAGCAAACGCGAGGCGCGCCGCTCCGAAACGTTGATCAGCTTCGCGTATTGTCTGACCGTGATGCGATCGTGGGTATCGAACCAGGCAAAGAGACGCTTCTCCGCTTCGCCGAAGATCAGGCGCACCGGTTCGACCTCGCCGGACAGGTGGCGAAGGATGCGCACCATCTCGCGGCTTGCCTGCACGCTGTGTTCACCGACGCGCACATAGGCCTTCCGATCGTCCGAACCGTCGACGAGGAAATGCGGCTTGCGCGTGCTTTCGGGAATCTCGATGCAGATGACGTCGCAGTTGTTCACGTTGAAGATCGTGACCGTATGCTCGACGGGCGGATCGCACAGATGCGTCGCGGCGTGGGAGATGTCCTCCAGTTCCGCCTTCTCGCTCACCACTCCGATGATGCTCCTGTCGTCATCGACGCCGAAGATGATAGCGCCTCCGCGTGTGTTGGCGAACGCGATCATCTCCTTCGCGATTTTCTCTCCCGTGGAGACGCGCCGCTTGAACTCCGTGGTGAGTCCTTCTCCCTCCTCGATTCTCGTTGTCAGCTCGTGGAATCGCACGGTGATCTCTCGTCCGGTTTTATTCCGCAGTATGGAGAAAAATGCCTTCCCGGACAATGCCGTTCGCACCGCAGGGCAGTGGAAATGACCCGGTCGTTTCGTATCATTCAACCTGCCGTTCGTACAGTGACTCCCTTGAAAGGATGAGGCACATGCCTCTGCTCTGCAACTACTATCTGACCTACCGCTGCAACGCCTTCTGCGGGTTCTGTCATTTCGGGGATCACGCGCGGTTCCGGGATTCGAGGCACGCGCGCACGGAGGACGTCCTCCGCAACTTGCCGGAACTCCGGGCGCTGGGTGTCCGCTTCGTGGACCTGACCGGAGGCGAGCCGCTGCTGCATCCCGATATCGGACGCATCGCCGCGGCAGCTCAGCGCCTGGGGATGCGGACGAGCGTCACGACCAACGGACTTCTCTATCCGAAAAAAGCCGCGGAACTTGCTGGCCGGATCGACCTCCTGCATTTCTCGCTCGACAGTGCGGACGCCGCGCAGCACGATGCGATGCGCGGCATACCCTGTTACGATCATGTCATCGAGAGCATCGCGATAGCGAAGCGTCTCGGAGAGAAGCCGGACCTGCTGTTCACGATCACCGATGACAACTACCGGCAGATGGAAGGGGTGTACGAGATGGCGCGGCAGCAGGGATTGCTGCTGCTGCTGAATCCCGTCTTCCGCTACTTTCGCGAGGAGGGATTGGACGAGGAGGCCATGGCATTCACCGAGGAATTCGCTCGCAGGCCGATGGTCTACCTGAATCCTTCGTTCATCACCCTGCGCCGCCGCGGGGGAAACAGCATCGACGATCCGCTGTGCAAGGCCGTCTCTCGCGTGATCGTCGTTTCTCCAGACAACGAGATCCTGCTCCCGTGCTATCATCTCCATTTCGAGAAGCTGCCCGTGGGCGAGAGCCTGGTGAAAACCTGGCGGTCGGAGCGCGTGCGCTGGCATCGCAGGAACGAAGGACGCCATGCGTTCTGCGAAGGCTGCACGATCAACTGCTACTTCGAACCATCATTCGCGTTTCCGACGAATCTGCTCTCGCTCGCCTCCGTTCCGTCCAAGTTCAAATACGGGTACGCCAAGTACATCGCCCAGCCCTTGCGCAAGAAGTAAAAGAGGGGCGATCGTTTGGGTTTGCGCGCAATTCCCCGGCGTGCGTATTTTTCCATGATACATTTTTTCGCAGGGATTCGTGATCGGCCGTCGTGCGATCGCGCATCCGCATTCAATGAGGACTATCATCACGTGGAGCAGCGGAGTGCCAATGCAAGTCAATATCCAGGAAATCAACGAACGCATCCAGCAGGAAAGCGCATTTGTCGACGCCCTGAAAATGGAGATCGGGAAGGTCATCATCGGACAGAAAGGCATGGTCGAGCGCCTGCTGATCGGTCTGCTCGGGGATGGACACATCCTGCTCGAGGGTGTGCCGGGGCTGGCGAAAACCACGGCCATCAAGACGCTCGCCGCGGCGATGAGGGCGAGCTTCCATCGCATCCAGTTCACTCCGGATCTGCTGCCCGCCGATCTCGTCGGAACGATGATTTACAATCAGAAGACCGGGGAGTTCCAGACCAAGCAGGGGCCGGTCTTCGCCAATTTCATTCTCGCGGATGAGATCAACCGTTCGCCGGCAAAGGTGCAGAGCGCCCTGCTCGAAGCCATGCAGGAACGCCAGGTCACCATCGGCGAACACACTTATCCGCTTCCGCGTCCGTTCCTCGTCATGGCCACGCAGAATCCGATCGAACAGGAAGGGACGTACCCTCTGCCGGAAGCCCAGGTCGACCGTTTCATGCTCAAGATCAAGATCGATTATCCCTCGCGCGAAGAGGAACTGTTGATCATGCGCCAGCAGATCGCGCAGGAGATCCCCGCGCCGAATCCGGTGGTTTCGGCGGAGGATGTCCTGCATGCGCGTCAGGCTCTGCACATGGTGTACATGGACGAGAAAATCGAACGGTATATCCTCGACATCGTCGAGGCCACGCGGCGCCCGAAGGACTTCAGGCTCGAGCGGCTCGGCAGCTATATCGCGTACGGCGGTTCTCCCCGTGCGAGCATCTATCTCGCCATCGCCGGCAAGGCGCACGCCTTCATCCAGCGGCGCGGGTACGTGATTCCAGAAGACATCCGGGCGATCTGTTTCGACGTGCTCCGGCACCGCGTCGCCGTGACCTACGAAGCGGAAGCGGAGGAGATGAATTCGGAAATGATCATCCAGGAAATCCTCGACACCGTCGAGGTGCCGTAGCAGATCGAATGGATACAAAACAGATACTGAAGAATGTCCGCCAGATCGAGATCCGCACGCGGGGCCTCGTCAATCAGCTGTTCTCGGGCGAGTACCATTCCGTGTTCAAGGGACGCGGAATGGAGTTTTCCGAGGTGCGCGAGTACCAGTTCGGCGACGACGTCCGCACGATCGACTGGAACGTCTCGGCGCGATTCAATCGTCCGTTCGTGAAGGTGTTCGAAGAGGAGCGCGAGCTGACCGTGATGCTCCTCGTCGACATGAGCGGTTCGCAGGATTTCGGGACTTCGCCGCAGTTCAAGCGAGACATCGCCGCGGAGCTCTGCGCGGTGCTCGCCTTCAGCGCGATCAGGAACAACGACAAAGTCGGCATGATCATCTTCACCGACCGCATCGAGAAATTCATTCCTCCGAAAAAAGGGCGGTCGCACATCCTTCGCATCATCCGCGACATCATCGCCTTCGAGCCGGAGGGAAGCGGCACCGACATCCGGGCCGCGCTCGAATACTTCAATCACGTGACGAAAAAACGCTCCATCGCATTTCTCGTTTCGGATTTCATGGATGACGGGTATGAGCGCCCGCTGAAGATCGTCGCGCGGAAGCATGACCTGATCGCGGTGGAACTGTCGGATCCCCGCGAGCAGCAGCTTCCGGATGTGGGACTCGTAAAGCTGCAGGATGCGGAGACCGGCGCGGAGCGCTGGATCGACACCTCGCGCGCGGCAGTGCGCTCCGCGTACGCCCAGCAATGGGAAAGGCGCAAGGCGGAACGCGGACGCCGCTTCCTCATGTCGAATGTCGATACGGTCGACATCGACGTGCAGAAGGGGTATATTCAACCGCTGGTCGAGTTTTTCCGCATGAGGGAGAGGCGCTACTGATGAAAAGAATCCTCTGGGCTCTATTGCTCTTCGCTGCGCTCGGTGCGGGAATGCAGGCGCAGGAAGTCCGTGTCTCCGCGAAGGTCGATTCCAACCGCTTCCAGATCGGCGAGTGGATCACGCTGCGCCTTACGGTGGACGCTCCGGAGAAGTACAGGCTGCGCCTGCCCGCGACGGACGACGATTTCGAAAACGGCGAGTTCGTCTCCGCCTCGGAGGCGGAAAGTGTGACGCGCGGAGGCCGGCGGCAGTATCGCCAGGATGTCGTTGCCACGGTGTTCGACACCGGCAGCATCGCGCTGCGCGTCCGCGTGCAGTATACCAGGCCGGGCGATACGGCGACCTACGAATCGTTCAGTCCGCGGATCGTTCTCGAGATGACGACAATCGCGCTCGACACCTCGCAGACATTCAAGGACATCAAGGACGTTCTCCACATCCCGCTGTCGATCTGGGATTACCTCCTGTACGTTGCGATCGCGCTCCTGCTGTGCCTGATGGGCTGGTACGCGTATCGTTTCTATCAGCGTCGGAAGGCCTTGCCCGCGGCGGCGCCGCCGGAGGCAGTGCCGGAGATTCCGCCGCATGTGGAAGCCCTGCAGGCGCTCGCCGCACTGCGCGAGAAGAAACTCTGGCAGGCCGGTGAATTCAAGGCGTATCAGTCGCAGGTGACCGACATCCTCCGCAACTACATCGAGCGGCGCTTCCGCCTTCCCGCGATGGAGCAGCCGACCTCGGAAATCATGCCCGGCGTCTCGCTGCTGGGACTCACACCGCTGCTCGTCGAGCGCGTCGAGCAGGTTCTCCGCACTGCGGACCTGACGAAATTCGCGAAGTACGTGCCCTCGTCCATGCAGCACGAGGACGCGATGTCTGTCGCAACACAATTCGTCGAGACGACGAGGTCATCGGACATCGGCGAGACTGTACATGCACCTTCGGTTTCCGGCGGTGTGGAGACAGGAGGGCAGCCGTGATGTTCGAGCAGATCACACAATTCGCCAATCCCGCATTTCTCTGGCTGCTCCTGCTGCTGCCTCTGCTCACGGCCTGGTACATCTGGCGTCAGAACCGCCTGTCCGCATCGCTGCGTCACTCATCGCTCGCGCCGCTGTCGGACCTGCCGACCGGGATGCGCGTGCGGCTGCGGCATATCCCCTTTGTGCTGCGCATGCTCGCGCTCGGACTCCTGATCGTCGCCTTCGCGCGTCCGCAGTCTTCGGCGCGCGGAGAGAAAGTCTACCGCGAGGGCATCGACATCACGATCGTGCTCGATATTTCAGGTTCGATGCTCGCAGAGGATTTCCGGCCCAACCGGCTCGAGGCCGCGAAGAAGGTCGGTGAGGACTTCATCCTCGCGCGTGTCAGCGACCGCATTGGTCTCGTGATCTTTGCCGGGGAAAGCTTTACCCAGTGTCCGCTGACCACGGATTACAGCGTACTGGTCGATCTGTTGAGGAAAGTGGAGACAGGGTATCTGCAGGACGGCACCGCGATCGGAGAAGGCATCGCGAACGCCGTCAACCGGATGAAGGATAGCAAGTCCAAGAGCAAGGTGATGATCCTGCTGACCGACGGTGTCAACAACATGGGTTCCATCGATCCGGCGACCGCCGCAGATATCGCCCAGACTTTCGGAATCCGGATCTACACGATCGGCGTGGGAACGCGCGGCACGGCGCCCTATCCGTTCAAGACGCCGTTCGGCATCCAGTACCAGCCGGTCCCGGTCGAGATCGACGAGGAGATGCTCACGCAGGTCGCGCAGATCACCGATGGCAAGTATTTCCGGGCCACGGGCAACCGGCGGCTCAAGGAGATCTACGAGGAGATCGACAAGCTCGAGCGGACCAAGATCGAGGTGACCGAATTCCACCGGTACACGGAACTCTTCTACGATTACGTGCTCGCCGCGCTGGCGCTGCTGCTGCTGGAATTTGCGCTCACGTCGTTTGTCTTCAGAAAAATTCCCTGACAGGTCGGAATAAACGCAGTATGATAAAATTCGCCCATCCGGAATACTTCACCTACCTGCTGATCCTGCCCGCGATAGCCGCAGCCCTGTGGTTCGCCTGGTATCTGAAGAATCGCAGCATCCGCGCGTACGGAGACCATCGCAGTGTGCTGGCGCTCATCGACAGGCGCAGCCGCGTGAAGTACTGGCTCCGCGGCGGGATCCTGCTCCTCGCCATCGCGGTGCTGATCACCGCGTTCGCGAATCCGCTCATCGGCACGAAGTTCGAGGAAGTGACACGCAGCGGCATCGATCTCTGTGTGGCGATCGACGTCTCCGCGAGCATGCGCGCCGAGGACATCCAGCCGAACCGCATCAGCGCGGCGCGCAAGGAACTGCAGAACCTGATCAACAACCTGAAGGGCGACCGCATCGGCATCATCGTGTTCTCCGGTGACGCCTACACGCAGCTTCCGCTGACCGCGGACTACAGCGCGGCGCTCATGCTCGCCGATGTGATCGATGCCGGCATGGCACCGACACCCGGAACCGCGATCGGCTCGGCCATCGATCTCGCCCGTGAATCGTTCAAGAAGGATGAAGGGAAATACAAGGCGCTCGTGATCATCACGGACGGAGAAAACCACGAAGACGACCCTGTTGCAGCCGCCTCCGAAGCCGCGAACGAGGGCATCGTCATCCACACCATCGGAATGGGATCCCTCGAGGGAGCGCCGATTCCGCTGCGCACGGGCGACGAACAGGCGGGCTACAAGAAGGACAACGACGGATCGCTGCTGCTCTCGCGCCTCGATTCCGAAACGCTCAAGAAGATCGCCGCGGCTACGGGCGGCACGTTCACGCAGGCGATCAGCGGCCGCGACAATCTTGCGACGGTGTTCGAGCAGATCGAAAGGATGGAGAAAAAGGAATTCGGCACGAAGCAGTTCACGGATTATGAGGACCGCTTCCAGTATCTCGTATTTCTCGGTCTCATTCTCCTGATCTCCGAACTCTTCCTCTCGGAGACGCGCAACCGCTTCCTCGCGCGTTTTTCGATCTTCGCCGCGAATGATGAACGAAGGACGGTTTGACATGAGGCAGATGATCACGCTGGCTGCCGTACTGCTGCTCTCGGGCACCGCCGCTCAGGCGCAGTCCTACCGCGGCACGGTCAATGAAGGCAACGATCAGTACGAGCAGAAGCAATACGACAAGGCGCGCGACAGTTACAGGAAAGCTGCGTCGGTGGAACCCGACCGGCCGGAAAGCTATTTCAACGCGGGAAACGCAGCCTACCGGAGCGACGATATCAAGGCCGCTCTCGAGCAATATGAGAAAGCCGGGCTCCGCGTCAGGGACAAGGAAACGCTGGCGCGGACCCTGTACAATGCGGGGAATACCTTCCTGAACGCCGCGGAGAAGGGTATGGACAATCCAGCCTTGCAGCAGGCCGCCGGGGAGCAGGCGGGCAATCTTCAGATGGAGGGCTATAAGCAGGCGATCGAGATGTACAAGAAGGCCCTGAAGCTCGATCCGAAGGATCAGGACGCGCGCTACAATCTCACGTACGCACGGAAAAAGCTCGAAGACCTGCAGAAGCAGCAGCAGAACCAGAACAAGGATCAGAAGAAGGATCAGAAGCAGCAGGACAAGAACAAGGACCAGCAGAAGCAGGAGAAGAACAAGCAGGAGGAACAGGAGAAGAAGGACAAGCAGGATCAGCAGCAGCAGCAGAAACAGAATCAGAAGGACAACGAGCAGAAGGAACAGGCGAAGAAGAACGAGCAGCAGCAGCCGAAACCGGAGAAGCAGCAGAACATGTCGAAGCAGCAGGCGGAACAGATCCTGCGCGCGCTTCAGCGGGATGAGAAGGACTTGCAGAAGAAGAAACGACAGCAGCAGAGCAGCCGCGTCACTGTCGAGAAGGACTGGTAAGGCGTCATGATCTGGCGAGGGTTTCTTTTCACATCGTTGCTCCTTCTGTCCGCACAGTTGCTGTCCGGTCAGGATGCACAATTCTTCTGCAGCGTCGACCGCACCGAGCTGGCCCTCGGACAGCAGTTTCAGGTGACCTATACGCTTTCAGGCGGAAGCCTGAAGCAGTACCGCGATTTCCGGGCTCCGGATCTCAATCGCAGCTTCATGACACTGGCGGGACCATCGACCTCGCAGCAGATGCAGATCATCAACGGACGCGTTTCGACCAGCATTTCATGGACCTATGTAGTGCAGCCACGGAATACCGGAACGTTCACCGTGCCGTCCGCCACCATCACCTACGACGGCAAGACAATGACCACGAATACGGTCAGCGTGAAGGTGACGCGTGCCGTGCCCAATACCGGCGGAAAGCAGCAGGAAAGCGCTCCCGAGGTTGACCTGGGCGACAATCTGTTCATCCGCGCCTTCCCGAGCAGGACGCAGGTATATCTCGGCGAACCGCTCACCGTGACATACAAGCTCTACTCACGTGTTTCCTTCCAGCTCGACAATCCGATCAAGCTGCCGAGAATGGTCGGCTTCTGGTCTGAGGATATCGAAGCGCCGACGCAGCTGCAGCCGAGGATCGAGGTGTACAACGGCAGGCAGTATGAGGTCTTCATGCTGCGAAAGGTCCTGTATTTCCCGACACAGTCGGGCAAGCTGACGATCGAACCGTTCGAGATCGGCACGACCGTTCGCGTGCGCAAGCGCCGCAGGACGGGGAGCGACGCATTCGACCGATTCTTCAGCGATCCGCTCTTCGACAGCTACGACCAGGTCAAGAAAACCCTGCTGACGCAGAAAGTGAACGTCACCGTGCTTCCCCTTCCGGAGGTTGGGAAGCCGAAGGGATTTACCGGAGTCGTCGGTTCATATGACATGCGCGTGTCGCTCGACCGCAATTCCTTGAAGGCGAATGAGACGGCGACGCTCAAGGTGGTGCTCTCCGGGAGAGGGAATATTCGTCTGCTCGACGAGCCGGCAGTGACTTTCCCCTCCGGTGTGGACCATTATGATCCGACCATCACCGAAGAGGCACAGCCTGTCGACGGCACACTCGGCGGCAGCAAGGGCTTCGAGTACCTTCTCGTTCCGCGGTATGCGGGGAAGGTGACCATCCCGCCGGTCGTGTTTTCCTATTTCGATCTGCAGAAGAAAAAATACGTGACGATCGAGTCGCAGTCCTTTCCTCTCGATATCGCCGAGGGCGACGCGCGCCGGAACGCCGGGGACCTGACGCAGAAATACGTCGACTACCTCTCCATGGACGTTCACGGCATCCGGGAGAGTGTTCCGGCGCTGCGGAAGGGAGGTGATTCGGGCATCCGTCCGCTCACCATGATCCTCCTGTACCTGCTGCCCGTCCTCATGTTCACGGGCGCTCTGATGTGGAAGGGGCGGCACGATCGCCTGCACAGCGACGTCGCAGGCATGAAGAGGCGCAGGGCGACACGCGTGGCGGAGCGCCGATTGAGCGCTTCGAGGAAGTTCCTGAATTCGGGGAACATCGATGCCTACTATCTCGAAATCGCCCGCGCGCTGTGGGGGTACGTGCAGGACAAGCTCGGCATGCCGACCTCCCTGACCTCGATTGATGCAGTGGTCGAGCAGATGGACTTCCGGATGGCGGACGACGCGCTGGTCGATCGCATGCGGCGGGCGCTCGAGGCCGTGGAGTACGCGCGTTTCTCGCCTTCGCGCGCGAGCACCGATGAAATGCATGCGCTGTACGAGCAGGCGAGAGAGGCGATCATTCAGACGGAACAGGCGATGAAGGAGAATTCATGAGCGCCCTGCATCGGCTTTTACTGTGCATGCTGCTGCTGCCGGGGAGTCACGCATTCGCAAAAGCGTCCTCCACGGACGATCAGTACCGTGAGGCAGTGGCTCTCTACAAAAACGCCGATTACGGCGGGGCGATGCGGATATTCCAGAAGCTGGTTGACGAGGGCTATGTCGATTTCGACCTCTACTACAACCTTGGCAATACGGCCTACAAGAATGGCGATCTGGGAGTGAGCGTAGTCTATTATGAGCGCGCCTTGCGGCTGGAGCCCGGAAACGGAGATGTGCTGCACAACCTGAACGTCGTGCGCGCGCGTTTGAGGGACAGGGTGGAGCCTATACCCCTCCTGTTCTTCGTTCAGTGGTGGAACGATCTGCGGCAGGCTCATCATCCCGGGGTGTTCTTCACCTGGTCGGTCATTTTTCTCTGCTTCCTCGCAGCGGCTGCGTTCGTGTTCTTCGGGTATCGCCAGGTGCTGCTTCGTCGCTTCGCCCTGGCCGCCGGTGTGCTGTTCCTCGCATGCTTCATAACAGCCCTGTCGCTGTACGTCCTCCGCACGGAAGAACTCGCGGCCCGGCGAAACGCCGTTGTCATCCCGACGGAGATTGCCGTCCGCAGTGCTCCGGACGCGACGGGGGTGGAGAGCTTCATACTCCACGAAGGCCTGAAGGTTGAGATACTGGGCGAGAGGGATGGCTATTATCGCATCCGTCTCGCCGACGGGAAAATCGGGTGGGTGGAGGCATCGGCGCTCGTACGGATCTGACCGCGGTGCCGGTTGATCCGCCCAGACCGCAGTCTCTCCCATTGCCGTGGATCCGTCCGGCGTATCTCCCGGTTGTATCTTTCTCGCGACGGTTGTAATATGCCAGCTGTTCCATTCTCCTGACGGAATCCATGCGAAAGAGCATCCTGATACTCTGTATTCTCTGCTTTCCGCTCCATCTCTACGCGGGTGCTCCGGCGGGAGGGGAAGACGATATTCTTCGTCCTGTTCCCTGGAGCATGCACGTCGGGCCCTTCGCCGGTGCGGGCTGGGCGATCAGCCAGGGCTCGTTCCAGACGCTCTGCCAATGTGAATACGGAAGCGGAAACGGGATCGGCCTGCAGCTGGGCGGATTCGTCGATTACCCGCTGACCCGCGATCTCAGCCTGTTCGCCACGCTCGGATACCGCATGTTCCATCCTTCATACGAGAAGGGCGAGCGGCGTCTCGAGTACCTTCCCTCATCCGGAAGCGGAGATTTCACCTGGGTGGATTTCGATCTCGAAACGAACCTGACCCTTCCGATGATCGAGCTTGGCCTGGCCGTGAAATGGGATCTGCCGCCGCAGGGACTGTATCTTGCGGCGGGTCCGGAGTTTGGCTGGATCATCGCCGACAATATCGAGGAAACTGAAAGCATACGGACACCGGGACTGACTTACGATACCAACGGCAGCACCGAACAAACGTTCATGGATGGCGCACTTGATGAATACTACCCGGATGCGGCTTCCTTTCGACTCGGGCTGGCAGCGCGTCTGGGCTACATCATTCCTTTGCACGAGAGACTCGCGATCGCACCGGAACTGTCGATGTCCATCCCACTGACACCTATTACGTCGTCGTTCAGCACCTGGAAAATCGCTGCCTGGCAATGCAACGTGTATCTCCGGTTCGCAATCTGATCATACCAACCTCCGGCAAATTCATGACCCTGACCGCCATCCTACCATTCCGCCGCGCCGCGATGCTCGCTCTCCTCGTCGCGCTAGTTTCGAATCCGGCACTGTCCCAGCGTCTGAGGAATTCTCACGGTTTCCGGCAGACCTATCCGGGTGCGGTGGCAGTCGGCATTGTGGCCGGCCCGAGTTTCAACTTCGGTATCGACGGTCCGAAGGCGGAATGCGACTGCAGATTCGATGGCGGCAACGATATCGGATATCACGCGGGACTGCATTTTGATATCATGATAAGCCGTTCAATTGCATTGCGTTTGCAGGGCTTATATGAAGATCATTCTACTGTCTATTTAAAAGATTTCAGTGGAAGCACATTCGGTGACGACGGCGCTCCCGCGGCCATCTCCCTCCAGCGCCGCGCGGAAGTGAGTCTCCAGTACTTCGGCAGTTCCTTCATGCTGCTCTGGCTGTCTGGCCCAAAGGGTTTGTACTTCGTCGCGGGTGCCGGCGCGGGATTTTTCATGGACGGAACGATCCGTGATGAAGAATTCATCGTCACACCGGGATATGTCTATCCCGGCTCAGGGAGCAGCGCCTCGCTCTTCAGGGACGAGCAGCTGGACGAGAACGAAGAGATACTGCTACGAGCGGGACTGGTTCTCGGTGTGGGATACGACCTGCCGCTTGGCCGGGGAGTATCCCTGGCGCCGGAGGTTCAGATCGATTTTCCCCTGACATCGGTCGTGGACAGCAATCCCGACTGGATCATTCCGACGCTCCGTACTTCCGTAGCACTGCGCTTCGGCATATGACGAACGATAGACCTGCCAGCAGCCGGGATATGGAAATATGAGCCTACAGCCTTTCGACAAGTCGCTCGCGGCCAGAATCGATCATACGCTGCTGAAGCCGGACGCTGGCGAACCGGATATCCTGCGCCTCTGTGACGAGGCAAGGACCTACCGCTTCGCTTCCGTATGCGTCAACCCGAGCTGGATCCGCCTCTGCAGCAATGTCCTGCACGACAGCGACTCGCGCGTCTGTACCGTGATCGGATTCCCACTGGGTTGCAATCGTACCGAGACCAAGCTCCACGAAGCCGAGATGGCCCTTCATGACGGAGCGGTGGAATTGGACATGGTCCTGCATGTCGGCCGCCTGAAACAGGGAGACGCGGCCTATGTCGAGCACGATATCGCCTCCGTCTGCGCGGTCGTCAAGGGGGCGGATGAATCGAACATCCTGAAAGTGATCCTGGAAACCTGCCTGCTGACGGCGGAGGAGATCGCCACGGCTTGCCGTATCGCCTTGGAGTGCGGAGCGGATTTTGTGAAAACCTCGACCGGATTCAGCATCGGCGGTGCGACCCTCGAATCGGTGACACTGATGCGACGCATCGTCGGGGAGCGTGCGGGGGTGAAGGCGAGCGGAGGGATACGCAGCCGCGAATTCGCACTCGATCTGCTTGAAGCGGGAGCGACGCGACTCGGAACGAGTTCGAGTATTGAAATTATTCGTCTTTGATGAATGACCGGAGGAAATCATGTCGATAGGACAATTTGCGAAATGCCTTCCCTTGCTGTTTCTCGTGCTGGTGATGACCGCATGCAGCTCCAGCGACGAAATCAGCAATGCGGATCAGAAGAGCGCGGATGAAAGCGGAACGTTTCAGCGCGTCGACCAGGAGGAAGCCATCATCCCGGAGACCGATGAACCAGTGAAGCTGGAGGTCGTCGAGGACGAGGATGTTCCGGCAGTTGAGAAGCCTGTACCAGTGAGGTCCGCTGAAGTCGAGACTGTGGGCGAACCGGCATCGACTCCACCCTCGCGGCAGGAAACCTTGCCTGATACTGCCCCGCCGGCGCAAGTATCACCGCCGCGCACGGGCACGATGATGTGGAGCGTTCAGCTCGGAGCATACAAGAGCGAGGCAGGCGCGTTTCAGATTATCGATGAGCTCAAGCAGAAATTCAATCAGCCAGTGTACAAACGCTACGATCCCGTGACAGGGTATTACAAGGTCACGATGGGCTCGTTCCAGACGCGTGAGCAGGCGGCCGAATTCAAGCTGGATGTGCAGTCGCGCGGGTACCCGGACGCGTTCACTGTGGAGGTCGCACGCTGAAACACGGAGTCAGCCCCCACGTGATGGCCCGGTTGTTCGCGAGCAAAATGGTGTATTGCTCCGTTGCATCGATGCTCCTGGCCACTGTCGCGGCGTGCACGGCGGGAGAGAAAGCCGTGCCCGGGACCGGGACGAAATCGCTCCGTGAGCATGAGGAGGCCTTCGATCCTTCGGCGTATCGCCGGGAGGCGGACAAACACAGTGGCGAGGGAACTCCTGCGAGGGCCGCGGTGGCCGATCCATCACCGGAATGGATCGAAAGGACCGAGAAGGTCATGGGATTTCGCGTGCAGCTCTATTCGACACCGCAGCTCGACGAGGCCGAACAGGCGCTGACACGGTTTCGCTCGCGTTTTGATTCGCTTGCGGTGGATCCGGGTCGGCTGGATATGGGCTACGATGCCCCGTACTACAAGGTTCGCGCAGGAGATTTTCTCGACAGGGCGGGGGCGGAGGAATTTCGCGAGCGATTGCGTGAAGCAGACGTGCCGGAGGCCTGGATTGTGCGGGATACCGTCTTCAGAGTCGTGCGTGAGCGGAAGAAATGAATGGCGCCCGCGTTTGCGGGCGCCTCTGTTTCGATTCAATTACTCTTCGGGAATTCGGTTTCGATTTATCTGCTTGCTGACCAGGAGCTTGTTTGACAGCTGCTCGGCGATGGATGCGAAGAAGTCATTGTTGTCGGTCAGTATTGCGGTACGAGTCGGATCGATAAGGCGCGGCGCCGCGAAAACGGTGCTGGCCAGGGATGCTTTGTACCGGATACCTGCAGTCGGGCCTTCGGCTACGAGAAGGTCGACGGCGCTTTCCAGTTTAGGGAATTTCCGGTCGGGATATGCGATTCGCAGCTGAAGGACATAGTACAGGCTCGATTCCACAAGGCCGGGATTATCCGACTTCAGGCCATTCAGGTAATTCGCCTCGGCTTCGGCGAGTTTTTCCACACGGGTGTTTCCCAGCGCGGGTATTCCGTGGTCCGGACCTTGCGGTGATGCGGTGACCGTGGGTGTCTGCGCGCGGAGCATCGAGATGCCCGCGAAGAACAACATGGTCAACAGGATGATGCGCGAGGCTTTCATGACAACTTCTCCGTAGGCTTTTCGACTGCATTTCGTTAAATCTGACAGGCTAATCTACGGCAGCCGGCTGTGCGAGTTGTCGGCAGGCGGTCAAGAGTTGTCAGAAGATGTCACGCTGTTGGAGACGGCTGGATATTCCTTTCAGGGAGCAGGCGGCGCTGGTCTGTGCGGGGATTGCAGCGGAATGATCACACCGTTTGTTTCCCAGCGGGCGCGGACACGAAGCGTATCGCGCACGGCGCTGTAGGGCTCGGGTGTGGTCAGTGGAAACGGCTTGCCGGGATCGTTGCGGTTATTGCCGTTCCGGTCTATGAATGCGTCCATCAGATACTGGCCTTCGCGAAGTCCCTCAAAACGGAAGCTGCGTGTGGAATCCGTGCGCATGGTGCGCAGACGCGGCTGCTTCGATACATCGCGGATGCGAACGATAACCGTTCCGGTCGAATCGTCACTGCGAACCTCGCCTGCCACCGTCCCGTATTGATCCCGCTTGCCGGTGGTAAAGCGGATGCATTCAATGCTGTCGCCGGCGGTGCGCAGGCTGAGGGAGTCGCGCAGCAGGTTCATGTCGACGCACAGGGAGTATGCGGCCTCGGGGAGCAGCGGAGAATGCTCGATCATCACCTCTGTCGCAGAACTGAAAACCGCACGGAGTTCGACGGCGGTCCCGCTGGAGTCCCGAAGGGAGAAGGGGGCTTCTCCCGTGACGACGGGACGGTTGAAGGATATCCTGAACATGCTGTCGGGTTCGAATCCCCGTGCATTCGCATCCGGAATACGGCCGAGGATCATCGGGCGGACGGTATCGGGAATCGTCGAACCGGAAAAAGGGATCGGATGAGCGTTTCTATCCGTCAGGTTGCCCGCCCCGTCCTCGAGCGAATCGACGCGAAGCAGGTAGCTGCCCTCGGTCATGGATTCTGCAAGCAGGAGATCCCATGCGAAGCGGTCCTTCAACGCAGGCACCGCGGAGATGACCGGGAGGCGTTCGCCGCTGGTGGAATCGGTCACGATCACCTGTTCGAGCGGGAGCGGCTGCGGATAGACGGTCTCGTTGAACTTGGCGCGGAGAACACGCATGGAGAGGGCTTCCACGCGCTGTATCGAAGGGCGTGTCGTGTCCTCGACATGCATGTGGAAGCGCAGAGGAGGGGAGTGGGAAATCGAGTCCCGAATGACGATGTCGTGATCGGCAACGCCGATTTCATCGCTCTCCGCGTTGTAACGCATGTCGTTGCTCTTGTCCCGTACGGCGTAGACGCGATAGGTTCCGGGTGAGAGGTGGAAGAAACGAAACACACCGTCATCACCGGTCTGTACCGAATAATCTGGTCTGTCTTCCGCCGGATTCAGCGTATCAGCGCGATGGGGTGACAGGTGGTACGCGAACACAGTTACACCAGCGAGCGGTTCGGTCGCCACCGTTCCATCGAAACTGCCGTTGTCAAGACTGTCGCCGGTGGAGAACGCCAGATGCATCGTCTCCTTCATCGCATTCCCACCGCGCAGGTCCTTGACCTTCGTGCCGACCGTGATGACGTATGTCCGGTCCGCGATCAGCGGCGACGGAAACACGATCGTGACGCTTCTTCCAGACCACTCGTAGGTTGGCGGCACTTCGGGAAGCGGCGAGATGTGCACTGCCTCCTGGAAGGTCTGGCGCTGGATGTGCTCGCTGAACAGCAGGCGGACTTCCTGCCCTGTGAAATTCACCGTGCGGTTCGTCGGCATTGTCTCCACGACGAATGGCGCTTCGGTATCCGGCGGACCGCCCTCTGGTGGCCGCTGCGAAGCGCAGCCTTCAAGAAGGAGCAGCAGGACCGTCGCCTGCAGCAGGGAATATCCGAACCTTGTCCTGTGAGTGCGCATGCTATTTCCGCTGTGACTTGCGATATGCCGCGACCGCGCGGTTGTGTTCCTCGATGGTTCGGGAGAACGTGTGACCGCCTCGGCCGTCTGCGACAAAATACAGGAAATTATGCGACTCCGGTGATAGTGCGGCGAGTATCGACGCCTTTCCCGGATGGTTCACCGGGCCCGGCGGGAGTCCGGCATACATGTAGGTATTGTATGCGCTGTTGATGGACAGATCACGATACAGGAGACGCCGCGGCCCGTCCGGGATGATGTACTGAATCGAAGGATCGGCCTGCAGGAGCATCCCGCGACGCAGCCGGTTGTAGTAAACACCGGCCACGCGGGAGCGTTCCTCCGGCAGCCGGGTCTCTCCTTCAACGAGGGAGGCCATTGTCAGAATCTCGTGCCTGCTGCGGCCGAGAGCCTTCATGCGGTCCAACGCGTCTCCCGCAAAAATCACATCGCATGCGCGCGCCATACGCCGGAGCAGGGCACGGACTGATTCGTCGTAACGAATTCTGTAGGTCTCGGGCAGCAGATAGCCTTCGAGAGAGGCGACGTTCAGGCCCAGCTCCCCGATGAATGACCTGTCATGCGCGAGTTTCAGGATGGTATCGGCGGGGAAACCGGTTCCGCGCTCGATCTCCCGCGCCAGGCGGTGCAGCGTCAGGCCTTCCCGGATTGTCACGTTCCTGTATGCCTGATGGCTGCCGTCGGAGAGGATGGTCAGCACATCCATCATCGAGAGATGCCTCGGAAAAAGGTACAATCCGCTCTGCAGCCGTCCGCCTCTGGATGACAATTTGGCCACCGCGATGAACAGATATCTGTTCGAAATGATATCCTGTTCCGCCAGAATTCCTGCGATTCCTTGGAGCGACGTTCCGGGCGGAATTTCCACGGGGGTCGTGGTCCCGTGTGAGCGGGGCGTCCGGATGAGGTAAAAGCTGCCGGCAAGGCAGAGGGCGGCCAACGCCGTGAATATGATAACAGCATTACGGATGCGCATCGAACAAAGTATCCCCGATACGTGCGAAAGCCGGCGCATGGAGCGTTCCGGCGGTATTCGTATCGATTTTCAGTGATGCGAGCCGCGCGACCATGGCCGCGTTATCGGTTGAATACAACAGATCGGGTATGAAAACCCGGAGCTGGTGCTGCGCGCACTCATCCTGCAGACGGCGCTGCAGCGCGCTGTTCGCGGAAACCCCGCCGACGACGGCGATGTCGCGGATACCGAGTTCTCTCGCGGCGCGAAGCACCTTGCCTGCAAGGACGTCGACGACCGCGCTCTGGAAGCTGGCGCAGATGTCGTTCCGCTCGTCGTCATTCAGCGTGAGTGTACCGTCTTTCGCGCGCCGGCGCAGATGGTACAGCACCGCGGTCTTGAGGCCTGAAAAGCTGAATCGATAATCATCCGTATCCAGGAGCGGACGGGGGAATGGATACGCGTCGGGATTTCCGCGGGTCGCGAGTACGTCGATCGCGGGACCTCCCGGGAAACCGAGGCCGAGCATCTTGGCGACTTTATCGAATGCTTCACCCGCGGCATCGTCAATCGTCCCTCCGAGAAGCTGGTACTGGTCAAGGCCGTCGATGCGCACGAGCAAGGTATGACCGCCTGACACGGCGAGTCCGAGAAACGGGAATCCGGGATGTGGATCCTGGAGGAAGGTGGAAAAGAGATGCGCCTCGATGTGGTGGATCGGGAAAAAGGGGATGTCGAGACTGACCGCGAGCGCCTTGCCGGTATTCAGTCCTACGAGTAGCGACCCGATCAGACCGGGACCCTGGGTCGCTGCCACCGCATCGAGCGCTGAAAGCCCGAGACCGGCATCACGCAGCGCCTGCCGGATGATGGGCAGCACGGCGCGCAGATGCGCACGGGAAGCCAGTTCCGGAACGACGCCCCCGTACTCGCTATGGAAGTACTGCGAGGAAATGACGTTCGAAAGCAGGACGCCATCGCGGACTACCGCGGCGGATGTTTCGTCGCACGATGATTCGATGCCCAGGATGGTCACGCGTCAGGTCGTCTTGTAGTACTGGAGGGGATTCGGAGGAAGCTTGCATTCCTCGGCGATGCGGATGGTGGCTGCGATGCATCCGGTCTCGCGCAGCGCGTAAAACCGCGGCACGAGCCTGTCGCGGAGTGCGACGGGAGTGAGTGGATTGATGAAAATGTTCGTGCCGCCTTCAAAGCCGGCGGGCGTATTGACGCGCATCTTCAGGAACACATGCCACGGAATCTTGAACACACTGTCCATGGGAGTATGGTGCCATTCCTCGTTGACGGAAATTTCACCCCCGATCGCCGCATGCACGGCACGGACGAGATCGCTCATTCCGCGAACCTCGGGTTCCGAGTGATCGTTCGGGCGGGCGTGCACGCTTTTGGAGAACACTTCCACGGTGGGGTAGCGGTGCCCGATGCCGATGAATGCCAGGGCGTAATCGTTTTCCGCGAATACGAGATTGTTGTGCCCCGCGAAATTCGGTCCATAGGTGTTGTAGACATTCTTGTCCTGCACCACCATTTTGATCTGGCGCTCCATCGATTCTCCCCATTCGTCGATGGCCACGATCTGCGTGTGGAGGTGGTCGAACGTCGCTCCGGCCGGTCGCAGCCAGTTCTTGAACACGCTGATCGATCGGACGTAGCGATTGTTGACCGCGATGTCGGTCATGGCATCGATGATGAAGGCGTAGTACTGGCTGTGCTCCTCGTCCGTCAGGTCAGCGGTGGAGAATAACGAATCCGGTTTCCTGTTTCCACGTTGGTAGTGCGGTGTCACGATGATCATCTCGTGCCCACCGCCGAAGAAGGCGTCCGCGAGGAGGAACTTCTCATCGGCGCTGACCGCCGCGATCTCCTCATCCGACTTCCCGGCGCTTCGCAGCTTGTAATCGATAAGGTCCATTACATGCTTCAGCCCGACCCCGGTCGAGAGGTATTCCTCCTTCCATTTCGCATTCCGGGCGGACAGCTTGTAGTTGTAGTTCTGTCGCCAATAGTCGAGCGAAAGAATTTCGAACAGGTTGGAAAGTCTGCGGAAGACCGGGGTCGTGGAGTAGTACTCGGTGGGGGGGACGCGGTGCAGGCTTCGATACCCTTCGCCGTCTGCAATCACGCGTGCCTTTTCCGGGGTGGTCTCGAAATACCGTCCGCGGCAAAACGCACAATACGCCTCAGGCTCCTGCCGTTCGATTGGAGGAGCGTCTGGATTGCGGAGAGTGTCGCTCAGCGGTTTGTTCCCACGTCCCGCTACAGACCAGACTTCAACTCCCGTGAACGGGTTGACCTGCTTGACTGTGCCGTCGGCCATGGTGTGGTAGTAGAAATGATAGTCCAAACCGCATCCAGTACCGGGTGTGAAGGGAACAGTGTCTTATGTTCTGGATGGGCGGGTGACCGCCTCAATCCTCCCAAAACGCAGTTCGTTTCAGGATTCCTCGGAGGTGCGCTTCGCGCGACGGACGGCCTTCTGCTTCTTCATGCGCTTCTTGATGGAAGGTTTCGTATAGTATGTCCGCTTCTTGAATTCCTTGAGAATACCCGAACGTTCGTATTTCTTCTTGAAACGCTTGATGGCGCGATCGATGGGTTCGTTTTCCTGGACAATGATACCGATCAAGTAATGACTCCTGCAGACTGGTGAAAGGACAGTTGATTTCGAATCAAACATGAAAAATAGTATTAAGCACGATCAGAGTCAAGCATCCTGGCACAGCTGAAGGGCCTGATCAAGGTCTGCGATGATCTCGTCCACATCCTCGATTCCGACGGAAAACCGGACCAGGCCATCCGTGATAGCAGCCTGTTCGCGCTGTTCCTTTCCCATGCCGGCATGGGTCATCGATGCCGGATGCTGAATCAGAGATTCGACTCCGCCGAGACTGACGGCAAGCTGGCAGAGGTGAACGTTATTCATGAGGGTGATTCCTGCGTCAAGACCGCCGGCCAGTTCGAAGGCGATCATCGCGCCGTGACCTGACATCTGCTTGAGGCCTATCGCATACTGGGGGTGGCTGGGCAGGCCCGGATACCGCACCCATGCCACTTTCGGATGCGCTTCGAGATACTGCGCGACCTTCATCGCGCTCTCGCTCGCGCGTTGCACGCGCAGGGCGAGCGTTTTCAATCCGCGGTGGACGAGGAACGAGTTGAAGGGATCGATCACACCGCCGATCTGATTCAGCGTTTTCCGGAAATGCGGATACATCGCCTCATCCTTCACCACGATAATCCCGCCGACGACGTCCGCATGACCGTTCAGGGATTTTGTAAGGCTGTGCACCACGACATCGGCACCCAGTTCGAAAGGCCTCTGCAGCGCGGGTCCCATGAAGGTGTTGTCGACGACGAGCGACGCACCGTTCGCTTTCGCGATCTCGGCCAGAGCCGCGATATCGCTCATGACGAGCGTGGGATTCCCGGGTGTCTCCACGTAGAGCACCTTCGTTTCCGGACGCAAGGCCTGTCGCACCGCCTCGAGATTCGAAGAATCCACGAACGTCGATTTCACGCCGAACCTCTGCATGACCGTTTTGAGCAAGGTGTTGGTCGGACCATAGACGGATTCGCTCGACACCACATGGTCACCGGCTTCAAGCAGGGCGGCGAATACGGTATGGATCGCGGCCATTCCGCTGCCGCAGCCCAGCGCTCGTGCGCCACCCTCGAGGATCGCAATTGCGTTTTCCATTGCTTCGATGGTCGGATTGCGCATTCGCGTGTAAATGTAACCTTCCTCGGCGCCGGAGAAGAGGTTCGCGCCATGCTGCACGTTCTTGAATTTGAATGTGGAGGTCTGGTAGATGGGCGTCACGACCGCACCGTGCTCGTTCTCCTCGATGCCGGCATGTACCGCCTGTGTTGCGAAGGATTTTTTCCGGATGTCTTTCACGTCATTTCTCCAATGGTTGTGCGTCCGGGGGACGCTGAATGTGATATTAATATATATCGTGTGATGCTCTGCGCATCAGCGCGTCGATGAGCCATCCTCAATCAAAAAAGATCCAGTCGACACCGAGCCTGAAAGCCGTGTCGAACATGGGGTAGAATCCGGTCGTGATGTACCGCTGATCAAGAATATTGTGCAGTACGACGTGCAGCGTAGCGCGCTGCTTTATGGTCGCAAAAAGAAAGAGGTCCACGCGTTGCATATCCGTGTAGCTGCGCAGCGCCGGATCGTCAGCCGATTGTCGGAGGAACAGCCCGGTTTCCGGGTGATAGATCAAAGGAGTAAAACGTCCGGAATAGGAAAACCGTGTCCCGACGCGGAGATCGAGTGTTCCCTCGATCAGCACGCCACGGTAGGATATTTCCGCGCGGTAGGAAAACTGCGGCGCGAGAAGGTCGGTGATCCCTCCGTTCGTGGAGAGAAACGCGGCCTGCTGGTCGAGATGGAAGCGCCAGACGGTCAGGCGCGCATCGACGCTTCCGCCGTAGAAGTCGCGTGTAATGCCACCGGGGAATTCCATTACTTCAAGTCTGTACCGGCCGAGGATGCTGTCGGTGTATGCGATCGCGCGCATGTCGAGATATCGCGTCTCACTTCGTACGAAGCCCCTGAGATCGGCCGAGAGCCAGCCGCCTGCGAATCGTATTCCACCCTCCGCGATGACGGCTTTGTCCAGATTCGGTGTACGGTCGCCCGTGATGGACACGCGAGAACCGGTGTACTGCGTTTCCATCAGGGAACGCGGACGCGCAGAAGCAGACGTCCCGCCCCAGAACGTGAACGGACCGAGCGGAACCTCGGCATCGAATCCGAATGAGACGGTGCTCGCTTCGAATCGATGATCCAGTCGACCGTAGGCTGCAAGAGAGACTGGACCAAGCAGGAGGCCCAGTTTTCCCCGCGCATGAGCGATGATCCCAGCGTCGTCGAGTGCCTCACCGCCCATGGATGCTCCGTATCGGCCGAGGAGTCCCTGAAGCTCGAGCTGTGCCCACTCCAAATCGGTTCGGTGATCGAGCACCGCCTGATACAGCGACCATTGGTCCGTCAGGTTCAGAGTGGGTTCGCTGAAATCACTTCCGGGGTAGAGGGCGAGGAGATTGTCTCTGAACCGCCGGACATCGGAGTCGACGGTGATGCGCAGCTGCGTTACCTGCGACGAATCGGCGTCCCACTGTACCCGGACACCGGCCTCGGCCGCGTAATGCTGCCGCTCGCCCTGCATCGTTGCGTTCACCAGTTCGGCGGCCTTGGGATCGAATGCATTCGTGGAGAAGTCGGAAACTGCTTCCGCTTCGAAGTTGTAGGGATTTCCCGTCATCGGCTCGAACGTTGCCCGTACTCCGCCGTTGAGCGTCGCGACATACTCGTCGTAGCGCAGACGGCTCGAGAAGCTTACCGCTTCGCTCAATTGGTAACGGTAGCGGAGCCTGATGTCCCAGTTTTCGAAGCGGTTGTTGGCGAAGCGCGCGGCGTTGTTGCCGCTCGATCCGCCGATGCTCATCCGCGTCAATGTGGCCTGCAGGTTGCTTTGCGCGGAAGGATTGAGCGTGAACAGCGCGTCGGTAAAGAGGTATTCATTCGCGGATTCCGTATGGCGCAGACGTGTGACCGGACGTGGAGCATCCCAGTTCTTCAACCGCACATCCATGACGCATGCATCACCGGGGGCACCGTCCCAGAATGCCCGGTACTGGGGGAACAGTGTGAAGGCCTCGGCGTCCTCGGTGGCGAATCGGTATGGATCAGGCAGCGCAGAGATGAGATCGTCGCCGCTGAGTCCGTCGGTGGTCACAGTGGACTGCATCGGCGATGAGCCCGCCAGGCTCAGCCATGCCGGTTGACCGTAGTTCCCGAGATGCATCAGCATGATGGCAGGATGTTCTTCGATAATCTCACCAAGATGATGGTATTCGATCAAGCGGACGGAGTCTTTCGACCAGAACCATTCGGCGGCCGGTACCGGTTGTCTTCGGACGCCGTCCCGAATTGAATCTGCGATCAGCGGCAGGCTGTCCGTTCGCGCGGATTCTCCTTTCGCTCCCATAGTGAGGGTGCGTTGAGCGGCTGCGTTGCTGTCGGCAGGGATATCCTGGGCGTGAAGCAGTGCGGGCAAGATCAGAAGCAGTGCCAGGATCTGTTTCATCGGAATCCTCTCACGAGGCGCACGCGTCTGCCGCGCAACATACCGATGTGGCGCAGGATAGCCGGCCTGTACCATTCCGCCTCGTAGTATTCGTGAATCGAACCACCGAAGCCGCGCTTGAAATCGGTCACGCCCGCCGTGTTCGCCCCCATGAAGTCGAACACGACACAACCCTCCTGCGAGAAACGCTGGAGAAGCGTATGAACCAGCCAGTGCGAAGCCGATGGCACGATGGCGGGATCCGCTCCCGCAAGCCAATCATAGAGCACGTCGCCGCTTTTGATGACGACGCGGACAGCCGCGCAGCGGCCATCGGGATGGCGGGCCGAGAAACACTGAACGATATTTCGCCCCCGCAGAGCCACAAGCCAGTCTTCCAGTGTCTTGCCGGGGATGGGAGGGAGAGTGCCGTGGCGGAGATAACTCTGTTCGAACATTCGGACGATGAGTTCTACCGCAGGATCGGTGTCCAGCTGCAATTCCGTCTCGTCCGCGCGCCGGATCTTTCGACGCAGTGATTGAGAGTATCCGTTCCAGATCGCCTCAGGATTCTGCAGCGAAATCCTGATGCTCTGCTGCCGGCGCAATCGCCACCCTCGGGATGCCAGGAGATTCCGCTCCTCTGCCGACATCCTCGCGCTCAGTGCGATGAAATGGAAGCGTTTTTCGACTGTGCGCAGCAATGGATCGAGGAAAGGAGAAGCTGATTCGGACCGGATGAGCCCGGCATACAGGGTGATAGGAAGCGGGGCCGCGAGCCGGAGAGGTCCGCGCCGGTGCAGAAGAAGAGGAATGCCTGCGAACGGCTCACCGTCGCGGGCGAGGACGAATCCCAGGGCGCGCTTCCGAAACGTCTGCGCCATGACCGTGAGCCACGCCGGGCTGCTGAACACCGACGCATCCCGTGATACGGCGAGGAGCCTTTCCCAGAGTTCAGGCTGTTCATGAAGGGAGACAGTATGCACGGACCATGAAGGCATGCGAGGACGCTCAGAGGGTGAGATTGACGGTGTCCTGCGCGATCAGGTATGAAATGAGGAACAGGTACTTGACGGCGATTCCCATCTGCATGCCGACGTTCGTGGCCTCACCGCTGTCTGCCGATACTCCCTCGTTCAATTCCGAGATGCTCTGTCCCGCCCTGGGATTGATCGAGAGAAGCCATAGCTGCGACACTTCGAATGTTCGAAACATGCCGTTGATAAAGAGATCTTCCTGTTTTTTTCCGACGCGAACCCCCCGTTCATATTGTTCGTCTATCTGTGCAAAGGCCTTCACGTACCGTTGCTCGCTGTCAATGTCCTTGATGATCATGGTCGAAAGCGCGTAGCAGGCCTCGGCGATCGCCGCGGCGGCATCGACTGCCGGCGCGTCCGGCCGCAGCGCCGTGACAGTCCCGTCATGAATCTTCTGAATCTCTGTCTGCATCTCCGCGTTTCCCACGAACTTCATCTTCGCGAGCAGGGCGTACATGCCGTACACACCCGACATGCCGTTCATGATCCTTCCTGCCTCGTCCTGGCGTTCCCGGTCCGTCTCCGCGAGCTTGCGCAGCTCGGTTCGTATCTCCGTGGCGAACATGCTGTTGCGGTCCAATGCCCTCGCAGTAATCCCGAGCGCCCTGGACAGGCTGTTCAATTCGGTAATGAGCGTCTGGATATCCGAAGATCGCGAGCCCGCTGCGTTGTCCTTCCGCAGCGCTTCCAGTTCTGCGCGCAGGGTCTTCTTCAGGACGGGATTTCTCATCGAGTCCGGGGATGCGCCCGGAAGTTCCATCGCGCCGCTGCCGCGAGGAGCATCCGCACGCATGGATGATTGAGCGCGGAAGCGGCCATTCGACGCATCGGAATCGCACGCGCTGATACTGAAGAGCAGAAGCAGCAGGAACGAAGCGCGGCAGATCATCAGCGCATGACCTCGGTTGTCGTGAGCATGGATTTTCGTATGGCCATGAAGGTCTCGGCAAAACTATCGTAACTGGTTTGGGCAACGTCGACGGCGGAATAAAACAGCAGCAGGCGATCGTTCGCAGGATCGGCGATCCAGCGGAGTTCACCCTGAACGGCGAGCCCGTTATCGCTCGTCACCTTCTCGCTCCGGAGGAAGCGGAGGGGAGCATGTGCGGCGGAATCAGGCGGTACGCGCAGAGAATCAGGCAGAGGTGTCGGTAATACAGCGACACGGACGAACGCGACGGGAGTCGTGGCGGCGGCAGGATCGACGTATTGCAGTGCGATTCCCGGAAGCGTGCCCGGGTGGTTCGGAAGGGCGGTCCGGCGCGAACTGAGAATATCCCAGGTGACGGGAAATTTCACCGAGAGTGACAACGAATCGGATGTTATCCGGGACAGCCCCTCCTCGCTCAGCCGCATTGTAAACTGCTTATCCTTCTGCCACCAGCTCGATTCGAAATTGCCGGATTCGGCGAAGGGGATGACCCAGCCGTTCCGCTCTCTCTTGAGAATGAATGTTCCCACGGTTTCGAACACGCGGTCCGGGAGGTGAACGAGGAACGTGGCCGTTATCAACGCGCGGATGCTGTCCTGCAGATCGATGTCAAGAATATCAAATCGTGAGAAAGTGTACACGAATGGAGCTTTTCCTTCGTCGGATTGCTGTTCGAACCAGGACGCGAAGGCTTCGGCGCTGCCGATACCCTGGTCCCGGAGTCTGCGGCGGCTGGCGGTGCTGAGCAGGGAGTACACCCCGTCTGCATCGTGCTCCGGACCGAAAGCCTCGCTCCAGCGCAGAAAAGTATCGCGCGCCTCCCGGTACAGCAGCATCTCGGGAGGAAGCGTGTTCGGTTCGCCGGTTTCCTCTTTCGGAATCACACGCTCTTCCTGTCCGCACGACGGAAGCAAGAGCAGAGCCGCCAGGATCGCGGCGGACAGACGACAAAACGTGGCTAATTTCACTCTTCTCATAACCTTGAAAGATACGCAATTCCTTCACCTGACGAAACAGGAAGCAGAGCCCCCGATTCAGAAGCATTACTTGAGAATTGCCGGGTAAAGTTCGAAGCATTACTTGAGAAATGCGGAGTAAGGTTCGAAGCATTACTTGAGAAATGCGGAGTAAGATTCACAGAATCAAGACGTTCGGGATGTGCGACTCCGGGATCGGCTGCTTGACTTTATTTCCGAACCTCCATAACTTATAGTTCTTGTTTCATTTTCCTTTCACTTAGACGGTACACTACCAACTGTATGGGTTCAACAACAGATTTTCGCAATGGATTGATCATCCGCTTCAATGGCGACCTGCATCTGATCGTCGAATGGCGTCATCACAAACCCGGAAAGGGCGGCGCCATGGTACAGACCAAGCTGCGCAACATGCGCAGCGGTTCGACGTTCGAACAGCGGTTCCGTCCCGGGGAGAGCGTCGACATCGTGCGCGTCGAGAGACGCAAATACCAGTACCTGTACCCTGAAGGGGAATACCTCTGCTTCATGGATCAGGAGACCTACGATCAGATCCACGTCTCGGGTGCGGCGTTTGGCGATTCGGTCAAGTTTCTCAAAGCAGGTGAAATCTGTGAAATTCTGATGGATGGCGAGACACCGATCAGCGGTGAGCTTCCGATCAACGTTGAGCTGCTCGTAACGGAGACGGAACCAGGACTACGCGGCGACACTGCCCAGGGAGGGAGCAAACGCGCCGTGGTGGAGACGGGGGCGACGGTCAATGTCCCTCTCTTTATCGAG
>CAZWNO010000042.1:28177-30139 GCA_964635845.1 uncultured Chromatiales bacterium
GATACTTCGTATCGATACACGCACCGGCGCGTATCTCGAACGCGTCAAGTAATTGCGGCCACAGTCAAATAGCGGAGCTTCCATGGATTTACAGTTCGTCCGGAAATGTATCAAGCTTGTCAACGATGCACAGATTGCTGAACTGGAGATAGAGGAGGAAGGGAAGCGCCTGCGGATCACCCGCGCATTTGCGGTCACCGCGGCGCAGGTGTTGCAGGCACCCGCCGTGCAGCATGTTCCAGCCCCGGTCATTTCAGCGCCGCCGACTGCTTCCGCTGCAGCCGTGACGGGAGCGGATTCGACGATCGAATCACACCATGAGGTCCGTTCGCCCATCGTGGGGACGTTCTATCGCGCCCCATCACCCGACTCCGCACCGTTCGTGCAGGTCGGCGACGCCGTCGGCACGGGACAGACCCTGTGCATCATCGAGGCGATGAAGATCATGAACGAAATCGAGTCCGATGCTTCCGGACGCATCGTCCGGATACTCGTAGAGAACGGGCAGCCCGTGGAGTACAACCAGCCCCTCTTTCTCATCGATCCTTCCTGATCTACCGGCAGGGATATCGATGTTCCTTCCCAAGGAGACTGTGTGTTTTCAAAAATCCTGATCGCGAACAGAGGAGAAATTGCACTGCGTGTCATCCGGACCTGCAGGGTGATGGGCATCAAAACGGTCGCCGTCTACTCGACGGCGGACGAGAATTCACTGCATGTCCGTTTCGCCGACGAGGCCGTATGCATCGGTCCTCCGCTTGGACGCGAGAGTTACCTCAACATTCCCCGCATCCTGGCCGCGGCGGAAATCACGGGAGTGGATGCGATCCATCCCGGATACGGGTTCCTCGCGGAGAACGCCTCATTCTCGGAAATCTGCCATGACTCGGGCATCAAGTTCATCGGCCCTACGCCGGAGATGATACACAGGATGGGAAACAAATCTCTCGCCAAGGAGACCGTGCGCACATCCAGTGTCCCGACCGTGCCCGGGAGTGACGGCCTTGTTCGAACGCTGGATGAAGGGCTCGAAATCATCCGTGACATCGCCTTTCCTATCATTCTGAAAGCCTCCGCCGGCGGCGGTGGAAAGGGTATGCGGATCGTACGCGGCCGCGACGATTTCGAGAAGCAGTTCCGCATGGCGAAAACCGAGGCGGAATCCGCGTTCAGCAACGGCGATCTCTACCTTGAGAAGTACATCGAGCGCCCACGGCACGTTGAAATTCAGGTCATCGGGGATCAGCACGGCAACGTCTCGCACCTGGGCGAACGCGACTGTTCGATACAGCGCCGTCACCAGAAGTTGATCGAGGAATCGCCTTCTCCCGCAGTCTCACCGGACCTGCGCCTCCGTATGGGCGACGCGGCTGTGGCAGCTGCAAAGAGTATCAACTACGAGGGTGCGGGTACCGTGGAGTTCCTTCTGGACAGCGAGCAGAATTTCTATTTCATGGAAATGAACACACGCATCCAGGTCGAGCATCCCGTGACGGAGGAGGTAACGGGTGTCGATCTCATCCGCGAACAGATCCGCGTCGCTGCCGGAGAGACAATTCCACCCGGCGGATTTCCACTTCCTTCCGGTCATGCTATCGAGTGCCGGATCAACGCGGAAGATCCGGATAAGGATTTCCGACCCTCGCCGGGCACGATCACGACCTGGCATCAGCCGAGCGGCTTTGGCGTCCGCGTCGATTCGCATGCATACCAGGGCTATTCCATTCCAACCTATTACGACTCCATGATCGCGAAGCTGATCGTGCATGGACAAACTCGCGCCGAGGCGATCGATCGCATGACGCAGGCGCTCGAGGAATTCGTCATCGAGGGCGTCAGCACGACGCTGCCGTTTCACCGAACCGTCATGCAGAATTCCGCCTTCAGGGAAGGCGTGTTCGATACACATTTTCTCGAGACAATGTCATAACCGACTTCTCTCCACACAGTATTTTCAGGAGT
>CAZWNO010000043.1:0-29993 GCA_964635845.1 uncultured Chromatiales bacterium
CATCGACACGCGACAGGTCGCGGTCGAGAACGAAGCCGAAGGCTAGCCCGTCCGACGACAAACCGGAGGGCGGCGCGCATTCCGGCGCGCGGTTGAACGCCTGCTCCCCGCCGCTCCGGGTTTCCCTTCCGTCTTCCCGCCGGTGCATCCGGGTATACGCCGGCATTCCCTTCCACCCCGACATTCCGCAATTCGACAGGCACGCATGGGGATAATCATTGACATTCGCATCGGGCGATTGTAGTTTTTCCATGCTAGGCACAATTCACGATTTCCTTTCCCGGAATTTCAGCACGCAGACAGAGCACGAGGTCGCTATGCGCATTGGCACAGTATCGTTCATAGGCCTTCTGGTTTTCGCTTGTTCCTTCCACGCCGCCGCGCAGGATCCTTTCATCTACCATCCGGGCGACGAGCAGCGGCAACGGATGAAGAGTAACGCCGAAGCGCGGTACGAGTACTTCCACAGCCGCGTGGCATGGCCGGCGGTCGACGCTCCGGCCGGAGCACAGGCGCGCGCGTTCGAGCAGATGCGGCGGATGCCGGTCTATGCGCCGCTCGGAAAAGGCACCGCCGATCTGGCGTGGAAGAATGTCGGTCCCGACAATATCGGCGGACGCATATTCGCGCTTGCGCTCAATCCGAAGAATCCCGCCACCATGTTCGTCGGCGCCGCCGATGGCGGCGTCTGGCGCTCCTGGGACGGCGGACTGACCTGGACCTCGGTGTCGGATGATTTCCCGACGCAGTCGATGGGGTCGATACTGATCGATCCGATCGACACCAGCGTCGTCTACGCGGGAACAGGCGACGCGAGCTTCGGAGGTTATTCCTTCTCCGGCGCGGGACTGTTCAAGAGCAGCAACTCCGGTGAAAGCTGGACGCAGGTCGGCGCGGGCACATTGCCCTACGCGCGGATGTCCGACATGGCCATCAATCCGCTTCAGCCGGAAATTCTCTACGCCGCGATCCCCTACGGACTCGCGGACGAGACGATCAACGGCATCTGGCGGTCGAAGGACGGCGGCGAAACCTGGCAGCAGGTGCTGCCCGCGCGCACGACCGATATCGTCATCAATCCGCTGAACCCCGACATCCTCTACACCGTGTCGAGCAAGGTGATCGGCGCGTACACCGCTCCGCGCTACGGCGTGTTCAAGACGGTCGATGGAGGCGACACCTGGACGCAGCTCGACATCGGCGTCGCGGATTCACTCATCGGCCGCACGGGCATCGGCATCTGCGCCTCGCAGCCCGACGTGCTCTACCTCGGCGTCTCGGAAGTGACCGGCGCCGGCCGCACGCCGCTGATGGGCGTGTACAAGACCACCGACGGCGGAGCGCAATGGGAAAAGCTGACGGTTCCCTTCGACTACATGGTTTCTCAGGGCTGGTTCGACAATATCGTCGGCGTGGATCCGGGCAATCCCGACATCGTCTATGCGGGCGGTGTGAAGCTGATCCGTTCCGGCGACGGCGGACGGACCTGGGAGCGCATCGCGGACCAGCTCGCCGGCGGCATCCTGCATGTGGACCAGCATGAAATCGAGTTCGATCCTTCGAATCCGGACCGGGTGTACGTCGGCAACGACGGCGGGCTGTACCTCATCACCGATCAGGGAAAGTCGCTCGAGAAGCGCGACATCGGACTGTCGATCACGCAGTTTATCGGCGGCGACATGTATCCCGGCAACGACGCGTTTATTTTCGGCGGAACGCAGGACAACGGCACGCTGATCACCGACAGCGGTCCCGCGTTCGAACTTTCGCTGTACGGCGACGGGGGACACGGCTACATCCATCCCTCGCAGCCGAACGTCATCTACACCACGCAGGAGCGGCTCAAGCTCTGGCGTTCGGAGGATTTCGGACGCACGTGGATCTGGGCCCAGGGCAATCTGCCCAACGAGGGATCGCTGTTCTACATCGCCTATGCGATGGATAAAACAGACCCGGATGTCCTGTATCTCGGCACCTACCGCATGTATCGCAGCTCCAACGGCGGAAAAACCTGGGAACAGCTCAACACCTGCGCATTTCCGGTGAGCGGTTCCTGCTACTATATAACGGCGGTAAGCATCGCGCCCTACGACAACAATCTCATCCTCGCCGCTTCGCCCGAGCAGACCGGCGTGTCCTTCGATGCCGGACGCACCTGGCAGGTGACGAACGGCCAGCTGCCCCGCGCCGCCTGCACCGCGTTCCGCACCTGGGAGCCGGGCGTGATGTACGCGACCTTCAGCGCGTACGGCGTCGCGAAGGTGTGGAAGTCCACCGATTACGGACGCAACTGGATCAGCATCACCGGCGATCTCCCCGACGTGCCGGTGAACGACATCGCGGCGCTGGACGGCCGTCTCGTGATCGGCACCGATCTCGGCACTTTCGTCAGCGACAACGACGGGGTGAACTGGCAGCGGCTCGGCAGCGGCATGCCGGCGGTGTCGGTGCAGCGCCTGCTGTACCAGCAGGAAACCGGCGTCCTCCGCGCGATCACGCACGGACGCGGCAACTATGACCTGCAGTGGAAGGAACCCGGGCAGCTGCCGCCGGCATTCGTCTCGCGTCCCGATACCTCCACGCTGCACATGTCCCAGCCCTTCGTCTATGCGCCCGTCGTGCATGCATGGCCGCGGCCGACCTTCCGGCTCGTCGACGGACCCCAGGGCGCCACCGTCGATCCCGTGCTCGGTATCGTGCGGTGGACCGCGAGCGATCTGCTCGCCCGAGTCACCATCGAGGCATCCAACGCCGCCGGGAGCGGCACACAGACCTTCACGCTGCACACCGCCGATGTGGTGTCGACGGAATGGGAGATCGTCCAGCCCTCCAGGATGAACGCGCAGGTCAATCATATATTCGTCGCGGCGGACCGCTCGATCTGGCTCGCGCGCGACACCGCGTGGATATCCCGCTCCGAGGATGACGGTCACAACTGGACGCACATGCGTCTGCCGGACACCGAGGTGTCGGTGATCTCGGTCTTCGCCTTCGACAGGGATCATGCGTTCGTCGGCACCGGCGGTCCCCAGTCGCTGATGAACACCGGCAGCGGACATGTCTGGAAGACCACCGACGGGGGAGCGACCTGGAGCGACGTGCTGTACGGCATCGATTCACGCTTCGGCAACCTGCATTTCTGGGATCAGAACCGCGGCATCACGGTGAGCCAGGGAGCCAACGACAGTGCCGACGTCTTCATCACCGGCGACGGCGGCGCGACATGGACGCGAACCCTGCGGCTGCGCGCCCGCATCCCGCTCTACAATACGATCCAGTTCATTGGGGAATACGGCTGGTTCGCCTCCTCGAACTACTACGAGCAGAAGGAATCCAGCGTGTTCCGCACCACCGACGGCGGCGCCTCGTGGGAGGAAAAATCCGCAGGCGCCGAAATCGATTTCGTCTCCGACATCGCCTTCCTCGATCCGCTCAAGGGCTGGCTCGTCGACGAGGTCACGCAGCGCATCCGGCGCACCGTCAGCGGCGGCGCCCGGTGGAGCGCCGCATTCTACCCGATGAGCGGCGAACGCCTCGTCGGCCTGCATGCGGATCCGGTGAGCCGCGCCGTCTGGGTGCTCAGCGACCGGTACGCGTGGGTGAGCAGGGACGACGGCGCGAGCTGGACCCGGACGACGCTCATTCCCGCGGGCAGCATGCTCGGCGTTGCTTTCGCGGACTCGCTGAACGGATGGGCGGTGAGCAAACAGGGTATCGTGGAGAAACAGATCGGCAATCCTTTTTTGACGGACGTGCATCCGCCCGCGGCGACGCAGGATCTGGCGCTCGGCGAACTCTGGCCCAATCCCGTGCACGCCGGCGTCGACGGAGTCATGATCCCGTTCCGCACCGCACGCGCGGGAGAGGTGACGGTGACGCTGTACAACGCCCAGGGCAAGGAACTCCGCGTCCTGCTCGAACGCAGGCTCGACGGAGGCGATCACTTCACCGCATGGCAGCCCGAGGGCTTCGCCAACGGCGTGTATTTCATCACCCTGCGCGGTGGCGGTCAGGCCGTCACCCGCCGCCTCGTCATCGCCCGGTAGGAGGAAACAGCCATGCTGCGATACGTTGCCATTCTGTCCGGCGTCCTGTTTCTCGTCGCGGTGGAAGCAGCCGCGCAGACGGATCCGATGATTGTCGGCCGCGACCATGATGCCTCAACGGACGGGACGGCCGGGTCCGCGCTTTCGAAACCGGATGCACGGGTCCGGTATTTTCATGACCGGGTGACCTATCCCGGAGGAAGCATACCCGAGGGAGCGCGGGTGCGCGCCTGGCGCGAGGCACAGGCCGCGCTGCCGCTCTTCACCGGCGCGGGCAAGGGACAGCTCATGCAGGCCATGGAGTGGAGGAATGTCGGACCGGTCAACATCGGCGGCCGCATCATCGCGGTCGCGGCGAATCCGAAGAACGCGCGGACCGTCTTCATCGGCGCCGCGGGCGGAGGCATCTGGCGCAGCTACGATGCAGGGATGCACTGGCACGCGGTTTCGGACGACCTGCCCACGCAGGCCATGGGCGCGATCGTGATCGATCCGGTAGACACGAGCGTGATTTACGCCGGAACGGGCGAGGCGAGCTACGCGCAGCGCACCTTCGACGGCGGCGGCATGTTCAAGAGCACCGACGGCGGCTCGAGCTGGTTCGAGATCGGCCGGGGCACACTGCCTCCCTATGCGCGGGCCAGCGACATGGTGATCGATCCGCTGAACACCGCCGTGCTCTACGCCGCGATCCCCGACGGCGTGCGCAACACAGACAGCATCGGCGTCTACCGCAGCCGCGATGCGGGCGCGAGCTGGCAGCTCGTGCTCACGGGACGCATGTCGGACATCGTCATCAATCCGAAGAATCCATCCATTCTGTACACGCATTCGAGCAATGTCTTCGAAGGCGGGTCCGCGCAGCGCTACGGCATGTTCAAGACCACCGACGGCGGCGACAGCTGGTTCCAGCTCGACGTCGGCATGCCCGATTCGCTGATGGGACGCACCAGCATCGGCATCTGCGACGAGTCTCCGGATGTGCTGTACATCGGCGTGTCCGACATCACCGGCAACGACGTGACGCCTCTGCTCGGTGTGTACAAGACCACCGACGGCGGCGCGCGGTGGACGAAGCTCGACGTGCCCTTCGATTACATGGCCTCGCAAGGCTGGTACGACAACATCATGGGCGTGCATCCGCGGAATCCGGACATCGTGTACGCAGGCGGCGTGCGGCTGATGTACAGCGCCGACGGCGGAGCGAGCTGGACGCGCGTGCCCGATCAGGGCTACGGCGGCATCGTGCACGTCGACCAGCACGCCATCGATTTCGACCGGCAGGATCCCTCGGTTGTGTACCTCGGCAACGACGGCGGCTTCTTCGTCGGCAGCGGCGACGGCACGGCGTGGGAGAAAAGGGATTACGGACTCTCGATCACGCAATTCATCGGCGGGGCCATGCATCCCTCGAGCGACGCGGTGCTCTTCGGCGGCACGCAGGACAACGGAACGCTGATGTCCACCGATGCGCCGGACTTCGGACTGGTGCTGTACGGGGACGGCGGCAACGGCATCATCCACCCGACGAACCCGCGGATCATGTACACGACGAGGGAGACGCTGAAACTCTTTCGCTCCGACGATTTCGGCGCGACATGGACGAAGGTCCAGCGCGGGATGGGACTGGACCGGGCGCTGTTCTACATCGACTACGCGATGGATCCGGGGAGTCCCGACGTGCTGTTCCTCGGCACTTCCCGCCTGTACAAAAGCACAAACGGCGGTGATAACTGGTCGCTGAAGAGCAGCTGCCTTCTGCCCGCCACCGGCGGCTGCTACTACATTTCCTCGCTGCGCGTGGCGGACTACGACGGCCGTGTCGTGCTCGCCGGAAGCGCGGGAGGCAGCGTGGCGGTTTCGCTCGACGGCGGCGAGCAGTGGCGCGGCGTCGAAACCGGCCAGCTCCCGCAGGCCTACTGCAGCTCCGTGCGGAGCTTCCGTCCGGCCGTGCTCTACGCGACATACAGCCGCTACGGTGTCGACAAGGTATGGCGGAGTCTCGACACCGGCCACACCTGGCAGAGCCTCAACGCGAACCTCCCCGACATCCCGGTCAACGATCTGATCGAACTCGACGGCGAAATCATCATCGGCACGGACCTGGGCACATTCATCTCCGAGGACGAGGGTTCGAGCTGGCAGCGGTTCGGCACGGGCATGCCGTCGGTGTCGGTGCAGCGCTTCGCCTACAGTGCGCGGACCGGCACGCTGCGCGCGTTCACGCACGGCCGGGGCATGTTCGATCTCCAGTGGACACTCCCCGCGGCGCAGGCTCCCGTTTTCGCGACTGTTCCCGATCGCGACACGCTGACTGCCGGCGAGCACTTCGTCTACGCCCCGGTCGTGGATGCGATGCCCGAAGCACGGTTCCGTCTTCTCGCGGCTCCTGAAGGCGCGACCATCGACAGCGTGCTCGGCATCGTGCGCTGGGTGGCCGCCGCGTCCGCCGAATCATTCCTCATCGAGGCGCGCAACGCAAGCGGCGCGACGACGCAGCAATTCACGCCGGTACTGCGCGATGCGTCCATGGCCGAATGGGAGATCGTTCAGCCGCTGCCGCTCTCCACGGCGGTGAACGTCATGGCCTTCGGTCCGCCATCGGCGCTGTGGCTGGGCCGCGACAGCGCGCTGGTCTCGCGCTCGAGCGACGGCGGCATCTCCTGGAGCCATCATGTGCTGCCCGGTACCAACGCACAGGTGCTCGACATCCACGCCTTCGATTCCGATCGAGCGATCGTCGGCACGCGGGACGGGAAAATCCTGAAAACGACGGACGGCGGGGGAAGCTGGCTGACATTGCTCTCCACGGTCAACGAGCGCTACGGCAACCTGTATTTCCACGACGAGATGCACGGCATCACGGTCACGCCGGATCCGTTCCAGCAGCGCAAGGCCGATGTGTACGCAACGAGCGACGGCGGTGTCACATGGAACAAAGTCGGGACGCAGTTAGCCGCACGCTTCCCGATCGACAATACGCTGACCTTTTTCGACGAGAACCACGGCTGGTTCGCCTCGTCCAACACCGCGGGATCGGATCCCGCGGAAGCCACGATATTCCGCACCACGGACGGCGGACTCAGCTGGACGGAGGTCCACGTGTCCGCACAGAATGTCGCCGCGATCAGCTTCGCGGACCGGCAGCGCGGCTTCTGCGTCGACGACGTGACCGGCATCGCGCGCCGGTCCATCGACGGCGGACGAAACTGGCGCGCGGCTTTCTATCCCATGAACGGAAGCCGGAACGTCGACGTGCAGGCCTTCGCGGGCTCGGGCATCGTGTGGATTTCCGGAGATGAGGGCGCGTGGATCAGCGCAGATCTCGGCGCCACATGGAAGAGAACGGCGCTGTCGCCATCCGGCGCGGTGCAGGATGTGGTCTTCGCCGACACGCTCACCGGCTGGGCGGTTTCCAAGTCAGGCATCGTGCAGCGTCTGCATGTGAATCCGCTGCTCGCGGTGCAGGGCACGACGCCGTATCCCGAGGGCATGCGTCTCGATCCGGCCTGGCCGAATCCCGCGTCGGGCACGACGGTCATGCTGCCCTTCACGCTGGCACAGCGCGAGGCGGTGATCCTGCAGGTGCACAACAGCGCCGGGATCGAGATTGCCGCACCGCTGCGCGCGGCCTTCGGTGCCGGCGAGCACGCTGTCGCATTCGACATCGCGAACCTCCCGGCAGGTGTGTATTTCTACTCGCTGCAGGCGGGAACGAAAGTGCAGAGCCGGCGTTTCATCATATTGCGTTGATTTCTCGAAAGACGCGCACAGCTGCCGTTCAGGTTTCCGTCTCCAGAAGAACATTCCGTTCCCATCGATCAATCATACCGAGGAGGTATTCATGATGAAGTTCCGATTCCTGCTCTTGCTGCTGCCTGTCCTGATCCTTGCCGCCTGCGACGACGACGAAGGCGTCACGCCGCCGGCCGGCGACACGGAGAAGCCGTTCGTCGCATTCGTCAAGCCCACCAGCAATCAGCAGGTCACCGGCAATCAGCTGGAAGTCGTGCTCGATGCATCGGACAATCAGAAGGTGGTGAAAATCGAGCTGAAGCTTAACGCCGATCTCTCTCTCGCGGCGACGCTGACGCAGCCCCCCTGGACGACCACCATCGACATCTCCGCACTGCCCGGCGGCGTCAACTCCATCACCGCGAAAGCGTATGATTCCGCCGGCAATGCCAGCAATCTCGCAACCGTCTCCTTCGAGCGGAAGGTGGCGGGGGCGTTTCGTTTCCAGTTCACGAACGGAGCCACTTTCACCTCCCACCGCTGGGATCTCGGCGAGGGGAATGTGAAGGATGAAAATACGCGGCGCAATTATACTTCCCGTTTCGAACAGGGCAGCGGAACACTGGGCGGTGAGTCGGACTGGTATCGCATGATCTCGACCGATGCGTCGACGGGCCGCATCGACACGATGATCGCGCGCGTGGACGCGCAGTACAACGTGCTCGCGTACGGACTCGCGAACGAGCTCGTCCGGCGATTCACGCGGCCTCTGATCGAGCAGGGTTTCCTGCCCGAAACGCCGGTTCTTCCCGAGCCCTTCTGGACCCCCCTGATCAAGGTCAACGACGCCTCGGGCAATCCCCTCGAACCGGGAGGCGAGTGGGACATCACTCCGCAGGGCGGCATCCTCATTCCCTTCGGTCTGGTCAACGCCACGATCACGATGAAAGGAACCTACGTCAGGAAAGGCGATGTGATACGGATTGCGGGCAAGGATATCTACACCTGGGAGGTGCTCATCACGGTCACGATCGATCTGCTCGGCAGCCAGAGCGTCATTCCCGTGCACCTGTGGTTCTCGGATGATCCTTCGGGACAGATCAAGCTGCAGCAGGAAACCGGCACGTTGACGGTCCCCATAATCGGCTCGTTTCCCGTGCCCGGCGATCAGCAGGAACTCGTGTCCTGGCAATGACGCGCGCCCGGCGCCGTCCGCCTGACGGCGCGATGGATTTCGGACAGACAACCCCGGCAAATCGCCGGGGTTTTTTGTATATTTCTTCCGACGCACCCGCATTCGCTCTGCGTGGCAGATCCTCGCCTGCCGTTTCCCTCGACATCAGTATTCGGAGCATCCATGAAGCGCCTTGTCCTCTTGATGGCTGTCATGCTGTTACTGCCCTTGACCGACATGTATGGTACAGGTGACGGTACGAAACGAAAATCCGCTTCAACCGGGACGCAGCTCCGTGGCAGCCTGCTCGATCAGCTGCCCGCGGATGCCGAGCTTGTTCCGGGCACGGTGATCGTCAAATTCATCCGCGAACGGGAAGGGCAGCTGAGCAAGCACGGCGTGTCGATGGCGTCCGTGCAGCCGTTGCTGCTTCGCTTCGGTGTCCGCTCGATGACGCAGATGTACCCCATGCATTTCACGCGTTTCCGCGACGACGGATCGGAAATCGCGCTGCAGCGGATGTACCGCATCGAGTTCGACGCGGCTGTCAGTCCCCTTGAGGTCGCGCATGCATTCGCCGCGCTTCCCGACGTCGAGTATGCCGAGCCCGAGATCGTGCAGCGGCTGTTCTATACTCCCGACGATCCGAGTTTCGGAGAACAATACCAGCATCTCCTTATTGAAGCGGAACGGGCGTGGGACATCACCACCGGCGACAGCACGGTCGTCATCGGCATCGTCGACAGCGGCGTACTGTGGAGTCACGAGGATCTGCGCGAGAATATCTGGGTCAATCCCGTCGAGGACATCGACCATGACGGGCTCTACACGCCGGCGGATATCGACAGCATCGACAACGACAGCAACGGCTATGTCGACGACGTGATCGGGATCGACCTCGTGGGCAAGAGCGCGATCGGCGGCGGCACCTATTATGACGGCGATCCGACGCCGACCGCGGCAGGGAATCCGCACGGGACACATGTTGCCGGAATCGCGGCGGCGCGCGGCAACAACGGCAAGGGCGTATCGGGACTCGCGATGCATTGCCGCATCATGGCCGTCAAGTGCGCGCCCGACGTTTCCACACCGTCGATCCTCCGCGGCTACGACGGCATTGTCTACGCCGCGGACAACGGTGCGGACGTGATCAACTGCAGCTGGGGCGGCGGCGGATACCTCGAGAGCCAGAAGGAGCGCATCGACTATGCGATTTCGCGGGGCGCGATCGTCGTCGCAGCCGCGGGAAACTCGGGCAGCGAGCGCGTACACACGCCTGGCGCGTATCCGAACGTACTCTGCGTGGCGAACACCGATGCGTCCGACAAGGTCAATCCCAGTTCCACCTACGGACCCTGGGTCGACGTCTCCGCTCCGGGGACCGATATCCTCAGCAGTGTCAGCACCACGCCCTCGAGCTACCAGAAATTCACGGGAACCTCGATGGCGTCACCGCTTGTCGCAGGACTCGCGGCACTGGTGAAGAGCCATCACCCCGAATACACCCCCGAGCAGATCTTCGAGCAGATCCGCGTCACCGCCGATCCGATCGACGACCTTCAGGGATCGCATCTCAAACAGAAAATCGGCAGGGGCCGCATCAACGTCTACCGCGCCCTGACCGTACGATCGTCCGCCGTCAGCCTCGTCGACTGGGTGCTGTCGGATACGCTCTACGGCAACGGCGACGGCATTCCCGATCAGGGGGAACGCCTCGTCGTCGGCATGCGCTGGAGAAATCTGCTCGAACCGACCGTCAACGCGGTGATCACACTCGCTTCGCCGGATCCCCGCGTCACCGTCGAACAGGGCACCTTCGCCGCGGGAATGATTCCGACACTCGGCGAAGTGGAAAACCATGCCTCGCCGTTCGTGATCGTTCTCGCCGACGAGTACGCACCCAACGACCAGGTGGATCTGCTTTTCACGGTCGAAGACGGGGAATACACCGATCACGGCGGGGTCTTCTTCATCCAGCAGCCGAGCTACCGCGATCATGATATCAACGACATCCGGGTGACCCTGACGAACGACGGGAACATCGGATTCGACGACATGGACGGGGTCCGGGGCTCGGGATTCCGTTACAAGGGCAGCGAGAACGTGCTGTTCGAAGGCGCCTTCATGCTCGGTGCGGTAGTGAACATGACGCCGCTGCTGGTCGACGTCGCGCGCACGTCGAGCGGCGACCAGAACGACGATTTCGAAGGGGAACAGCTCTATTCGATCGTCACTCCCGGGCCGGTAGCGGACCAGCAGGGCTACGGCCACTTCGAGGATATCAATGCGCCGCTGTCGTATCGGGTGCAGACCGACGTGACGCAGCACAGCTATGCGTACACCGATGACCAGCTGCGGAACATGGTGTTCCTGCGCTACGACATCACCAACATATCGGCCAACGTGCAGGAGCAGCTGCATGCCGGGCTGTTCTTCGACTGGGACATCGGCGCGAATTCGCAGACGGATATCGCATGGTTCAATGATTCGCTGAACCTTGCCCTGGCGATGGATACCACGGGCAGGCCGCGGACGCGCGTCGTCGTGGGTGTCCTTCCGCTCGCGACGGAGACCGGTGTCAAGTACTGGGGAATCAACAATCGTGACAGCGACGACACGCTGCGCATCGGCATCTACAACGGCTTCTCGAAGGCGGAGAAATGGAAAGCCCTGTCCCAGGGCATCGTCAAGCCTGTCTCCGACATCACGGACGTCTCGTATGTGGTATCGAGTGGTCCGATCGACCTCCCGCCGGGCGACACGCTCGTGGCGGGATTCGCACTGATCGCCGGCGAGACCGTGCGCGAGGTGACCGATGCCGTGCCCCACGCACGGGATGCATGGGCGCGGCTCATACGTCCGATCGACATCACATCGGCACGCGGGGTGGAGATGCGTCCGGCAGGTTTGCGCATCCTCGGTCTCGCTCCGCAGCCGCTGCGCGCGGATCAGCCGCTGCGCATCGACGTGGATGCGGCACGGGAGACGGATATCACCTGCGACCTGTACGACCTGCGCGGCCGATTCATCGCGCGACTGGCGAGCCGCGGCATCCCCGCCGGACGCCAGCAGCATCTGCTCCTCCTTCCCCGGGTCTCCGCGGGATCCTATTTTCTCCAGCTGCGCGGCGGCGCCGAAACCCCGATTACCATCCCCCTGAGGCTCATCAGGTAGCTTTGCCGACCCGACAATAAGTCTTCAATCCTGACAAAATGGCGCGAACTGCAACGCGCCATTTTTCATATTTCTCAGAAAAAAACGTGAAAAATTTTTGGCCACTCAAGGCGAACTAGCGCAATTAATATGTATGTATGAGTGACCACTGGGGGACCGGGGTGCGGCTGGATAATTGGTCGAGGCAAACCGGGCCGCACCCCGGTACAGACAAGGCGGATAAATGAAATCAATAGAAGATCTGAAGCGAAAAGAACGGAAGCTTTCTTTTCTCCTGAACGTGTTCGTCACTGTGCTCATCCTCATCGGACTCTTTCTCCTCGGCTGGGTCATCTCGGTCGTGTATGCCGATAATTCGATGCTGATCCCGGATACGGGGAAAATCCCCGCGTCCCTCGCCCGCTACCTCCTCGCACCGACCAGTCCTCCCTCCTCCCCGATACTCTGATCCCCATTTCCGAATACTACGGGCAGCAACGGTCGGGCGGTCCGATGCGCATCTGGACGCGCTTCCACGCATCCCTTCGCCATATCCCGCCTTCGCAGGACCCTCGTAACTCGTTGAAAAAACTGATAAATAGAGTAATATCCGGAAAAGCAAGAGAAAAATCGTGAAAAATTTGCCGATTAGCCTTGCCCCGGATCGATCCCGCCAGCTATATTTGTGGCTGAGTAATTGAGAAGTAATTCTCGATACCAAGTAGGTACAACAAGAGAAGTATCATGCAGATTCAGGACAACACGCAGCAGATCTACGGGAAATATCCCCTGGGAGATCCTTCCTGTCTGATTGACATGCTGCAGGACGTTCAGGAGCATTTCGGGTATCTTCCGGATTACGAAATGCAGAAAGTCGCCCGTCATGTGGACATTCCCGTTTCACGGGTCTATGGCGTCGCGACATTTTACAACCAGTTCCGTTTTCAGCCGCTCGGAAAACACGTCATCAAGGTCTGTCGCGGCACGGCCTGTCATGTCAAGGGCTCGCTCAACATTCTGACGACTCTCGAGAGCGAACTGGGCATCAAGGCCGGGCAGACGACGAAGGACCTCCAGTTCACGATCGAAACGGTGGCATGCATCGGTGCCTGCAGCATCGCACCGGTCATCGTCATCGACGAAGAGTTTCACGGCGGACTGACGACAAAATCTCTGCAGAGAGTGCTGAAAGTGTATCAGCGGCAGGGTAAGGAAAGCGAGGTGGCCGATGAATGCGTTTAGCACGAACTGCTTCGAGCAGTGCTGGCACTGCAGCGAAAAACCATGTCCCCGATTCGTCGATTGCGTGCAGCAGGGGCAGCAATGCGCCTGTACAGACGAAAGCAATCAGCGTCTCGAGCGGTACAAGCGCGCCCTTCTTCTGATCGAGCATGACATTCCTGTCGTGCTGGTCGGTATGGGCACATGCGGGCTCGCAAACGGTGCGCAGCAGATTTTCGACGCCCTCACCGCGGAATGCCAGGCGCGCGGTCTGAACGTGACCATCATTCCCGTCGGATGCGTGGGCTTCTGCGCGCGCGAGGTCATCGTCGACGTCAAGCTCCCCGGCCGTCCCCGCATCAGCTACTGCGAGGTGAAGGTGAAGGACGTGCCGCGCATCGTCGAGGAGACGCTGCTGGGCGGACGCGTGCTCGAAGACAAGCTGCTCGGCCTGTACAGCCGCGAAGGCGCTGCCGCGTGGAGTGACCTCCCGCTTCTTTCCGATCTGAATTTCTTCAGGAAACAGCAGAAGATAAATCTCGAGAACTGCGGCGTCATCGATCCGGACAGCATCGACCAGTACCTCGCCAGCGGCGGGTATGCCGGACTCTCGCGCATCCTGCAGGCGAAAACGCCCCAGAATGTGATTGATGACATGCTTGCGTCCGGACTACGCGGCCGGGGCGGCGGCGGCTTCCCGACAGGGAGGAAATGGCAGTTCGCCCTCGATCAGAAAGCGGACCAAAAATATCTTATTTGCAATGCCGACGAGGGCGATCCCGGGGCATTCATGGACCGCGCCATGCTCGAAGGAGATCCCCATCGCGTGATCGAGGGCATGATCATCGGCGCGTACGCCATCGGAGCGAGCAAGGGCTACATCTATTGCCGCGCCGAGTATCCGCTGGCCATCCGCCGGTTGGAGAGTTCCCTGAAGGAAGCGCGCGCGTACGGATTGCTGGGCGCCAACATTCTCGGCAGTGGTTTCTCGTTCGACATCCGCATCAAGAAGGGTGCGGGCGCTTTCGTCTGCGGCGAGGAAACGGCGCTGCTCAACTCGATCGAGGGACTCCGCGGCATGCCGCGTCCGCGTCCGCCGTTCCCTGCGGTATCCGGATTGTTCGGGATGCCCACGGTCACCAACAACGTCGAGACCTTCGCGAACGTGTCGACCATCTTCAAGCACAGTCCCGAGTGGTACGCCTCCATCGGCACGCAGACGTCGAACGGCACGAAGATCTTCGCCCTCTCGGGCAACGTCTGCAACGTCGGTCTCGTGGAAGTGCCCATGGGCGCGACGCTGCGTGAAATCATCTTCGATATCGGCGGCGGCATCCCCGGAGGACGGAAATTCAAGGCCGTGCAGATCGGCGGCCCTTCCGGTGGCGCGCTGCCCGAGGAAGTGATCGACACACCCATCGACTACGAGAACCTGAAGAAGGTCGGCGCCATGATGGGATCGGGCGGACTCGTGGTGATGGACGAGAGCACCTGCATGGTCGATCTCGCCAAGTACTTCATGACGTTCATTCAGTCGGAATCCTGCGGCAAGTGCGTTCCCTGCCGCGAAGGCACGCTCCGGCTTCTTGAAATCCTCGAACGACTCTCGCGGAGTCATCGCGACGAGAGTTCGCAGGAAGACGCGCTGTTGCGATTCCAGGGTATGGTGTATCTCGAGCGCCTGGCCTCGGTGATCAAGGACACGTCGCTGTGCGGCCTCGGCCAGACGGCGGCGAATCCCGTGCTGAGCACGCTGCGCTACTTCCGCGATGAATACGAGGCGCACCTGTACGAGCGCGTCTGTCCCGCGGGCGCCTGCCGCGAACTGCTCACCTATCACATCGACACCGACAAGTGCAACGGCTGCGGCCTCTGCGCGCGCAAGTGTCCCGAACAGGCCATCGTCGGCGAGAAGAAAAAGGCGCATTACATCATCGACGACAAGTGCATCCGCTGCGACCAGTGCCGCGTGAACTGCAACTTCGACGCGATCTTCGTGAATTAGAGGTACCGAGGAACATCATGAACATCACATTGAACGGACATACATGCTGGGCGAAGCCGGGTGAGACCGTGCTCGACGTCGCGCGGCGCGAGGGTGTGAAAATTCCGACCCTCTGTCATCTGAGCGAATTTTCTCCCACCGGTTCCTGCCGCATGTGCACGGTCGAGGTGGAGAACAACAACAACCTCGTGCCGGCCTGCGCGTTCCCCGTGTCGGAGGGCATGGTCGTCCACACGAACTCCCCGCGCGTGCGTCGCGCACGCAAGACCATCATCGAACTGCTCGTGGCGAACCATCCGCCCGACTGCCTGTTCTGCGTCCGCTCCGGCAATTGCGAGCTGCAGAAACTCACGCAGGAATACGGTGTGCGCACGCATCGTTTCCAGGGCGAACGGCGCCGGGCACGCATCGACATCGCGAGTCCCGCGATCGAGCGCGATCCCGAGAAATGCATCCTCTGCGGACGCTGTGTGCGAATCTGCCACGAGACGCAGCACGTGGGCGCGATCGACTACGTGCATCGCGGTTTCAAGACCGGCGTCGCACCCGCGCTCGAGCGCAGTCTCAACACTGTGCCCTGCGTCGATTGCGGCCAGTGCGTCGTCAACTGTCCCGTGGGTGCCCTCACGGAGAAGAGCCACCAGAAACCGGTGTGGGAGGCCCTCAACAATCCCGATCTTCTGGTCGTCGCGCAGGTGGCTCCCGCGGTGCGCGTGGCGCTGGCGGAGGAATTCGGTGCCGATCCCGGCACCGTGGCTACGGGTAAGACCGTCGCCGCGCTGCGGCGCATCGGTTTCGCCCGCGTCTTCGACACGAACTTCGGCGCGGATCTCACCATAATCGAAGAGGCGACCGAACTGCTGAACCGGCTGAAAAACGGCGGGCCGATTCCGATGCTCACCTCCTGCAGCCCGGGCTGGGTGAAGTTCATTGAACATTACTATCCCGATCTGTTGGGGAACCTTTCATCGTGCAAGTCTCCGCACGAGATGCAAGGTGCTCTGTTGAAAACCTACTATGCGGAAAAAATCGGAGTCGACCCGTCGCGTATTTTCGTGGTTTCCATCATGCCGTGCACGGCCAAGAAGTACGAGGCGCAGCGTCCGGAGCTGGGCGGCGAGTACCCCGATGTGGACGCGGTGCTCACGACACGCGAGCTCGCACGCATGATCCGTGTCGCGGGCATCGATTTCCACAAGCTCGCGAACGTCGGCTTCGATGATCCGATGGGCGAATCCACCGGCGCCGCCGCCATCTTCGGCGCGGCCGGGGGCGTCATGGAGGCGGCCCTGCGCACCGCGCATTATTACCTGACCGGCAGCGATCTCAAGTCGCTGACCCTGGCGCCCATACGCGGTCTCGAGGGCGTCAAACAGGCCGATGTGCGCATCGGCGACGTGACGCTGAAAGTCGCGGCAGTGAGCGGACTGAAGAACATAAAGCCGCTGCTGGACGACATACGGGACGGAAAATCCACGTTTCACTTCATCGAGGTGATGGCATGTCCGGGCGGCTGCGTCAACGGAGGCGGCCAACCCCAGCCGGCCACACCGGAGAAATTGCTCAAGCGCACCGAAAGCATATATCAGATCGACCGCGAATCGCCGCGCCGCAACAGCCACCGCAACGAGTCCGTGCAGAAACTGTACGCCGAATTCCTCGGCGAACCTGCCGGGCACCGCGCGCATGAGCTGCTGCATACGCATTACGTCGAGCGCGACGAGTTCTGATCAGTCATGAAGCAAATGTCGACATCCTCACTTCTCCCCGTCCTCCCGTCGTCCCGTCCCCGTGGCGGGACGATGGTGGGGAGTTCATTTTCCGATCGTTTTAATTCTGAAGGTATCAATCATGCAGAAGATATTACTCGTCGATGACGACGTGGATATCATCGAGTCCTACCGCGGCGTGCTCGAACACGCCGGGTACGAGGTCCGCTTCGCGCACGACGGTGCCAGCGGTTTCGCACTGTTCAAGGAATTTCTTCCGGATGTCGCCGTGGTCGACCTGTCCATGGAGCATTTCGATTCGGGCTTCACATTGTGCAGACGCATCAAGGGGACACCCGAGGGAAGCAACACGCCCGTGATCATCCTGACCTCGGCCGGTCACGACACCGGCTATCGCTTCTCGACACAGAGCGAGGAGGAAAAGCAGTGGATCAAGGCGGATCATTTTCTCGATAAGCCCGTCGCGCCACTGGATCTCCTCCAGTTTCTGCACGACCGCGTGCTCAAGCATACCGAAGCCTGAGCCGACTCGCACCGATCAGGAGAGCCAAGACCAGAACGGTCCCGCTGAAACCAGAACGGTCCCGCTGAAACCAGCGGGACCGTTTACTATTTGCTTTGCAGGGAACTGCTATTTCTCGATGCCGAGCAGTTCCACCGTGAAGATGAGGGTGGCATTGGGACCGATATCCGCACCCGCGCCGCGATCGCCGTACGCGATGCCGGCCGGGAGGTACACTTCCCATTTCGAACCGACGGGCATGAGCAGGAGCGCTTCCGTCCAGCCCGGTATGACACCGGTAACCGGGAAGACGGCTGGTTCGCCGCGATCATAAGAGGAATCGAACTGCTTTCCGTCGATCAGGGTACCGCGGTAATGGACCTTTACCTTGTCACTCGTGGTCGGCTTCGGGCCCGTGCCCATCGTGATGACCTTGTACTGCAGGCCGCTCGCCGTGGTGACGACGCCTTCCTTGGTCTTGTTTTCGGCCAGGAATTTCTCGCCGGCTTCCTTGTTCTTGACGCCCTGCGCCTGGCGCTCTGCCTCGGCCTTCGCCATCATTTCCTGCTGATACGACATCCAGATCTGCTGCGCCTGCTCCTCGGTCAGCTTGGTTTCGGCGCTGTCGAGCACATCGCGCATCGCAGCCGCGATGACCGCCGGATCCGCATCGATTTTCTGCATCTTGAAGCTCTGGCCGATATTCAGGCCGATGGCGTAGCTGACGCTGTCCTTGCGCGTCTTCAGATCGACTTTCTCCAGTCCGCTGTTCTGACAGGACATCAGCAGCATGGCGAGGGTGATGATGAAAAGAGAACGCATTGATTTCTTGCTCCTGTATGAGTGTGTGAATCCGAAGTCCGGTTTGCAGGCCAGCTCTGGACAGAACGCGCACTGCAGCACGAAAATCACATAAGACATGTAAATTAGAAAAACATCGGAACTCGGTGCAAGATAATTTTCACCGCGCTGACGGTGCGAACCTCGCCGAGGCTGCTGCCGTGTTCCATCAATTTGACCGCGATCCATGCGCAACGACGGTTACACGTATCACGATCGAATTACCTCCGCGGACGACGGTGAGGAACTGCTCGAGTATTACACGCGCCGCTACCCGCATTCCACGCGGGAGGACTGGCGCATGCGCATCACCGCGGGCGCAGTACGGAGAAACGGTGTCGTGACGACCGAGCCCGGCGCAGAGCTTCGCGCCGGTGACCGGCTCGAATGGCAGCGTCCGCCGTGGGACGAGGAGGACGTTCCCACCAATATCCCGGTGCTCGCGGAAACGGAGGGCTGGATCGTGCTGCACAAGCCGTCCGGACTTCCCGTGCTGCCGGGCGGCGGCTATCTCTGCAACACGCTGCTCTGGATTGCGCGCGCGCGCCACGGGGCATCGCTGTCGCCGGTGCACCGCCTGGGCCGCGGCACAAGCGGCGCGATCCTGTTCTCACGCGATGTCCAATCCGCCCGCGCGCTGGCTCGCGCCATGCGGGAGGGGAAAATCCGGAAAACATATCTCGCGCTGGTGCAGGGATGTGACATGCCCGAGCGTTTCACTGTGGCCGTACCCATCGGTCCCGTGCCGCACGCTCCGCTCGGGATGCTCCATGCCGCCTCATCCGCCGGCAAACCGTCGGAGAGCCACTGCGCGGTGCTCTACAGGGACAGGACGGCGGGACACACGTTGCTGCAGGTGGAAATTCCCACAGGCCGGCCGCATCAGATCCGTATCCACTGCGCAGCGGCGGGGTATCCGCTCGCAGGTGATCCGCTGTACCTCCCCGGCGGGGGGCCTGCCGGTACGACTGCCGTGCCCGGCGACTGCGGATACCACCTCCATTCCTGGAAAATCCGTTTCCCCGAACCGAAGACGGGCGAATCCCGACTGGTGATCGCAGCTCCGCCGGAAATCCTCACCCCGCCCGCGGGATCCTCCTCACCACTCGAACCTCAGGCGTGACACACCGGACGGAAACGGGCATTACATTTTCCTTGACCTGTGTGTGGAAAATCGCTAAAATTATTCATTACGGATAATATTGTAGCTCACAGGTCGGAAATGAAGCCTGGACACGCGCCGCATGTTACGTGCGGCGGCAGGGAAATCCTCACCGAACAGTCATTCTGGACAATAAACTCCGATAAAACACCTTCGAAGAATATGGAAATAATTTAACCGGGAGTCTGCCATGAATCTCAGTTTCACACCGCGGTCATTGTACCGGCTGCCATGGAATTTCGCCGACAATGCGATCTCATGGCTCGAACCAACCTCGATGTGCAATCTCTACTGCGACGGCTGTTACCGTGAAAACCGCAAGGGTGCGCACAAGACACTCCACGAAGTGCAGCAGGAACTCGACGTTTTCGAACGTCTGCGCAACTGCGACAGTATCTCCATCGCCGGCGGGGAACCCCTTTCCCACCCCGAGATCGTGGAAATCGTGTCCATGGTACGGCGCAAGGGATGGAAACCCGTCGTCAATACCAATGGCGCTCTGCTTACTCGCGACCTGCTGCGGGAACTCAAGCGCGCGGGCGTCACGGGCTTCACCTTCCACGTCGACAGCGGACAGAACCGTCCGGGCTGGAAGGGGAAATCCGAGATCGAACTCAACGCACTGCGTCAGGAACTGGCCGATCTCCTGCACGAGGCGGGGGGTATCACGTGTTCGTTCAATGCCACGGTATATCCCGAGACCCTGTCGCAGGTGCCCGCGGTACTGCAGTGGGGGCAGCGGAACATCGACCGCGTGCATGTGATGGTCTTTATCAATTACCGCATGGCCGTCCTCGGCAAGGATTTCGATTTCTATGTCGGCGACCGGCAGGTGCGCTTCGACGACATGATGTATTCGACGAAGGACGATCACCGCCGCACCGACATCAGCGCGCCGGAGGTCGTCGATGTCATCCGTACGGTATACCCGGACTTTCTGCCCTGCGCATTCCTCAACGGCACCGAGCGCAGCGATTCGTACAAATGGCTGATGACAGGCCGCATGGGGAACCGTCACAAGATATTCGGATACATCGGGCCGAAATTCATGGAGATCGCGCAGACCTGGAATCACCTGACGACCGGGAAATATCTCGCGTACGCATCGCCGGGATTGCAGCGGCGCGGACGGCTGTATTTCCTCCTCGCGCCCTTCGATCGGGGCCTGCGGCGCATCGCCCTGTCCTATCTCAAGTCACTGTTCACCGCGCCCGCGGCGTTCTTCTCGCGCGTGCACTTCCAGTCGGTGATGATCATTCAGCCCGCCGACGTGCGCGCCAACGGCAGCATCGACATGTGCGACGGCTGTCCCGACATCACGGTGTGGAACGACCAGCTGGTGTGGAGCTGCCGCATGGAGGAACAGTTGCGCTGGGGACAGAACATGCGCATGGTGCCAAGAACGCAGCAGGCAGGCGACGGGATGCAGCAGGGATGATTTGACCCGCTGCTGTCCGCGGTCGTAATTTGCCCCATCGTCGCACCTTCGTTCGAGGTTCCGGATGAGCGAGCAGCTTGACAGTGCAGCATACTACCACATCGCCTACGGGCCGCACCGCATCATGAATCCCCTCGACGATGTGCGCTTCCTCGCGATCACGGCGCAGTGCGAGCTCGGCCCGTCGTCGCGTGTGCTGGATGTCGGCAGCGGCAACGGATGGAGTGCCCTGCTGCTGGTGCGTGAGTGGAACTGTCATTGCACGCAGGTGGATGTGTCGGAGGTGTGGACGGCGCGCGCGCGACAGCTGTTCGAGGCGCACGCCCTGTCGTCACGCACCGAAATCCTGTGCATGGAAGCGGCGCAGTTCACGCCGGAGGAAGCCTCGTACGACCTCGTGCTCTGCCTCGGAACCGCACCTGTCTACGGGGGATTTTCCGACGCGCTGCGGGTATTCTCCCGCTGCGTCCGCCCGGAGGGATACGTGATCATCGGCGAACCGAGCGCCCGGCTGCCGCTGCCCAAGCGCTACGCGGAGTACCTCGCCATGCTGCAGTGGAACGTCTACGGCGAGCGTCAGCTGATGCGCATGATCGACGACAGCGGATTCGAGCTGCTCTGGAATCTCCGCAACACGAGGGACGAGTGGGACCGGTACATGAGCATGCAGTGGAAGGCTGTCAGTGATCACGCGCGCGCGCATCCCTCGGATGAGCAGGCGCATGAATTTCTCGACTGGGTGCGCGACGAACAGGAAGTCTATCTCCGCTATCAACGGCACTGGGTGGAGTGGAACGTCATGCTGCTGCGGGCGGTCTGATGGGATTGCGCCATGTCCACTTCGGGAACACGCGCGACCGGAGCTTTCGCGTCCGCCTCGCCGCGGCGATGTACATCGCTGCAGCGATGTACATCGCCGCCCTGACTTTTTTACCGACCGTTCCGCAATCGATCGCGCAGGTTTTTCCCGACAGTATTTACGCCTGGTCGAAAACCTGGGAATCCGTGCCGCCCAGGGAAGAGTGGAAATCCCGTGTAGGAGATCAGTCCGCGATCTTCGAGGCGTACGCGGCGAGCGAGCTGCGCATCGTGACCTATGCGCGCGGAGCGCAGTCGGCGCGCATCGAGATCGTGGCCCTTCCCAGCCGCGAACGCGCGTACGGATTGTTCCGCGCGATGTCCGGAGCCGCGGCGGTGGGCATCATCGGCGACGCTTTCGCGTACGAACGCGCAGCGGTGCACGTGAACTACGGTCCGTTTTATTTTCGCGTCCTCTCCGAGGACAGGCGCAGGAACGCCCAGCCACCGGATGAAGCCCTCATCATGCGGACACAGCGCGTGCTTTTCGGCTGGGCGGACTGTTACGGCAGCGATTTTCCCCTGCCGACGGAAGAGCGCACACTCGGTTCGGAACGGTATTTCGCACCGGATCGGCGCGCATGGGCGTTGCGTCCCGTGCGAGGGACGGAGGAGCTGCTCCCCGTGCTGAACACGCGCGCCGCATATGCGGCGGAGTATGAAAAGACGCATGCCGGAGTGCGGCGAGCCGTGCTGCTGTTTCCATTCAAAAACAAGGAAGCCGCCGCATCCTTCGCGGCGGAACTCGTGCAGCAGATCGAATCCCGAAGCGGCAGCCGAAGCGACGAATGTGCGCTCCCTGCCTTCGCACATGCGGGGACGCTGCGCATCGTAGCCGCGGATGCCGCGCGCGTGTTTCTCATCATCACCGATACAGACGACGTCGGATGCTGCGAATGGGCCGGATCGCTGCTGCGTCGCTGAGTTTTGATTTTCCCGGTTCATTCCGCAGTTTCATTGATTATCACGAAGGAAATGGACGGAGATGGCATTGAAGGAGTGGAGAAAGCGCGGCGAAGCAACATTGCACCGCAATCCGTGGTGGACCTACAAGTGTGACTCCGTGCTGCTGCCCTCGGGCGACGAAGGGGAATACCACTACGTGCAGACGCCCGGTTCCGTCATGGTCGTGCCGGTCGCGGCAGACGGCCGCTTCATTCTCGTGCGGCAGTACCGCTACCTCAATCAGCGTGAGAGCATTGAATTTCCCGCGGGAGGTATCAAGCCCGGCCAGTCCGTCATTGAAGCGGCGAGAGCGGAGCTGCGCGAGGAAGCGGGCTTCGAGGCGGGGGCGATCACTGAAATCGGAGTGTTCAATCCTTTTAATGGCGTCACGGACGAACTCTGCCACGTCTTCATCGCGCGCGATCTGCAGGCCGTCGCCGCCGTGCCGGACGCGACTGAGGAATTCGAACTTCTCCGACTCGACGCCGCGGACATCCGCGCCGCGAGCGCGCAAGGCCTCCTGTACGATGGAATGACGCTGGCGGCGTGGTCGCTGTACCAGGCCTGCCGGCCCGGGGGTTCGGAAACGCCTGAAGGCACGAAAGGGGACTGCTGATCCATGCGCACATTCGCGGTGATATCCGCACTGTTCATGGCCGGACTACTGCCGGCGGTGGCATCTGCCCAGGTGCGGAGCGGCGCGGACGTGCTGCTTTCGGATTCGCTTCATCTTCTCGCCGGAAAGCGTGTCGGACTCCTCGCCAATCATACCTCGCGACTCTCGGACGGCGTGCTGCTTTTCGACAGCCTGCGGATGATGCCGGGATCGACACTCGCGGCGGTGTTCTCGCCCGAGCACGGTTTCCAGGGCACGACCGCCGCCGGCGTGGCGGTCGCGTCGGGGACTGTGGCCGGAGTGCCGCTGATTTCCCTGTTCGGCAAGACACGCCGTCCGACACCGGAGATGTTTGCAGGCATCGATGTTCTCGTCATGGACCTGCAGGATGTCGGTGCGCGCTACTACACGTATCTCAGCACGATGGCGATGTGTCTCGAGGCCGCGGCGGTCGCCGGTGTCCCGGTGATTGTCTGCGACCGGCCCAATCCCGTCGGAGGCGAAATCATCGAAGGACCGATCCGTGACGATTCATTGCGTTCCTTCGTCGGCTATCTCCCACTGCCTGTGCGCCACGGACTCACGGCAGGCGAAGTGCTGCGCATGGCGGTAGGCGAGGGATGGCTGCGCAATGCGGCGCATCCGCGACTGAGTGTCATCCCCTGCACAGGGTGGCGCAGGACGATGTACTACGACGAGACCAGGCTTCCCTGGATCGATCCATCTCCGAACATCGGCTCGCTCGATGCCGCGATCAGCTACGGCGGCACATGTCTGCTGGAAGGCAGCAATCTCAGTGAAGGACGCGGCACGGATTCCCCGTTCCTTCTTTTCGGTGCGCCGTTCATCGACGCCGATTCCTTCGCATCGGTGCTCAACGCACGCGGTCTGCCGGGCGTGCGCTTTCACGCGCACGAGTTCGTTCCGACTCCCCGGGCAGGCGCACCGAACCCGCGGTTCGCCGGCCGGCGTTGCGGCGGCGCACGTCTGGAGATCACCGACCGATCCGCGTTTGAAAGCTTTCGGACAGGCATGGAAATCCTGGATGCGGTGCGAACACGCTATGGTGCATTTCTCTCCTTCACTCCGTATCTTGACACCTTGGCCGGTGTCCGGGGGATTATCGATGTCCCTCTTTCCGCAATCTCGCAGCGCAGCGCGGAGGATGTCCGCCGCTTCGTCGCCCGAAGAATTCCCTATCTGCTCTATCCCTAGGTTCTCCCATCAGGAGTGCGCATGAGACATCTGTTTCCGTTTCTCATTTCCATGCTGTTCCTCACCGCCTGTCGCAGCGGTGCCGAGCAGCAGGCGGAGGGCGGCGCGTCCGCCGATTCCGCCCGAAAAGCGCTTGACGATGCCACACTCACCGCCGACGACCGCGGTCCCTCGATCACACTGGACGCGCCCGTGATGCTGACGTACGGAATGAAGGTGGGAGACACCTTCGGATACATGATCGAGAATAACGAAAGTGTGAAGATGGTGCAGGACACGATCGAAAACATCAATCACAACATCATCACGTGGTGGTATCATTTCGAGGTGATCGAAGTGGAATCCGACGGGGGCATGCGGTTGCGCGCGACCTGCGATCGTGTCCGCTTCGACGGGAGCTACGAAGGACCCGGTAAGAAACAGACAGCGAAGTACGATTCGCAGGACAAGAACAGCTACGATGTCGACAAGCAGTTCGCGCAGTACAATGCGCCCGTGCGTACACCGTTCATCGTCACCATCGAGAAAGACGGCCGCATCTCCGACCTGACCCAGCTGACCGAGGTGATCAGGAATTACCTGAAGGACGATTACCGGACCACGAAGTCGAATCAGCTGGAGTCGATCACGCGCGACTACGCCGACGCCGGCATCAAATCGGTGCTGCAGCTCGCATTCCAGAAAATGGCGGAGACACCGGTCGGAAAGGATTCGAGCTGGACAATCGTCCGCCCCGACCGCATCGGCTATCTCGCCATCCGCAACACCGCGGTGTACGACGTGCGCGACGTTGTCCAGTCGCCGCTCGGGAAGGTCGCGCACATCGATGCCACGATCAACTCGATCTACGTCGGAGAGAAGAGAATGGATACCGGGCAGGGCATGGCCACGATGAGCGGTTTCGACGTCCGGGGCAGCGGCCGCACGGTCTTCAACCTCGACCGTGGGCGCGTCCAGCGCCGCCGTCTGCGCACGGACGTCGATGTGAAGATGTGGGTGGAGCCACCGGAGGATCTGAAGAACCTCACCAAAGGAACACCCGACGAAGTCCATGATTTCTGGTGGATTCAGGATGCGAGCATCGTGAATGTGATCGAACCGTACGCGAGGCCCTGACCGCGCGCCATGCTCATCATTCCCGCCATGCATATCAGCCAGGGCCGCTGTGCCCGCACCGCGGTCGGCGAACCGGGGACGGAGGGATCGTATCCCATGACGCCCGTGGAGGTCGCCCGCATGTGGCGTGGTGAGAACGCCAAGGCGCTGCATGTGGTCGCGCATGATTTTTCGACCAGCACCTCGATCGCAAGGATCGACGTGCTGCGGGATGTCGTGCACGCGGTGGATATCGCCGTGCAGCTCGGGGGCGTCTTCTCTTCCGTCGACGATGTGCGGCTGGCGCTCGATGAAGTCGGAGTGTATCGTGTCGTCATCGATCCCGCAGAGTTCGAGTTCGACGGAGAACTCGACGCGCTGGTTGAAAAGTACGGTCCGCGCAGGATCGTCGTCGATTTGAGAGTGAAGCATGGACAGGTAATTTTTCGTGAAGATGGATCGCAGCGTAGTGCTGAAGCGCTCGGTTTCGCTCAGCGCCTTGTAAATGCAGGGGTGCATCGCGTTCTGGTTACCGAAATCCGGGAAGAAGAAAACATCGGTGGTCCCCCCGCTGACTTCTTGCTTTGCCTTGCAGAAACGACTAATTTGTCAATCACGCTGAATGGTTCCGTCCGCCACTTCCGGGATCTCAAGCTGCTCCAGAATCTGCATCCGAAAAAAATCGATTCGGTTGTTCTTGACGAAGTCCTCTACACGAACAGGTTCCCCTGCCAGCGTATCTGGAGACTGGCCGAACAGAAACTTCTCGCTCAACACAAACCGCTGTGAGTTTTGATGTCCGAGGTCCGCAGACGATTTTTTCTTTCATGGACCAATTTTTCGCCAATGTTCATGGCACGAAACATTGACATTCGGTCCATTTTTCGTATATTCCTGTGTGAATATTATTCACATAAATCGTCTGTTTTAAACGATTTAGTGGTATTTTCCTACCCTCACATCATGCTGACGGGCGCAGTCGCCTCCTCCAGAGGACGCGATTCTTGTTTTCATCGAATGAATTAAACGTATAAGGTCTTATTCTTGGTCATTGATATCAGGTGTGCTTATGAGATTATCTTTCCTGCGATCATGCTTTGCGATCGCAAGCCTGTTGATCGTGTCTTCCACGGGAGTGGCACAGACCGTCTACAGCCCTGATGTATCGCGTGTATTCGTCAGCGGCTTTCTGGGTCTCAACCAGAATACCAACATGGGGGACTTCAAGACAGACTGCGACTGCCTTTTCGAAGGTGGTTTCAATCTGGCGAATATCGGTGCGCAGATAGGCGCCGACGTCACGTACGCATGGTCTCCCTCCTGGGCTGTGATGGCGAAGGTCTACTACGACAACAAGCACACGAATACCCAGTACGAGAGGGACATCTCCACGCCGATCGCCACGGGCGAGATCGTCAAGATCAACGATGTCACGTACAACGAAATCGGTGATGTCAGTCTTTCGTACGTGACATTCGGTCTGTACCTGCGCTGGCAGCCGCGCCTGGCGCGCTGGTACGTTTTCGCGGGTCCGGCCGTCGGTCTCCCGATGGCGTCCAAAGTCCGCCACAATCAGGAAATCGTGGATGCGGAGCTGTCGTATCGCGAACTGTTGGACACGAAACGTGAAGTGTCCACCGGCGATTTCGACGGGATCCTGCGTCTGGAGGGCATGCTCGGGTTCGGATACGATTACATCGTGCGCCCGCGCTGGTACATCAATCCCGAAATTCGCGTCGGGTATCCGCTGACCGAGATCACGGACGCCATCAACGACCGCGGCAAGGCGATCGCCATCGAGGACTGGAAAGTCATGTCGGTGCAGATCTCCATCGGTCTCAAGTACGAAGCCTTCTAAGTCGGCACAACTCACGATTTTTTCAACACAACGCGGATTTGGTATTCATGCAACGGAACGCCATTTATATCACAGGCCTTATCTTATGCAGCGTGCTGATCGCGGGTTGTTCCGGTTCGGACCCTGCGGACATCGCGCTGGTCACGGGAGGTGTGGTGGAGAACATCGGCGAGAACGTCAACTCGCCCTGGGACGATTACGCCCCGGCGGTGACGGCCAACGGCACGCTGTTCTTTACTTCACGCCGCCCCAATCCGAAACGGCAGGATTACTGGGACGATGTGTATCGCGTCGATCACATCGAAAGGAATTGGGAAAAACCGGTCTATCTCTCCGAAGTGATCAACACGCCCGAATCACAGGGCGCCATCTCGATTTCTCCCGACGGACGCACGCTGTACCTCGCACTGTGCCAGCAGCCGGACGGGTACGGCAAGTGCGACATCTACATCGCGGAATGGAACGACAAGGGCACGGAGTGGTCGAAAGCGCGCAACCTCGACAATCCTGAGGGAGCCGATCTTCGCCTGAAGTCGATCGTTGACAACTTCGATCAGATCAACACGACCTACTGGGAATCCCAGCCTTCGATAGCACCGGACGGCCGCACGCTGTACTTCGCATCCGATCGTCCGGGCGGATACGGCGGCACCGACATCTGGATGTCGCGCAAGCAACTCGACGGCGCATGGGGACGTCCGGTCAATCTCGGTCCCGACGTCAACACCAAGGGCGAGGAGCGCACGCCTTCCATCGCATTCGACGGGCGCACGCTGTACTACGCATCCGACGGTTTCCCCGACGGCGAGAATTCCAAGGCCGCGGGCGGCATGGACCTGTATGTCACGCGCAACCAGGGCAGCCGTTGGTCGCGCCCGATGAACCTCGGGTATCCGATCAATTCCAAGAACGACGACGTCTTCATCTCTTCCACCCTTTCCGGCGACACGCTGTATTTCGCATCGAACCGGCCCGGCGGATACGGAGAGTTCGATCTGTACCTCCTCCTCGACCCGCCCTTCCCGCCGGACGCCGTCGTGAATATTTTCGGCGTCGTCACGGACATCGAAACAAATCATCCCCTGGCGTCGACGCCGATCACGATAGAAGATTACGGCACCGGTGAGATCATCAACAAGTTCCAGAGCCTCGAGAGCGGTCAGTACCAGTTCATCGTTCCCGCCGGAAGAGAGTACCGCATCAGCGCCGAACAGAAGGGCTACATTTTCAAGTCCGAAGTGTTCGAGGTGCCGGAACTGACGACGTACCGCCGTCTCGAGAAAAACATCGCGCTCGAACCGATTCCGCCGATCATCACGGTTCCGCCGAAAACGAACCTCACGGTTCTGTTCGACTTTGACAAGGCCACGCTGCGTCCCGAATCGAAACCCGAGCTTGAACGTGCGATCCGCTTCATTCTCCAGAATCCGGGCCGCCGCTTCGAAATCGCCGCGCACACGGATGCTCTCGGGACGGAAGAGTACAATCTCGATCTCTCCGAGCGCCGAGCGGCGGCGGTGAGACGCTACCTGATCGAACACGGTGTTCCCGAAGACATCATCATCTCGAAGGGATACGGCGAATGCTGTCCGATCGATGACAATGAAACCCCGCAGGGGCGTCAGCGCAACCGCCGCGTCGAGCTGACGGTGATCGAATAGTACCAGCAGGTTCTGACGACGATATTTCTCCAGACCACGCTATACGTATAGAACTCGAGGTATTGATATGTACTCTCTGATTACCGCTATCCGCAGTCCACGTCTCCTCGCGACCGTGGTTCTCCTCGCCGCATTCTTCGGAATGTCGAACATTGCCGAGGCGCAGCCGAACCTGAACCTGAAGCGGGTGACGGTGAACTGGCCGACGATCGAGTTGTACTTTTCGGTGGGGTGCAACGGCAACCCGGCGTACAACATGGCGAAGCAGGACTTCAAGATTTTCGAGAACGGCGTGGAGGTCAAGGATTTCACGCTGTGGTGTCCGGATCCGATGGTCCGCTGCGCGATATCGGTGTCGCTGGTGTTCGACGCCTCGGGATCGATGGGTGGTTCGGGGAACGCGGGGGCCAAAGCGGCGGGACACGCGTTCGTCGATCTGATGGACGGCGTGCTCGACGAGGCGGCAATCATCTGGTTCACCACAACGGTGACTGTATTTCAGCAGATGACGTATGTCAAGCCGATGCTGCACACGGCCGTGGACGCACTCCCGGCCAGCGGCAATACAGCTGCGTGGGACGGGATCTACGCGGGGATCGTCGAGCTGATCAACAACGGCGTCAACCAGTGCCGCGCGGTGATCGCGCTGACGGACGGGGAGGACAATGCCTCGACCCGGACGGTGGCGGAGATCATTTCGCTGGCGAACCGTCACCGGATCCGCGTTTTCACGATCGGT
>CAZWNO010000044.1:0-29769 GCA_964635845.1 uncultured Chromatiales bacterium
TCCGCGACGGACAGGGAGCGCGATCCGCACAGCCGTGCGGCGACTCCGGCGGTCGTCCGCTTCCCTGCCTGCCTGCGCTTCCCCACTTGCCTGTGGAATTAATTTTCACTAGTTTGCATGACTTGGAAGGACCGGACATGAATGCGAAGCAAAAACATATTCCTGTTCGGCTCGCGGGGCTCGGCGATGGAGTGCATGAACTGCTCTTCGACGTCGATCCCGAGGAGATCGATCTGCCGGCGGAATTCCGAGAGAAAATTGCCGTGCGCGTCGATCTGGACAAGACGCATCATCAGGCGGCCCTGCATGTCTTCGTGCGCGCCGCGGCCGTGTATCCCTGCGACCGCTGCCTCGAGCCGGTCACCATCGAGGTGGATACGGACTTCCGCCTGGTGTACGCAAATGATAATTCCGCGGAAAGCGGAGAAGAGGAATCGGAAATACGCCGCATCGACGTCAACGATCCGGTGATCGATCTCTCCGACGATGTGCGCGACGCTGCCCTGCTCTGCATCCCCATGCGGCGCGTCTGCGGAGAGGATGAAAACGGCGAGCCCCTGTGCCGGGATGCCATCCCGCCCGAGCACGATGCCGACAGGCAGGAAAAAGCCGATCCCCGTTGGGATGCGCTGAAATCGCTGAAATTGGATCAATAATATACAGAAACCCGTATTCGGAGAATTCCATGCCCAATCCAACCCACCGCCACTCCAAGTCCCGCACCGCGAAGCGGCGCACGCATTACAAGGCTCAGGCCATGCCGACCGGGAAATGCGACAATTGCGGCGAGACCAAGCTGCAGCACCGCGTGTGCCCGAACTGCGGGTACTACAACGGCCGCTCGATCATTACTCCGAAAGTTTAAACGCAGCCGCGTGCGCGGTACGGAATACAGGCGCCTGTCGTGGTGACTATTGCTGTTGACGCTATGGGCGGGGACAAGGCTCCTCACAATGTCGTGCAGGGTGCGCTGGACTGCGCCCGCGATCCCCGCTGCGATTTCACCGTCCTGCTCGTGGGACGGGAAGACGCGATCCGCGCGCACCTGCCCGCACCCGTTCCGGCCAACATCGGCATACGGCATACCGACGAGGTCGTCGAGATGAAGGACTCCGTCGCCGCGGCACTGAAGGCGAAGAAGAACTCGTCGATGTACCGCGCCCTCGAATGGCATCGCGACGGCGAGGTCCAGGGCTTCATCAGCGCGGGCAATACCGGCGCGGTAATGGCGCTCTCGACGCTGATACTCGGACGGCTTCCGGGAGTGGAACGCCCGTGCATCGGGACCTTCCTTCCCTCGTCGAAAGGCCCCGTGCTGCTGATCGACGCCGGCGCGAATGTGGATTCGAAGCCCTCGCACCTGGCGCAGTTCGGCATCATGGGCAGCATCTTCACCGAACTCATGCTCCGGCGTGAAAAACCGAAGGTCGGGCTGCTCAACGTGGGAGAAGAGGACAGCAAGGGAAACGATGCGAGCATCGCCGCGTGGCCGCTGCTTAACGGTGCGCGGATCAACTTCATCGGGAACATCGAGGGACGGGATATTCTCAAAGGCACCGCCGACGTGGTCGTCTGCGACGGCTTCACCGGTAACATCATCCTGAAATTCGCGGAGTCCTTCCCCGGACTGCTCAAGGGCAAGTTCTACGATTACGCCGCACGGGGCTTCTTCCGCAAGCTCTGGATCGGCCTGATCTCCGGGACGCTCAAGACAATGATCAAGGACTGGGATTATCAGGAATACGGCGGCGTTCCGCTTCTCGGTGTGAACGGCGTCAGCATCATCGGACACGGCAGCTCCACGCCGAAAGCGATCATGAACATGATCTTTGCGGCAAAAAACATGGTCGACTGCCGCGTCAACGAAACCATCCGCGAGGCCATGGCTTCGCAGCAATCCTCCACCTGATAGGAAATGGTAACACGCATGAACACCGCAGCAATCACCGCTGTCGGGCATTACGCCCCTGAGAAGGTCGTCCCCAACAGCTTCTTCGAGTCCTATCTCGACACCAGCGACGAATGGATCACGTCGCGCACCGGCATACGTGAGCGCCGCTATCTCGAGCACGGCGCTACCTCCGACCTCGCCGTCGAGGCCGCAAGGAAAACCCTGGCCATGCGCGGCATCGGTCCGGAAGAAATCGAGTGCATCATCGTCGCGACCGTGACACCCGACATGTTCTTTCCCAGCACCGCCGCGCTCGTGCAGCACAAGCTCGGCGCGAAAAAGGCCTGGGGCTTCGACCTCAGCGGCGCCTGCTCGGGTTTCCTCTACGCGCTCGCGACAGGCGTGCAGTTCATCAAGGCGGGCACGTACACGAAAGTGCTGGTGATCGGCGCGGACAAGATGACCTCCATCGCGGATATGTCGGACCGGAATACCTGCGTTCTCTTCGGCGACGGCGGAGCGGCCGTGCTGCTCGAACCGAGCGAAGAGGAAGGCTACGGCGTGATCGACTGGATCAATTATCTCGACGGCTCGGGCATGGAGGCCCTGCACATGAAGGGCGGCGGAAGCCTGAATCCCGCGACCATCGAGACCGTGGAAAAGAAATGGCATTACATCTACCAAGACGGCAAGGCCGTGTTCAAGGTCGCCGTGGTCGGCATGGCGGACGTCTCGGAAGAAATCATGAAGCGCAACAACCTCAAGTCGGAGGACGTCGCCTGGCTCGTGCCGCATCAGGCGAACATGCGCATCATCCAGTCCACCGCCGACCGCATGGGCGTGAGCATGGACCGGGTAATGGTCAACATCGACCGTTACGGCAATACCACGGCCGCGACGATTCCGAGCTGCCTCGCCGAGTACTATGCGGACGGGCGTCTCAAGCGCGGCGACAATATCGTGCTCGCCAGCTTCGGCGCGGGATGGACCTGGGGCGCGACGCTCGTGCGCTGGTCGATCTGAGAAGGAGCGCGTCATAATGAACACCGCATTGCTCTTTCCCGGACAGGCGTCGCAGTTCGTCGGCATGGGCAGGGACCTGCACGACAACCACGGACGCGCGCGCGAACTCTTCGAGCTCGCCAATGACATCATGGGAGCCGATCTCCGCCGGATCTGTTTCGAGGGTCCCGCCGAGGAACTCAAGCAGACGAAGTACACCCAGCCGGCGATCTTCGTGCACAGCGTGATCGTGTCCGAGCTGCTCGGTATCGCGCCCGCGGCCGCGGCCGGACATTCGCTGGGCGAATACAGCGCCCTCGTCGCCGCCGGCGCCCTGACCTTCGAAGACGGCCTGCGCCTTGTCAAAAAGCGCGGCGAACTGATGCAGGAATCCGGCACGCGCTCGCCCGGCACGATGGCCGCCGTGATCGGCGCCGAGCCCGCACTGGTCGAGGAGGCGTGCCGCGAAGCCGCTGCCGCGGGCATCGTGCAGGCGGCCAATTTCAATTCCCCCGGGCAGATCGTGATTTCCGGCAGTCTCGAGGGTGTCGACCGCGCGATGGAAGTGCTGAAGGCGAAGGGCGTCCGGCTCGTGAAGAAGCTTCCCGTCAGCGGCGCGTTTCACTCGCCCCTGATGCAGTACGCGCAGGATGAACTCGGCGCGGTGCTCGATGCCACGCCCATCCGTGACGCGCGCTTCCCGGTCTACGCCAATGTGAGCGGCCTCCCCGTGACCGCCGCGGCCGACATCCGCGGCAACCTGCTCAGGCAGGTGACCAGCCCGGTGCTGTGGCAGAGCAGCATGGAACGCATGCTCGCCGACGGACTCGAGCGCTTCATCGAGAGCGGCCCCGGCAACGTGCTGCAGGGATTGATGAAGCGGATCAGCGCGGACGTCGACTGCCTCGCGGTCGGGACGCACGAAGAACTTGTATCGTTGAAATAGCTTATATTACCGGGACGTATTGTCTCATGGAAGGATATAAATACTCATGAGTCTTTTATCTGGAAAGAATGCCGTCGTCACCGGCGGTGCCCGCGGCATCGGCCGCGCGATCGTGCGGCAGTTCATCGCCGAGGGCGCGAACGTCGCCGTGTTCGACGTCGCCTTCCCCGACGATTTCGAGGCCTTCGCGGACGAAATGCGCGCGGGCGGCTGCAGGCTCGAAGCCCATACAGTGGACATCACCGACGGCGCGGCCGCCGACAAGGCCTGCGAGGCGGTGCAGAGCGGCTTCGGCTCGCTCGACATTCTCGTCAACAATGCAGGCATCACGCGCGACAAGCTGCTGCTGCGGATGACCGACGAGGACTGGGACAAGGTGCTCACGGTCAACCTGAAGGGCGCGTTCGTGATGACCCGCGCCGCGGCGCGCATCATGGTGCGCCAGCGCAGCGGGAAGATGGTCAACATCAGCTCCGTCGTCGGCGTGATGGGCAATGCCGGGCAGGCCAACTACGCGGCCTCGAAGGCGGGTTTGATCGGACTGACGAAGTCCACCGCGAAGGAACTCGCCGGACGCGGCATCACCGTCAATGCGATCGCGCCGGGATACGTCGAGACCGAAATGACGCACGTGCTTTCCGAGGAACAGCGCAGCGCGTTCCTCTCGGTCATCCCGCTCAAGCGCGGATGCACGCCCGACGAGATCGCCGACACGGTCACCTTCCTCGCGTCGCCGAAGGCGAACTACATCACCGGCCAGGTCATCAATGTCGATGGCGGAATGATCATGTAATGACAGCAAGTCAGCAACCATAACAATTCATTTCTCAACACATTTCATTTTTCCGGAGGATCACATGTCCGCAGACGTTACCCAGAAAGTCAAGCAGATCATCGTCAACAAGCTCGGTGTGGAAGAAAGCCAGATCACCGACACCGCTTCCTTCACCAACGATCTCGGCGCCGATTCGCTCGACACCGTGGAACTGGTCATGGAATTCGAAAAGGAATTCGATCTGACGATCGCCGATGAAGATGCCGAAAAGATCACCACCGTCGGCGACGCCGTCAAATACATCACTGAAAACCTCGCCAGCTGATACCGCCGCGGTTCGATTTTCGAGAAATAATCAATTTCCCGTCCTTCCGGGGACGGGAATCCACTATGGAGGTTTTCCATGAATAGACGACGCGTTGTTGTGACCGGCATGGGTGCGATCACTCCGATCGGAGTGTCCGTCGAAGAGTTCTGGAACAACGCACTCGCCGGAGTTAGCGGCGCCGACTTCATCACCTCGTTCGACACGACCGAGTTCAGGACCAAATTCGCCTGCGAAGTCAAGGGTTTCGTGCCCGAGAACTTCATGGACAGGAAAGCGGTCCAGCGCATGGATAAATTCACGCATTACGCCGTCGCGGCAGCGGGCATGGCGATCGTCGATGCCGGCCTTACACCCGAGTCGGCGGATTACAATCGCGTGGGAGTCATCATTGGTTCCGGCATTGGCGGCATGTGGACGAACTGGCATCAGCAGAACGTGATGATGGAGGAGAAATCCCCGCGCCGCATCAGCCCCTTTTTCGTTCCGATGCTGATTTCCGATATCGCCGCCGGGCATGTCTCGATACAGCACGGATTCAAGGGCCCCAACTATGCCACAACTTCCGCCTGCGCCACCTCGGCGCATGCGATCGGAGATTCGCTCATGCTGATCGAACGTGGCGATGCCGACGTGATGGTGACCGGCGGCGCGGAATCCGCGATCTGTCCGATGGGCGTCGGCGGTTTCAATGCAGCGCGCGCGCTGTCGACGAACAACGAGAACCCGAAAGGCGCCAGCCGGCCTTTCGACAAGGACCGTGACGGATTCGTCATGGGCGACGGCGGCGGCATCATCGTCCTCGAGGAACTGGGACACGCGATACGCCGCGGCGCCAGGATCTACGCCGAGTTGACGGGCATGGGCTTCACGGCCGACGCCTATCACATCACCGAACCCGCTCCGGGCGGAGAAGGCGTCGTGCGCGCGATGCGCATCGCGATTAACAATGCGGGCCTGCAGCCCGAGGACGTGAGCGTGATCAACGCGCACGGAACCTCCACGCTGTACAACGACCGCAACGAGACCGCCGCGATCAAGACGGTGTTCGGAGATCACGCCGCGAAACTGAAGATCAATTCGACCAAGTCCATGACCGGACACCTCCTCGGTGCGGCCGGCGCGGTGGAGGCGATCGTCTCCAGTCTCATGATCCACACGGGCAAGGTGCATCCGACGATCAACTACACCACGCCTGATCCGGAGTGCGACCTCGATTACGTTCCCAACAAGGCGATCGACCATGACGTCAACGTCGTGCTGTCGAATTCCCTCGGTTTCGGCGGCCATAATGTCTCGCTGCTGTTCCGCAAGTACACAGACGCCTGATGTGAACGATACCACATGTTCCGACTCCTTCGTTCGATAGTACAACGACGCAGCACCTCGGCCAGGAAAGTAGCGGTTCCTCCCCCTGCACGGCAGGAGGAGGAACGGCTCGCCCTCTCCGCCTTCGCCACTTTTGACAGCGATGAGTTCACGAGGCGCACGGGCTACACCGTGCGGAGCAGGGAGTACTTCCTCCAGGCGGTCATCCATCGGTCCTTTCTCCAGCTGTGTCCCCCCGGGCAGATCCATTCCAACGAACGCATGGAGTTTCTCGGCGACTCCGTCCTGAACCAGATCGTCGGGGAATATCTGTATCACGCCTTCCCCGACGCGGACGAAGGCCAGCTTTCGAAGATCCGTTCGCGGCTCGTCAGCCGCTACGCGCTCGCCGAATGCGCGCGCCAGCTGCGGCTCGAGGATTTCCTGCTGATGAGCCCGAGCGCGCATCAGTCCATCGCCGACGGAAGCGAATCCATCCTCGTCGACGCAGTGGAGGCCTTCGTCGCGGCGATCTATCTCGACGGCGGCCACAACGCCGCCCGCGCGTTCATCACACGGCATCTGCTGGATGTCTTCGCCGGCACGCGGATGGCGCAGGATGACAATTACAAGAGCCGGCTGCTCGAGTTCTCGCAGGGACGCGGGATGGGCACGCCACGCTACGTGACGATCGGCGAATCGGGTCCCGATCACAGTCCGATTTTCACCGTCGAGGTGCAGGTCGGCGGCGTCCCGGTCGGCGAGGGTTCCGGAGGGAACAAGAAAAGCGCCGAGCAGAACGCCGCGGCGCGCGCGCTGGCATTCCTGCAATCGAGGGAAAGCGGCACCGCCACGTCGTCCCAGTAAGACGCGCCGCTCGCGCCCGGCAGGACTGTCATTGATCCGGGCAGCATATCAATTACGATTCCATCGTGTATCGACATACGAACATTCCAACCCTATTCCGGCCATATCATGAAACGCACACACCTCTACGAATCTCCGTTTGAAAACCGCCATATCGGTCCCAGCATCGCCGAGGAGCAGGATATGCTCCGCGTGCTCGGTGTGGAATCGGTCGACGCCCTGATCGACCAGACCGTCCCCCGCGACATCCGCAGCACGAAGCCGCTCGCCATCGCCGACGGGCTCGGCGAACACAGCTACCTGCGAATGCTCGAGGACAAGGCCGCCAAAAACAGGATCTACCGCTCCTATATCGGGCTCGGCTATTACGGCACGCGCGTCCCGAGCGTCATCCGCCGCAACGTGCTGGAGAATCCGGGTTGGTACACCTCGTACACGCCGTACCAGGCCGAGATTTCGCAGGGACGCCTCGAAGCCCTGCTCAATTTCCAGACGGCCGTCGCCGATCTGACGGGCATGGAGATCGCCAACGCATCGCTGCTCGACGAAGGCACCGCCGCCGCCGAGGCGATGATCATGGCGCACGGTCTGATGCAGCGCAACGCGAAGCGGAAGCACAGCAACAGGTTCTTCGTCTCCGACACCTGCTTCCCGCAGACCATCGACGTGCTGAAACTGCGGGCCGATCCGCTCGGCTTCGAAGTGGTGGTCGGCGACTATCGCTCGGCCGCTCTCGACGATTCGTATTTCGGTGTTCTCGTGCAGTATCCCGACGCGAACGGCAGCATCGAGGACTTCCGCGACTTCGTCGCATCGGCGCACGCGCTGGACCTGCAGGTCGTGTTCGCCGCGGACCTGCTGGCGCTCACACAGCTGACTCCTCCCGGTGAATTGAATGCCGACATTGTCGTCGGAAATACACAGCGCTTCGGCGTGCCGATGGGATTCGGGGGACCGCATGCCGCGTATTTCGCGACGCGCCAGTCCCTCATCCGTCAGATGCCCGGACGCATCATCGGCGTCTCCGTCGACCGTCACGGCAACCGCGCCTACCGCATGACACTGCAGACGCGCGAGCAGCACATCCGCCGCGAGAAAGCGACCTCCAACATCTGCACCGCGCAGGCGCTGCTCGCCATCATGGCCGGCATGTACGCCGTCTACCACGGTCCCGACGGGCTGCAGCGCATCGGCGCGAGCATCCATCGCGCCGCCGTGGCGGTCGACCGCGGTCTCGCGCAGCTCGGCTATGCGCAGCTCAACGCGCAGTACTTCGACACGCTTCATGTGAAAGCCGATGCAGCCGCGGTGCGTCTCGTGGCCGAGAAGGCGGGCATCAATTTCCGATACATCGATGCGGAGCATATCGGCATCGCGCTCGACGAGACCGTGACCGAGCAGGATGTCGCCGACATCCTCGGCGTGTTCGCCGCAGTGGCCGGGAAGACGTTCGAAGCGACAGACGCGCTCTTCGCCGATCCCCTTCCCGCCTATCCCGACGGTCTCGCGCGCACGAGCGGCTTCATGACGCATCCGGTGTTCAACATGAACCACTCCGAGACCGAGATGATGCGCTATCTGAAGAAACTCGAGAACCGCGACATCTCGCTCGTGCATTCGATGATCTCGCTCGGCTCCTGCACGATGAAGCTCAACGCGGCGACCGAGATGCTTCCGATCACCTGGCCCGCGTTCGCGTCCATCCATCCCTTCGTGCCCGCCGACCAGGTCGAGGGCTACCGCGAAATGATCACCGAGCTGGAAGCCATGCTCGGCGAGGTCACCGGCTTCGCCGCCACCTCGCTCATGCCGAATTCCGGCGCGCAGGGTGAATACACCGGACTGATGGTCATCCGCGCCTGGCATGCGGCCAACGGACAGGCGCAGCGCGACGTGGTGCTGATCCCATCCTCCGCGCACGGCACGAATCCCGCCAGCGCGGTGATGGCCGGATCGAAGGTCGTGATCGTCGCCTGCGACGAGCGCGGCAATGTCGACGTCGCCGATCTTCGCGCGAAGGCGGAACTGCACAAGGACACCCTTTCCGCGCTCATGATCACCTATCCCTCGACACACGGCGTGTTCGAAGCCTCCATCAAGGAAATGTGCGAGATCGTGCATGCGCACGGCGGCCAGGTGTACATGGACGGCGCGAACCTCAACGCACAGCTGGGACTGACGAGTCCGGGCGCGATCGGCGCGGACGTCTGCCATCTCAACCTGCACAAGTCCTTCGCCATTCCGCACGGCGGCGGCGGTCCGGGCATGGGTCCCATTTCCGTCGCGGCGCATCTCGCGCCCTTCCTCCCGAAACATTCGGTGGTCCCCACCGGCGGCGCGCAGGGCATCCACGCCGTTTCCGCCGCGCCCTGGGGCAGCGCGAGCATCCTGCCCATTTCATACGGGTACATGAAAATGCTCGGCGGTCCGGGCTTGACCAACGCAACGAAGTTCGCGATCCTCAACGCCAACTACCTCAAGGCGCTGCTGGAAAAAGACTACAACATCCTTTATACCGGCACGAACGGCCGCGTGGCGCACGAATTCATCCTCGACCTGCGTCCGTTCAAGGACGCGCACATCGAGGCGATCGACGTGGCCAAACGGCTCATGGACTACGGCTTCCACGCGCCGACCGTGGCCTTCCCCGTGCACGACACATTGATGATCGAACCCACGGAAAGCGAGAGCAAGGCCGAACTCGATCGCTTCGCCGCGGCGCTGCTCGAGATCCGCAAGGAAATCAGGGACGTGGTGGAAGGCAGGATCGACGCAAGCGACAATCCCCTCAAGAACGCGCCGCACACCGCGGCCGAGGCGCTCAGCGAAGTGTGGGAGCATCCGTACACGCGCGCGAGCGCCGTGTTCCCGCTGCCCTACGTCCGCGATCAGAAGGTCTGGACACCGGTCGCGCGCATCGACGATTCCTACGGCGACCGCAATCTCATGTGCAGCTGTCCCCCCATCGAGGCCTACGCCGACCAGGCCTGATGTACCGGCCGCACCGTGCGAACCGCGAAAACCATTTGAAGAAAAAACCACGAAGGCGCTAAAACACGAAAAAAGATCACGAAAATTTTTTTAGAAAACGCCCCCGGAAATCCGGGGGCGTTGTGTTACACGCCTGATTCGCGATGTCTGATGGTTTATTGTAATGCCGCCGTCAGCGGGGAGACAGTTCCCTGATGCATCGTTTCCGGCCTGTCCGAGGGGATGGATGAAAAAATCAGGTATAAATATCTGACCCGAAAAATTCCGAGGGAGGGGAGGAGGGTCACTGAATTCAGATCGGTATGCATGGATATTGAGTATCCGAATGGCGGAGTACGTCCTAAATCGGTGCATACGCGTGATTTAGGGAATTCATACCTTTATTGACAATTTTTGCCGAATACCGTACTATTGCCGTCACGGATTTCAACCAACATTTCGACGTCGAATGACTACCCGGAGACGCCAGGAGGAACCCGATCATGACACATTCCCCGGCAGCTGATTCGTTCCGCAGGCGTAATGCGCGTGTATTGCGTACCTGCAATCGCGCTTCGCGTATGGCGGCGCTCTGCATTCTGGTTTCACTTGCATTCGCCATGCGATCGTTCGCGACCGGACCGGACAGGAGCGCCGTGAAGCTCGCGATCCCGCTCCGGTTCATCGAGAACGCGGGGCAATGGGATGCGGGCGTGAAGTTCGGCATCGTGCGCGGGATGGAGAAAGCTGCGTTCACGAAGGAAGGCATCGTGTTCTTTCGTCCCGCGCGAAACGTGACACGTATGCCGGATGTCGAAACTCACGCGGTCACCTCCGGGGATGTGGAAGACAGGACGTTGGAGAGAATGGATCTTCGTTTCGTCAATCCCAATCCCGACCTGCGCATGGTGGGAATCGGGGAAGCGGCCGGGAAGACGAATTTTTACTCCGGAAGCGATTCGACACGATGGTACTCAGGGATCGGCGCGTTTACCGGAATCCGGTACGAGAACGTCTGGGATGGGATCGACATCGAGTACATGGCACAGGACGGCAGGCTTGCTCAGCGGATTATAGTCCACGAGGGAGCGGATCCTCGAAAAATGGCATTCGCAGGTGATCTGCAAAAGGATCTCACACCCGTTACCACGGATACACAATCGGTGAGGAATGCACTCGATGCACTGAAGCCGTATCGCGGGGAGCAGGGAGCGACAGATCCGGATGCGGTTTCAGGCGACACGCTTCGTGCCCGGCCATATCGGACATTCTTCGAACGGCGTAAGGTCATCGAAACGGAATTCAACACCTGGTTCGGGGGAAACGGCATCGAGGACGTCTACGGGTTCGAGATGGACGAAGAGGGGCGAATGTATCTGTTTATGCAGACCACCTCAACGGATATGCCGATACGCAATGGCTTTCAGGCGACGAACAGGGGTGGCATGTACAATCTCGATTTGTATGCCGCATGTCTTGATTCGGATGGTGAGACTCTCCTCTTCGGCACGTATATCGGTGGGAGCAAGGACGACTGGGGTGCGGCCTTTACAGGAGGTACACCTAATTATAACGGTGGCCAGCTCTCGCTCAGCACAAAGTCGTCAGCGATTATCCTCGGGAATACGGAGTCCACGGATTTTCCCGTGACCGGGGGAGTTGTGCAGGAACAGCGATACAACTCGAACGAGCCGATCCGGCGCAATTTTGCGACGTCTGTAGTCCGTCTCGACAGTCTCGGCCGGCTCGACGCGGCCACATGGCTGGGAGGACCTACTTGGTTCTGGGGGTATTTTCTCGAGACAGGTCCGGACGGGAGTGCCTATATCATGGGCCACGGCAGCGGCCGCCAGGGGTTCGTCACGAAGGGTACGGTACAGGACACGATACGAAATCGTTCTGCCCATGGCGACACGGATTGGTTTGTCGCTGTCCTTTCGCGCCTCTCCCCACGCCTCGATTCCGTGCTGGCTGGCACGTATTTCTTCGCACCAGACGGCATCGCTGATACCGTGATGCGATATGGCCCGCCCACGCTGTTCATGCTCGTGGATCATGCGGGCTGTCCGGTTCTCGGAGGATACTGGGATGGCGCGTACCTCCCCCTTAAGAACGCCTGGCTTAGCGAAGGGAAGGGATTCCTGACGAAACTGACCCCCGACCTTTCCGATTATGTATTCTCCACCCAGTTGCCGGGGACTCCAGACGATTTTATATACGGTGATCCTGGTTACTACGTACATATCGATCGGGACAATGGTATCTACTTGTATGGCCCCGACCGGTATACTCCACTGCCCGAGATCAACCCGCTTCCAGGGAGTTATCCTGCTTTTCGACATCATATAACAAAATTCTCTCCAAATGGTGGCGTTCCTGTCTACTCGACGTATCTACCATGGGATGCACGATCGGGTCCGACTACTGTCAATTTATTCGAGACGAATGCCTGTGGCGAATTGATCGCATTGGCATGGATACCGGGTACCGTACCAATTCCCTTCATAAATGCCGAGGACGACGTTCTAAAAGCGCAGTTCGGGAACCAACTTTTCAGACTGGATTCCTCCGGCTATTCGATACCTTACAGCAGTTATTGGCATCACGACGATTCTTACCTTTCGTGGACAGGCAGGGTCGTGTCTGGAGTGGTGGGTCCGTCAATGGATTACATCCGACGAGATTATTTGTATTCCCAGTTCGACATAAACAATAATCTCGTCCTGCTCTCCGAAGCCGTGGATAACGTATCACCATTACATTCTTTCCAACCCATCTTCGGTGGTGCGAAGGATCTGCTGCTCGTCCGCACCCGCGTGCCGGGTTGCGAGATCATGAGTTGCTCGATGACGATGCCGGATTCGTTGCTTCTGCCGGACTGGCCGCTAGTCTCCGTTCCCGACGTGATCGATGTCACGGTCGAGGCGCGGAATATCGATCCCGTGCGCGGGGCGACGGCCATCGAATGCATGCTCACGCTTCCGGACGGTCTAGTGCCAGATGCCTCGACGCCGGACCTGCGACAGTCGCTGGGGACGCTGGTCCTGCGGCCGGGTGAGGCGCGCACGTTCACCTGGAAATTGCGCGTGGATCGGAGCAAGGCCATCGGCGATGGACTCTGGGTGGATGCGGTCATCTATTACCGGGACGCCGATTATCCTTCCTCGGGTGCGCCCGCCGCCTCGCCCTGTGCCTACTATGTGCGCGTCCGGCATACGGAGCCGGAGTACACGTGTGTCCTCATCGCTCCGGACAGTCTTCTGCCCGCGCCGGACGGCGAGGCGAACGCTCCGTTGCCATTCCCGATCCATCTGAAACTCGCCAATACCGGAAGCGTCCCGCTGCCGATCGACCGGGTTGGTATCTCTTTCGGCGAAGGCATGGGCGCCGCCTTTGTGCCGCCGGGCGATCGGTATCGCAGCGGACGCATGCTATTACCCGGGGACACGCTCATCGCCGATTGGCAGGCGACGGTCAGCCGCCACAGCGACGACCGGCGCATTGCATTGACCGCGGAGGCCCGCGACAGCTCCGGTGCCATCCGCACGCTCTGCGCGCGCGAGATCTTCGTCTCGGGACTCGATCCCCTGCGTTGCGAAACATCAGGTGTCACGGAATTGCGCTACAATCCCCGTCTCGGCACGAGCGATCCGGAAATGCTATCCACAAGAGTATCCGTTCGTCATGTGCTGGACACGCTCATGACGGATCTCGCTGTCACCGCGGATCTCTCAGCCTGTCGGTACCTGGCATTGGACACAGGGATCGCTCCCACGCAAACGGCGGCACAACTGCTCGCGAACATCACCAAACCATTCGCCTGGCCTCTGCGTCTCGGCAACGCGCCGACCGCGGATGCGAGCGATACAATTCGCTTCCGGATCACAGCGGAGGGCGGTCGCTGGACACGGGAGTGCAGCCATGTCGTCGCGATCCGCATCACGGACGCCTCCGTCGCCTGCACGATGATCGCGCCGGACACGATATACTCGTCGGAAATCGAGGCCGGAATCGACGTTGCGATCGACTATGCACTCGACAACACTGGTACCGAAGCGGTAACAGTCGATCGTCTCGAACTCGCGCTCGATCCCGCGGATGCGGGACTGATCCCGCTCGGGCCAACGACGAAGCCCGGAGCGAATCTCGATGCGGGCGGGACACTCGCCTGGCAGCCACGGCTTCATGCGCGGGTATTGCGTACGTCTCGAACAGCCGTCTGCACCATCACGGCATTCGGCGATGCCGACAGCGTGCTGAGTGTCTGCACGCGCACGATTTATCTCGAAGGTATCGACGGTCTGCGCTGCGCGATCGCCGCGCCGGATTCCGTGCGCTTCATCCGCGGGAGCGTCCGCTACGAACCCGATCCTGTGGCGATCGCCGTCGATCTGCGCAACCTCCTCGACACGGAAGAAACCGCCATCGAAGCGGAGATCGATCTCGCGGGCGCACCGCGTTTCATTCTCGCGGATGGGGAGAGCGCGGTGAAGACCCTCGCGGCGCTCGACAGCCATTCGGTTGCGGGTTTCACCTGGCTGCTCGCACCTTTGAAGGCGCCGACCGCCGAGTATCAGGACATACGCATCCGCTATAGAAGCGCCGAGCAGGGCGAATGGAAGGAATGCGCCACGGCGATCGTTATTGACGCATGGCCGGAGATCGCGGAGCTGCGCTGCACGACCGGCGGACACGATTCGCTTTTCGCCGACCCGTTCTACGAACTGCTCGTACCCCATCCTTTCGAGGTTTCGTACGCGATCACGAATACCGGGACGATCCCGCTGACGAACTGCCAGGCCGCGATCGTGCTGCCGGCGGGATTCGCACTCGCCGGTTCCGACAGCATCCAGAGCTACGGGAATCTCGATCCCGGTGCGGCGGGCGTGCGCTGGTGGACGCTCCGGACCACGGATGGATCCGCCGGCTTCGGGCCGCATGCGATCGATTGGATCTGGACGAGCGACGCGCAGGGAAGCGTCGCGGGCTGTTCGCACACCGTGCAGGTCGTGCCCGGTCCCTCGAGCGGCATCGAGGTGACTCCGCTGCATCTGCGGTTCGAAGCGGAGATGGGCGGCGCGTTGCCGCCCGCGCAAACGGTGAAGCTCTGGACGGGCAGCGGACTGGCCATGCCCTGGGCAGTGCAGTCCGACACCTGGTACATCGACGCGGATCCCGTCCTGGGAGACCATGCCGCGGATATCGCCGTCCGACCGAACACGACGGCACTGGGCAGAGGTCCGCACGCGAGCACGCTCGAAATCGGAGGATCGGCTCCCAATACTCCGAAGCGGATCGCGGTGGAATATGTGATCTGGAGACTGACGGGGACGGACGGCATCCGCTCCCCCGAAGCGCACCGCATCGGACCCGTTTATCCGCATCCCGTTCCGATGGACGGTGAAGCGACGATCGTCCTCGACGTGCCGCCCGGGACCGCGGTCCGGCTCACGCTCGTCGACCTGCTCGGCCGGGAGCGGGCGGTACTCTGCGAGGCCGCGCCATCCGGCGGTGCGAGTGTGGCATTCTCGCCGTCGCGGCTGCATCTCTCGCCCGGTGTGTACCTGCTGCGCCTGACCAGCGGGCAGCACACCGCCTCACGCCTGGTCGCGGTGATGAGATAGGATAAAACAGGAAGAAAAAACCACGAAAACCAATTGAAGAAAAAACCACGAAAACGCTAAATCGCGAAATAAAAGACGCGAAAGAATTTTTAAAACGCCCCCGGAAATCCGGGGGCGTTTTCGATTTCCCTTCCGTCGGGCGAACCGACCGGGATGCCAAACTTCCGGTGATCCCATCAAGGTCCTTCCGTATCCACACGGGCGAACCGACCGGGATGCAAAGTATCCGGTGATCCCATCAGGGTTCATCGGTCACGGATGTCCGTGATCCCGATCACGGTGGTTCGCCCCTACACTTCATTCCTTCTCGCCGATTTATTACATTTCCCCATCCGTTTATCCCCAACGAGTCATCCCATGCGTACCGTACCTGTTTTCCTGCTGGCTCTTTTGCTGACGTCCTGTTCATCCGCCCCCGAGCGCCCGGCGTTCTCGGATTTCATGGAGATCCGCGAGGTCAAGGCCGACGATCCGCTCGCCGCGCGATTTTACAATGAAGAGGAGGAGGAATTCCGGCTTGGCGATCCGATCGTCACGGGGAAGACCGTCTCGCGCATGCAGGTCAAGCCGTTCAGCGAGGACCAGTTCGACCTGCATGTCACGCTGCTGGGCGCGGACGATTCGCGCTGGCGGCGCTTCGCGCGCAGCAGGGGACGCCAGGCGGCGTTGATCGTCAACGGCAAGGTGTGCAGTGTTTTCGATGTGGCCGATCCCGGCGGGCCGGTCGAAGGGGAACTGCTCGTGGTGCGCGTGCCCGCAGTGGCGCGGACGCAGGAGGCGGCGGAGGCGCTCGACCAGTACCTCGAGACGGGGAGGACGGCACGGCGCGTGAAGAAAGAGGGGAAATAGTGGGAAGCGGAAAACGCGCCGCGCTCTGGAGCGTCCTGATCGTCGTCGTCGCCTATTCCATCTGGCATTTCTGGCCGGAGCCCGTCGTCGAGCGCGCGCCCGGAGCGCTGTGTCCGGATGTCCCCGTGCAGACCCCGCCCACGCGCAAGACGCCCTGGCTGCGCGACGATTACATGATCACCGCGCTCGCGGACTACGAGATCAGCGCCGTCGTGCTTTCGCGGAAGGACTATTCGAGCGACGACGCCTCGGACCTCTCCCCCGTCGATCTCGCGCTGGGCTGGGGACGCATGTCCGATTCCTTCGTCTACGGGAAACTGGAGATATGGCAGGGTCCCCGCTGCTACAAATGGAGGCCCGAGGGACTCGAACCGCTGCCGCGAAGGGAAATCGAGATAAGCAGCGCCAACGTGCATATCATCCCCGGCAACGAGACGGTCGAAGACGCATTGGACGATGTCTGCAAGGGCAGCGTCGTGCGCATGCAGGGATATCTCGTCAAGGCGACGCGCGACGGCAACTGGCGCTGGGCCAGCTCCACCACGCGCAACGACACCGGCGACGGCGCCTGCGAAGTCTTCTGGGTCGAATCCCTCCTCGTCGAGAATTGAAGAAAAAAACGTAAAAACGCGAAGAAGAAGCGCGAAGAAGAAACGCGAAGGATTTTCAAATTCGCACTGATTCAAATCAGGAGCGTTGCCAAAAAAATCTTTCGCGTCTTATTCTTTGCGTTTTAGCGTTTTCGTGGTTTTTTCTTCGTTATAGCGGTTTCGTGGTTTTTACTTACTTTTCGCTATGAGTATACTGCCCGCGATTTCGATACTTCCCGATATACTGGGAACCATACAGCATCTTTCACCCGAGAAGTTCGCGCGGCGCGCGCGACGCATCCGGCTCGTGCTGGCGGATAACGACGGCGTGCTGACCGATACCGGCGTGTATTACGGTCCCGACGGCGAGGCCGTCAAGCGCTACAGCATCCGAGACGGCATGGGCATGGAACGCCTGCGCGTGCTCGGCGTCGAGTCCGGCATTATCACGGGAGAAAAATCCCTCAGCGTGAAACGACGCGCGGAGAAACTCAAGCTGAAGCATCTCTATCTCGGGGTCAAGGACAAGTCCGCCGCGCTGGCGCGCATCAGGCAGGAAACCGGATATTCGAACGACGAAATCGCTTTCATCGGCGACGACGTCAACGATCTCGGCATCATGGACATCGTCGGCGAACACGGCTTGACGGCTGCTCCGGCCGACGCCATGCCCCAGGTGCGCGCACTCGCGCATTACGTCTGCTCATGGCGCGGCGGCAACGGCGCCTTCCGCGACTTCGCCGAAGCCCTCATAACGTTCCGCATGAATGAGGAGCTGTAGGCTGTAAGCTTTAGGCTATAGGCTATAGGCTTTAGGCTATAGGCTATTGGCTATTGGCCATCACGCTCCATCCTCCGCGCCATTCAATCTGCCATTTGCCATCTGCTATTTGCCATCTGCCATCTGCCATCTGCTATTTGACATCAGCCATCTTTCCATCTTTCCATCTTTCCATCTTTCCATCTTTCCATCTTTCCATCCTTCCATCCTTCCATCTTCTACTCCACCGTTACAATTATCCCCGCCGTATGCGCGGCGAACTCAGGCGCATACATGCACTGAATGGCGGAGATGCCGTTGGAGAAGCGGCCGGCGTGGGAGACGCGCAACGGGTATTCGAAGACGTGCACGCCTTTCGCGAGCCAGTGGAAGAAGAAGTTGACCGAGGCGTCCTTCGGAGCTTCGTAGTAGCCGAGCCCGCCTTTCCATCTGTAGCCCGAGAGCTGGTTGATCAGCTCGAGGCCGGAACCGCGCATGTCCTTGAGATGCACGTACTCCATGTCGCGGTCGACACGGATGGTGACGCGCACCTTCACCATGTCGCCCACGTGCAGCCTGTTGCTCGCGGTGATGGGCTCGAGCACGGGACCCGCGTCGGTGTTCCGCTGCAGATACAGCGATTTTTCTATCGACAGCGGCGACGTCGCGGGAGTGATCCTGTCGAGCTGTTCGAAGTACTGCCAGTACACCGCGCCCCAGGCGATGCCCTGGTCTTCCTTCTTCACGACGACCGTACCCTGTTCGGGACGGATGTCACCGCCCCTCCAGTCCACGCGGTAATGCCCGGTGCCCGCTTCGATCTGCGAGCCCATGGCCTTCGGATCGACGCGGACGCCACCCATGGTGACCTCGACGAGCTTGTCCGATGCGAGCAGGTCGCTGCCGCGGCGCAGCAGCGCGTAGCAGGCCTCGGCCGTGGCGACGGTCGAACCCCAGTCCTGCACCTGCTTCTGCTTGAGAAGCCAGATCTTCAGCTCCTCGACGGACTTCGCATCGCCCGCGACTTCATCGAACACCTCGACCATCAGCGCCTGCGTCTCAATCGGCGCCTGGTACCAGAACCACCCGCGGTCGTACTTCCAGTACATGCCCATCTCGTCGTTCTGCAGCGAACGCTCTTTCAGCGAACGCACGACGGCCTGCGGCACCTCACGCTCACCGAGGCGGTGCAGGGCGAGGGCGATCTGTCCCTGTGTCATGTGTCCCCGGCGCGCCCACCATTTCCGCGCCTGCTCGCGCCAGAATTTCACCGCCTCGTCATAGCGGTCTGGAATTTCCTGCGCGAGAAAATAGCTGCGCGCGTAGAGGTACTGCACGGCGAGGTAATCCAGGTAGTCCTTCTTCGGATCGAAGCTGCGTTCACGCGATTTCAGATCCAGATAGTCCTCATTCATGCGCTGGTCCATGAACTCGATCGCGCGACGGATCATGCGGCCCGTGCGCTCGTCGCGGGGTGTCACGCCCAGCGCCGCGAGATGGCCGAAGCCGGCGATGATGTACTGCGTGATGTAGCGGCTCTCGGGCATGCCGGGGAACCACGGCCAGCCGCCGTTGCCCGCCTGCGACTTCTCGAGCTTGCGCAGTGCGGCATCGAGGTTGTTCCCCATCGTGTTCAGATCGAAGAGCAGGCCGATCCGTTTCTTGCGCTCGTTTTCGTCCTTGCCCTGCAGCACCCAGGGCGTTTCCTCGAGCAGCAGCATTTTCAGGTCCTGGTTCTTCTGCAGGTTGGACAGCAGCGCGTCGCTGTTCTTCCATTGATCGAAGACGCGCTGGATCTTCGGATTGCTCTGTGCGATATGTCCCGCGATCGAGTTCGCGTAGTAGCGGTTGAAAACCTGCTCGGAACATTCGTAGGGATATTCGATCAGGTAGGGCAGCGCCTGCACCGCGTACCACGCGGGCTGCGAGGTCATCTCCAGCGTCAGCTGATGCTGGCGCAGCGTGGTCGACGATCCCGACCGCAGCAGCTTGTCGAAGCTGAAGGTCTTCGTCTCCCCGCCGCGGATGTTCAGCGGCAGTGTTTCGGTGACGAGCATGCGGTTCGGCAGCACGGGCAGCGCCATCTCCTCGCCGTCGGAGAATTCGCCCGCCTTCGCGACGATGCGGTAGACCACGGCCGAGGCGTCTTCGGGCACCCGGACATCCCAGCGCGCCGTCGCGCTGCGTCCTTTCTCCATCGAAAACGGACGCACCGCATCCTTTAATCCGAAACGCTCGTCGAGCGGCTGCATGGTCACGGCATCGAAGAGCATGAGCGTGACCGAACCCTCGAGCGTCGTGTCGGAGAGATTGCTGATCTTCGTCATCAGCGCGACGTCGTCGCCGTTGCGCAGGAAACGCGGCATGTTGGGCATGACCATCAGTTCCTTCTGCGTCACGGCGGTTTTCTCCAGGTAGCCGGTGACGAGATCCGGTGTGTGCGCGTACAGCCGCAGCTTCCAGCGCGTGAGCGCCTCGGGAGCGGTGAAACGCAGCACGACATTTCCCTCCTGGTCCGTCATCAGATCGGGATAGAAGAATGCGGTTTCGTTGAAATTCGTGCGCGCCTTGACCGCCTCGAGTCCTGCGCCATCGCCCTCCTTTTCACCGCGTTTCAGCTCTTCGTCGGTTGCAGTGGTTTTCGCGTTGGTAGTGTTTTTGTCCACCAGCGGCCTTTCAGCGACGATGGCGACTTCACTGCTCGCAGGCACGGGCGGCATGGCGGCGTCCTGGGCCTCGGCGAATCCCAATCCCATGCCCTCGGACTTCATCATGTAGGCCTGGCGCCCATAGAAGCGCCCGAAGCGCTCGAGGAGGAAGAGGTTCAGCTGGTCGTAGTACTGCGTCCAGCCGGACACGATCTGGTTCCAGTCATCGATGTACAGCCGCGCGCTGTTCGAGCCGAAACCGTAATTGGAGACCTGCGTCCATGTGCCGTGAGTCGGCCAGGAAAAGCCGGGCCAATCCTGCCGGTAGATCGCGTCGAGCGAGGCGTCGTACATCGAGGCCAGTACTTCCGCGGCAATGCGGTCGCGCTGGGGACCCCTGATGGTGATGCGCCACTCCTCCTGCTGCCCGGGTCTGAGCTTGTCGCGGAAGGTCGCGGTTTCGAGTGTGATCTGCTTGTTCGACCAGGGCACGGCGACGAAGACGCTCTGCTGATACAGCCGGTAATTCTTCACGAAAAACACCTGCACGGTGAAACCACCGCGATGCCGCTCTTCGACCTTGTATCGGAAGGCGCGCTGGCCGACGTCGCGCCGGGCCCATTCGTCCACGGGTTTACGACCGAATGGTGCGTACCGCGTCAGCATGAATACACGGTCATAGGCGCTGCCATAGAGGAAGAATGCCTCCTCGCCCGGCTCGGCCGTGGTTTTCGCGCCGACGTAGAATTCCGGGAGCATCGATGGCACGTCGCCATCGGGACGATACACGGTCACGGTTTTCCGGATTTCCAGATCCTGTCCTCCAGGATCTTTCGCCTTCATCGTGATGCGGTAGCTTCCGGGCGCGAGGTCGCGCAGGATCAGCGAATCCGCGCCGTCGGCGCCGGTGCTGAAGTTCCGCTCGATCGCTATACTCCGCACCGGCCAGGTGTCGGCCACGTTTTCGTCCTTGTACACGTCATGCGGAAAGGCGCGGGAAAATTCCTCCTTCGTCATCACCCAGCTGTCGGGCTCCGGCAGCATGCGAGCGCGCAGCACGCGGGCGGGCGGCGTGAGCTGCTCGATGCGCAGCGTGCCCGTCGCGGCGACAGGCTGTCCCCCGAGATTGCGCGCATTCATGCGCAGTTCCTGCTCCTTCGTCGCGTCGATCATGTCGGGAATGCCGAGGGAAAGTTCGATCGAGGTGTAGCCCGCACTGACTTCGGCGGACGCGCTGTGCGTCTCGCCGTTCACATCGACCACATCCGCGGTCACCGCATATGTGAAGACCGGAAGTGTTTTCGGATCGACGGCGCGGTCGGGCAGCGCGGTGAATTCCAGCGCGAATGCGCCTTCGGCGTCCGTGGTCGTCGTGCCGTGCGCGATCTCGCGCGCTCTGCCTTGCGGGAAGGGACGCCACCACCAGAACCAGTACGGGTATCGCACGCGCCGCATGACGCGCCAGTTCACCGCCGCGCCATCGATGTTCGATCCGGCATAGGCCTTCGCCTCGCCGGTGACCTTCACCGCCGTGTTGAGACGGTATTCGCCTTCCACAGGCTTGAACTTCACCTCGAACTTCGGCCGCTTGTACTCCTCCACCCGCACGGTCGTCGAGCCCGTCTCGCTGCGGATGTACATGACACCGGTGAGGACGCCAGAAGGCACGGTGAACGTCGTGTTGAACGAACCGTATTCGTTCGAGCGCAGCGTGACTTCATGCACTTTCTGGTGATTCGCATCGAGGAAGGTGACGGTGCTGCTCGCATTCTTCACCACGGCGTAGTCGGCCTTCTCGCGGCTGCCCTCGGTGATGATGCCCTTGAGGTACAGCGTCTGGCCGGGACGGTAGATCGCGCGGTCGGTGAAGAACAGCGTGCGCCGCTGCGTCTGCTCGCGTCCCCGTTCGTAGGCGTTGTAGCTGTTGTGCACGGTGAGCGTGTCCCGCCCCGCGGAGAGCCGGAAGGATACGCCGTCGCGGAAGCGTCCGGGCTCGATCGTGAAGAGGCCGTCGGCATCGGTGCGCGCGCTGCCCTGCTCGACGCGCTCGTAGCCGTAATCGGAGGAATTCCAGCGGCGGCTGAACATGCGCACCTGCACATTCCTGAGCGGAATCCCCTCGATGGCGTCGGTGATCCAGAATCGCTGCGCGCCGTGCTCGTTGTCCGTGTTCTGCATCGCCAGTCGCGTGACGCGCAGCCAGGTGAAGGCGATGGCGTTGTCGTCGAAGGAGAAATCCTCGCGGGGAGACATGAACAGCATGTATACGCCGAGCGGAAGATCGGGACCGCGCAGGTCGACGCGATGCGTTTTATAATCCGTCTGCTTCGGCAATTCCTGCGACCATTCCTTCAAGCTGCCGCGGCGGAGGATGTCCTCGAGCCGCTGGCGCTGCGTGATGTCCCTCGTGGCCCGGAGGATGCTCAGGTCGTCCTCTTCCGCCATGAGCCGCACGATGCGGAAATGCACGCGTTCGACGTTCCGGTACCCCGCGCTCATAAGGAAGGGCGCATCGGGAGCTGTGGTCTGCTCGACGGCCAGGGATAGTTCCTTCGTGAGAATCGTCGAGCGGAGGGAACGGCAGTCGCTCGCGCCGCGCGAATCGGGGAAACGCCCGATTTCGCGGTCGCAGACGGCGAGCGCCTGGATTAAATCGGCGTGGTCGTGATGGTACTGCGCGATGGCCGCACCGGCGAGCGTGGAAATGGAAGCGGAGGAATGCGCGGCGTACAGCTTTTCCACTGCCTGGAAATACGTCGTGTCCTTGTCCTCGTGCCGCGTCTCCGCGAGCGCGAATGCCAGGCGCTGCAGGTCGAGGTCCACGATGGCGTCGGTGTCGCCCCGCTGCAGGTGGAAACGCAGCAGGTCCTGGTAGAGCAGCAGGGCGTGGTACTTGGTGCTGCGGAGATTCGGCGAAGTGAACGCATGCGCGGAGAACTCCGCGGCGGGCGCGAGTGCTTCGAGTCCTTCGAGTTCGAAATCCTGCTGCGGCGTGGGGAGGTCGACCTCGTCGTTGCGGAAGAAATCCAGCGCGCGATGCGCGAGCACATCGTACAAGGTCGGACGATACTTCTCGCTCTCGCCCTGCCTGATCAGAATGGCCTCGAATTTCTCCACCGGCGTCTGCTGCAGCAGCGCGGCGGGCGCGAGTGATTCGCGGTACAGCGCGCGCGTCGTGTCGAAGAAGCGTCCCGGCTCCCATGTGCGGTAGTCCGCGTTCGCGGTGTCGGCGGATTCCGTGCGGGCGTTGATCCGCCAGCGGTTCATCTGGTAGTAGTTCCAGTAGAGGTCCCCCAGCATCGCCGTCAGCACCGCCTTCACCGGCTGCTGCGCGGCGGCGATCTCCTTCTCCATGTCCCGGATCAGGACAACCTCGTCCTCTTCATCTGTCACTGACAGCAGGGCCACGCGGTAGGCGATGGCCTTGACGATCTGCGGCTGGTTGTTCTCCGCCTTCGCGCGCGCGTAGATCTGTTCCACCATCTCCAGGGCCGTCTTTGGAAGTCCCTCGTCGACGGCCTTGTCGACTTCCTTCCATTGTTCTTCGTAATCCCCTTGCATGAAAGCGCTCCAGGATATGGTGTCGAAAAAACCGTCCGTCCGTTCGGCGCCCAGGAACAACAGCGGCGCGATGACGAGCAGCAGGGATGCGAGGCGAATGATCCGCGGCATGAGCAATCTCCAGCAGGATTGGATGACAATGGACGAAGACCTCATGATACCGAAATATTCGGACACGGTTCCCGGAATTATGCGTGACCGCATGGCGTCGTCCCCTCCGATTTCCGGGACACACCTTCCGGAAGCGCGCAGACGAGTCCGCAGGTCCGGCCGCCTTGCGGCCTCATCCATCTCACGGCGCAACTGCGGACGAGCCGGAAGGTCCATCCTCCTCAAGCTTCATCCGCTTCCCGGCCTCACAGCGGATGAGCCCGAAGGCTCATCCGCGAACCGAGGTTCTCACCAGACGATCAGACGTTGCGCGGACAAGCTCCCCCGCCCGTCACGGATGGTGACAACATAGCCGCCGGGACGGAGTCCGGCAGTCGGGAGCATGAGCAGCTGCCTTCCGGCGGCGACAACCTCGCCGGCGTAGCCCCGCAGCCTGCGGCCGAGCATGTCGTATACGCCGATGTCGAGCGCGCCCGCCCGCGCGGCGTCGATCCGCAGCGTGAGCGCGTCGCCCGCGCGCAGGGGCGAGGGATACAGCGCGAGCGAGAAGTCCGCCGCCGCGGACTGCGCGTCCACGCCCAGCACGACGGCGCCGGTGCCGCCGGATTCGACGTAGCGCTTGTACCACTCCTGCAGGTACTGCAGGGCTACCGCGCGGCTGTGCAGCACGAGCGTGTTTTCATTGTTCGAGAATTCCGCGGAGTTGGACCAGTTGTGCGAGCCGGTCACCACGAGCGGTGCGGCGTCGGGCGCCGCGTCGTCGCCGTCGACGATCATGTACTTATGGTGCAGAAGACCCGTGAATCCTTTTTTCAGCAGCACGTCCACGCCGTTGGACTGCAGGTAGGCGAACTCGTTGCCCTGGTCGCTGTCGTTGTCCATCACGCCGCGCACGGTCACGCCGGCGCCGTGCCTGTCGACCATCGTGCGGCCGAGATCGTCGCGCGTGAAGGTGAGCGTGGCGAAGTAGATGGACTCCCGCGCGCCGCGCGCCGCCTGCACGATGGCGTTGGTGGTCTGATCGCTGGGACTGAAATACGACTCGACCTTCACGCCGCCGATCACGAAGCGGTGCGGGGTGTTGTCGAGCTTGCGCGCGCCGAAGCGCGACGTGCCGCTGTTCGCGGTCTCGTCGCCGCTTCCCCACATCTCCTCGAACTCGCGTGTGTAGGTCACGGCGAGTGCCTGGTCCTGGATCTCCACCACATTCTGCGCATCGTCGTTGGTGCCGGGATCGGTAGTGTTCCACGAACCCGTGATCACCCAGTCGTCCGTATCGCTCGTGCGGTCGCGCGCATCGATGACGACGAACTTGTTGTGCTGCAGTCCCGCGCCCGCATTCACGCGGTCGAAGTTGTCGACGATCGCGGGCATGTTGTTGCGCACGGTACGGATTGCGTTGGTGTTGGCGTTGTCGGTTTCGAAAATCGCGCGGATGCGCACGCCGCGCGCCTTGGCCGCCAGCAGACGCTCGGCGATGTCGTCGCCCACCTGTCCGCTCAGGCTGTACAGGCAGAGGTCGATGCTGTACTGCGCCGCGTCGATGCGGTTCATCAGCTTGTTGTCCAGCGCGACATTGCCCTGCGCGGGGAGAGGCGGATAGAGCGTGTTGTCGACCGAGCGGTTGAAGTACACGTTGATCGCGCCGGTGGACGTCGCGGAAGCGGTGCAGACGTACATCGGCTGCGCGAAACTCGTGTCCGCGCCTGCGACGGAGAATGCCTGCACGCGGTATATCGTTCCGGGCTGGAGCCCCGCGAGGGTGACGAACTGCTCGGTGCCTTCCGCGCCTTCAGCCACGCCGAGTTCATACTGATCGCCCGTGCCGTAACGCACGCGCGCGAATGCGGGAATGGCGGTGGACCAGCACAGGTCGATGCGCTCGGGGAGGATCTCGCATTCCTTCGGCGTGCTCACGATGCGCGGACCCGTGGCGATGATGTCCGCCGCGATGCGCGGCATGAGCTGATAGCCGCCGGTGAATGGCGCGCCGCTCTTGTACTGGCTGAGCACGCCGACGATGTCGAAGCTGCCGCCCGGTGCGGGCTGTCCGGCGTACGGCACGCTGTTGTCCACGCGCACATCGAGTTCATTCGCTCCGTCGGAAAGCTTGTAGTTCGTGCCCGATCCCGTGACCGTCCACGCCGTGGTGTTCACCGTCACCCCGTTGATGCGCAGCAGCATGCTTTCGAAGACTTCTTTGCCCGCGAGTCCGTCGCCAAGTATGTCCGCGATGCGCACGTCCAACGGCACGACTTCGTTGCCGGTCGACGGAATCGTGTCGATCGTGACATTTTCCATTTCCGTCAGTCCGTTGAACTGCGTGACGGTGCCGGTAATCGTCACCTCGTCGCCGATGCGCACCGAATCGCTGAAGGCGAAATCGTAGACCGCGATGCCGCCGGTGTGATCCTGGATATAGGCCGGGGAGCCGAACTGGTTCGACACCGTCACGATGCCGTTGACCGTGACGATCTGTCCGAGCTTGAGCGCCACGCCGCTTGCGTTGTTCTCGCGCGCCTCGGCGATGGGAATGGGTCCGCCGCGCACGAACACCGCGGGGGGATTCTGTATCGGAAGGAAGGTCCCGCTCCCCGTCGTGAGAATCGCGACGACGTAGTTGCCCGTGCCGCCGGGCGCGGTGCATCCTTTGATTGCGATCACGACCGACAGTTCGGAGAAATTCAACCGGTCGAGCAGCAGCGTGTCGCCGTGCGCGGAGAGTTCCGTCTGCAATCCCGGGTCCACCTCGACATCATCGACCGCACCCGACCAGAGGAACACCGGAGGCACGACGATCTTCATCGCGTTGATCTGGTATGCCGGATCGGGAGTGAAGGTGATCGCGAGGTCGAAGCCCTCGCCGGCCTTCAGCGTGCCCGGTGTGAGGGTCGCGGAGCCCGATCCGTCGGCGCTCAGCGGTTCGGTGCCGCTGGCGGAATTCTGCGGATGCCGGCCTCCGGTTTGCGCGACGAAATCCGCCGCGTTGTCGTCCGTATCCCAGCCGTTGCCCGCGCGTTCTTCCGCGCCGCCCGCGCCGAGCGACGCCGCGGTGGAGGAAGCGGAGGCCTTGCGCTCGACGCTGTTGTCGTTGGCCGCGTCCCCGTGGTTCGGCGCCGCGCTGCCTTCCGGATCATTGCCCGAGCCGTAGCCCACGCGGTCCACCGCCACGTTCGTCGCGGTCGAGATGCGGAGTCCGCCGTTGTCGGCGAGTCCCGACGCGCCCCACGACACGTCGCCCGCAGGTGAGCCCGTCCATGTGGGCGAGGTGAAGAGGAAAAACGACTTCGGCGGAAGGAGGGTCCCTTGCGGCACGGTGGCCAATGCGGAGTAAGAGGAACCCGACGCCGAGCGGTATTCCAGCTTCCAGCCCGAGATGTTCACCGCCGCGTTGGTCGGATTATAGATCTCCACGAACTCGCCCGCCGCATTTCCCGCAGCCCCCCGCGTCGCGAATTCGCTGATGACGACATGATTCGCGACCTGCGCCTGTGCGCACGCACCGAGCAGCGCGAATATCATAAACGGAACGATCGATCTCATTTATCTGCCTGTGCCAGTGGGGAAAAGGACAATATAGCAAATTGCCCGGCGCTTCGCGCTCCGCGGGCTTCGCGCAGCACTTTGACAAGTGCCGATTTCTCCGCATATTTCAGAATCTGTTGCTTTCCCTGCAAGACGGAGGAACCCCGCGGCGAATGAAACGCGCGCTCGTCATCATACCGACCTACAACGAAGTGGAGAATGTCCGGACCATCATTCCGGAGATCCTCAGACAGGACGAGCGCCTCGAAGTGCTGGTCGTGGACGACAATTCCCCTGACGGCACGGCCGGCGAGGTGAAGCAGATGATGGCGGAGGAGGCGCGCATTCACATCCTCGAACGCGAGCGAAAGATGGGTCTCGGCACCGCGTACCTCGCGGGATTCAAACACGCGATCGCGAACGGCTTCGATTACGTCTTCGAGATGGACGCCGACCATTCGCACGATCCGGGCACGCTTCCCCGTTTCCTGCGCGCCATCGAGGAGTACGATCTCGTGCTCGGCTCGCGCTACATCCAGGGCGTGAACGTGATCAACTGGCCGATGAAACGCCTGCTGCTGAGCTACTTCGCCAACCAGTACACGCGCATCGTGACGGGACTCCCCGTCCGCGACGCCACCGGCGGCTTCAAGTGCTTCCGCGTGGAAGTGCTCAAGGCCATCGACCTCGACCGCGTGCGCAGCAACGGCTACTCCTTCCAGATCGAGATGAGTTTCAAGGCCTGGAAGAAGGGCTTCCGCCTCCACGAGATCCCGATCATCTTCATGGATCGCCGCGTCGGCATCTCCAAGATGTCGAAGAAAATCGTGCGTGAGGCGGTGACCATGGTCTGGCGCCTGCGCATACAGAGCATCCTCGGCCGCGTGCACTGAACGGGAACACGGATGCTCTGAACGGAAACATGGATGCACTGAACGGGAACACGGATGCACGCGGATCACACGGATTTTCGCGGATGGATTTCTTGACAGGACAGCAAACTTTTCGTATATTTAAAGACTTTGCACCCATCGACTAGAGGCCTAGGTCGCCACCCTTTCACGGTGAAAACACGGGTTCGAATCCCGTTGGGTGTACTCAAACGGATGAACGGCGTTTTTCGAAAGAGAAACGCCGTTCTTCTTTTTGTGTAAAAGCACCGCAGAGGCAATAGAATCAAGGGGTTGACGGTATTCGACCACCAGTCCCCCGTCCTTCCAGCACGAGTTCGAGAGCGTCGCCACAAGGCAAAGTTGCTTTTCCTGCGGTTCAGCAGTTTTGAACCGATTTGAAAGGCTTGTCAGTAGTTCGAGAATCTCGATCCCTCCACGAAGTGCCCCTCCGTTCATCTCGCTTGCAACCAGCATCTCGGTCTCGATGGCATCGCACTGCCGCTCGATCTCGGTCTTGTACGTCCTGTATGCCTCTGCTGTGATCACTCGGTCGAGCCGATCTCTGTACAGCAGATCCAACCTTTTAGTCAGCAGGCTGTGCTCTGTGCGTAGCTCATGAAGCCGTATCGCTTTGGACTCATCTCGTTCCTCGGAGGTTGTCTCCAGTGAGTCTCTGAATGCCTGTGCGAGATCGTCAGGCAACCGCAATCCCGCCAGCACATCTTCGAATGCCGCACTGAGGAGTTCCTCACGAACGTAGGTACGGCTCTCGCACTTTCTGGCACGACCTGAGCAGTGGTAGTAGATGAAGCGTTGCTTCTTCTTGTCGGCACTCATAATGCCAGAACAGTCACCGCAACGCACCAAACCTTGGTACGCCCAGCGAACCACATGCTTCTTCCTCGCCTTGCGTCTGTTCGTCTCGCTGACTCCCTGTGCTTTGAGGAACAACCCCTTGTCGATGATCGGCTCGTGGGTGCCGTGATGCCGCACTCCCTTCCAGTGGAAATCGCCGTAGTAGATCGTGTTGCTGAGGATGCGGTGGAGATTTGAGGTCGAAAACTTGTAGTCCACATCGATCTCCCCAGTGAGGGTTTTCTCGTCGAGTCTCGCCTTCACCTGAA
>CAZWNO010000045.1:0-29742 GCA_964635845.1 uncultured Chromatiales bacterium
CACGCCGAGGGGGACACACGCCGAGGGGGACGCACGCCGAGGGGGACGCACGCCGAGGGGGACACACGCCGAGGGGGACACACGCCGAGGGGGACGCACGCCGAGGGGGACGCACGCCGGGAGTGACGCACGCTGGGAGGGGCGCACGCCAGTGCGCCCTTGTGGACAAACCCACGAATTGTACCCCGTTATTGGATTGATCCTCGAATACCAGCATTTGATATTAGCAGTTCATCCGATAATCCAGGGAGTCAAGGATGCAGCCACCATTTATCAACGACCCGGAATTCCCGGCTCACATTCGCCATCGACAGTACAATTCCATTCCCCACATAGATGGCAACGCCTACATTCAACATATCACTTATTGTCTCGCGGATTCAGTCCCAGTCAAAACGCTGCATCAATTGTCACGACAATGCCAGGGTATTCCAGACGAACGCGAGCGACAGTTATCGCGACGGATGTTCATCGATCGTTTCATGGATTCGGGATACGGATCCTGCATTCTGCAGATCCCTGAGATTGCATCGATGATCATCGAGAACTGGAAATTCTTCGATGGTGTGCGATACGGCCTGCTCTCCTATGTAGTAATGCCAAATCACTGTCACGTTTTGATTCAGAAACGGGGGACGGCTCCGCTGCCCCGAATCGTGCATTCATGGAAGTCCTTTACCGCGCGAAAAATAAATATCTGGACAGCAACTCACGGCAGATCCCCGAACATCCGAGCGGGGTCACCGGTCTGGCAAAGGGATTATTGGGATCGATATATCCGTAATACATGGCATTTGGTCCGGGTAATCGAGTATATCGAACAGAATCCGGTGAAAGCAGGTCTGGTGAGAAATCCGCAAGACTGGGTGTGGAGCAGTGCATCAGGATGAACGTCAGGCTGCTTCAATAGCGCAAAGAGAATTTATGTGTAGCCTATCCCGCAGTCCTCAAGGGCGAAGTGGCCTGCGCCTTCCCCCAGGCGCCACCCTCAAGGGCGAAGTGGCCTGCGCCTTCCCCCAGGCGCCACCCTCAAGGGCGCAGTGGCCTGCGTCCCCCCAGGCGCCACCCTCAAGGGCGCAGTGGCCTGCGCCCCCCCAATGCGTCTCCCTTAAGTCTATGAGGACTAGCCCCTTTCCGGCTTTCTCCCTATCTTTCCGCTCTCGATAAAACCGCAATTCAGCGCTCTGGAGTCCTCATGAGATCCGCAATTCGATCCGCCGTTCTTCTCCTCGCTTTCTTCGCCTGTGGGGCGAACGTCCATGCGCAGGGCACCTGGGTACAGCAGCCCACGGCGCTGCAGGCCGCGCCCACCACCTTCGTGCAGGTGGGGGGACTCTGGGGCATCGCCATGACCGATACCGGAACCGGATTCGCGGCGGGGTACGCCTCGGTCACGAACGGCTTCTCGGGCGTGCTGCGCAAGCTGCCCGGAAATCCGACCTGGTTCGTGCTGCCCTCCGCCAATTTCGCGGGCCTGGCCACGAGCCACAGCCTCTGGTCGGCCGTCACGGCGGTTGGAACGCATGCATGGGTGTGCGGATCGAACGGACGCCTGTACAAGACCACGAACAACGGCGACAACTGGGTCGAGGCGCGGAACGGCATCACGGGTTCGAATACCTTCTTCGACATTTTCTTCAAGAATCAGAATGAAGGGATGGTCATCGGCGACAACGGCAGCATGTACTACACGTCGGACGGCGGCGCCAACTGGGTGCAGCAGTCCCTGCCCGCCACCGTGCCCACTGCCACGGAACTCTACGGCGTCCACAGCGCCGGCAGCAACTGGTACGTAACCGGTGGTAGCAATAGCTTCCTGCGGGGTACGCCGGCGACCTCGCCGAACAGCTGGGTGGATCTGACGGCCAATACACCGGGCATCGGAGGAATAGAGGGACTGCAGTTCCTCGACGACAATATCGGGACCATCGGCGGCATCGCCGTATCGGGATCGTCGCTGTACCGCACGACCAATGCCGGGGCGAGCTTCACGGGCATCGGCGGCGGATTGCCGGCGCTGAATCCGTACAACGGAGTCTTTTTCTTCCATCCGGATACCGGGTGGACGGGCAATTCCGCGGTGAACATCTACCGCACGTCGGACGGCGGACAGAACTGGACGCAGACCAGCACGACGCCGATTCCCGGGCAGAACCTGAGCAACTGGCTGACGCGTCTCGCCTTCCCCAGCCGCGACATCGGTTTCGCCAGCGGCGGCGCTCCGGGCACGTCGAGCCTCGGCTGGGTACTCCGCTACGAAACCCCGCCGGTGCCGGACATCTCCGCGACACCGACGTCACTTGATTTCGGCACGCTCGACTGCGACAGCACCATGACGAAGGTGTTCACCATCCAGAACACCGGCAACGCGGTGCTGAACATCTCGTCTATCACGTTTTCCTCGCCCGAATTCGTGATCGTGGGTCCTCCGCCCACCGCGGTGCCCATTTCGGGCGGTGCGACATTCGTCATCCGCTGGACTCCCGCGGCGCCGGGAGCCATGCCCGCCAACGCAGGCATGACGATCAACAGCGACGACGTCAATCACAATCCGTGGTTCGTGCAGTTCACCGGGACCTGGAACGTGGGCGAATTCTCCATCGGGGACTCCTACGATTTCGGCACGACCTGCGTCGGCGACTCCGTCGACATCAACCTTATGGTCACTGTCACGGGGAGCCTGTCGCCGACGATCATCGCCTTCGAGCATGTCAGCGGTCCGGCGTTCGTGCGCCTGATCACACCGGCAGTCGGTTCCGCCATCAGCGGAACGACGCCGTTCACGTTCCGCGCGCAGCCGCTGACGGGCGGATCGCTCTCCGCGGTGTACCGCATCATCTACGGGAATCCGCTGTGTCCCCGCCAGAAACTCATCACTTTCACCGCCACGGTCAGCAACGCCGACCTCGCGCTGACGCCCGCGGTGGTGGACTTCGGCGACGTATGCATCGGCGCGCATAAGGATCTCACGGTCACGGTCACGAACAGCGGGACCTCGCCCGGAGTGATCAGCACGCGCATTCTCGCGAGCGGGCGCGACGCCTTCCCCAATCAGCATTTCACACCTTTTGGTCCGGTTCCCCCGAGTGGAAGCCTCCTGTATAACGTCCGCTTCGCACCGGGCGCGCTCGACACCGGGAATGTGCAGGCGGTGTACAAGCTCGTCGTGGATCCCTGCCGCGACACGCTGCTGCTGACGCTGAAGGGAAAGGGCGTGCGTCCGGCCATCACGTTCACGCCGACTTCGGTCCTCGGACTCGGTCCTGTGCCCACTGGGCAGATCACCGAGGAAACCGTTCTCATCACGAACACGGGAAACACGACGCTCAACATCAGCGCGATTACGCTGACACCTGTGCATCCGCGCCTGACGCTCATCAATGCCCCGCCGCTGCCCGCTCTGCTCCCTCAGGGACAGACGGTATCGGTGCGCGTGCGGTTCGCCCCGGACCGTGTCGAGACCATTCTCGCGAATATCTGCGCGCACTGGTCGTCGCCCTGCGCCGACAGCAGCTGCCTGCCGGTGGCGGCCTCGAGCGGCGACGCGCCGACGATAGACGTCGCCGCATCCCTGGACATGGGAACGCAGCCCTGTGCAGGCGAACTGCGTGACACGCTCTGGGTGCGCAACATCGGCGGCGGCACGCTCACGATCCGGCGTCTGCTACTCGGCGGCAGCAATCCCGGCCACTTCACGATCCACGCTCCCGCGACGCCGCGGCTGGTGACCACCGGAGACTCGGTCGCGGTCGTGATCGGCTTCCTGCGTCCCGACAACGGCGTCAGTACGGCGGAACTGACCATCGAGCACGACGACAATAAAGTGGGCGGCAGCAGCATCGTGCAGCTGCGGGCGGAAAGGAAGAGCGTCGAATTCGACGTGCAGGGCGACAGCACGTCGGCCTTCGTTTCCTGCGCGCACGTGGGCACGAGCCGCAGCTTCCAGATTCTTAATCGCGGAGTAGTAGAGCTGGAAATCCGGGATATCAGCGTCGTCGCCGGCGCTGCGGAATTCCATGTCGCGAGCACCCCTCTGCCCGCGATGATCCCGGGCGGGTCCGGGCTCCCCTTCGAAATCAATTTCACGCCGACGCAGAAAGGCCTGTTCAGCGGAACGATCCGCATCACCGTCGGTCCCTGCGGGGATACGTATCTCATCAATGTGACGGGGCAGGGCAATATCACGGAAGTCGTCTTCTCTCCCGATCCGGTGGAATTCGGCAGCGTCGATGTCGGGAGCAGCGATACCCGCATCGTGCGCATCGCGAATACCGGCGCGAGCGCGCTTTCGGTGAGCGGAATCTTCCTGCGTCCAGGCATGTCGGAATTCAGTCTCGTCGCGCTGCCGAATCTGCCCGTCATCATCAACGCCGGAGCGTCGCGCGAGGTCACCGTGCAGTTCGCCCCGCAGTCCATCGCCACCGTCAGCACGAACCTCTGCGTCGCCGTCACCGCTCCCTGTCCCGACACGGTATGCGTGCTCGTGCGCGGACGCGGCAATTCGCTCGGCCTCGGCGTCACGAAGACCCGCATGGAATTCCAGCTCGATCCCTGCAGCTTCGGCGAACGCTGCGACAGCATCGACATCATCAACAACGCGGGCACGACGGTGACCGTGAGCGGACTGCGCATCGAACCCGCGGGCGGATTCCGCCTGACCGCGCCGGCAGCGCTGCCCATCACGATCCCGATCGGCGGCCGCATCGCACTGCAGATCTGCGCGCTGCCTGATTTCACAGGAAGTCGCACGCGCAACCTGGTAATCGAAAGCAACGATGCAAGCGTCCCGATCATCCGTGTGCCGTTGAATGCGCTCCGTGATTCCTCCGGCATCAGTCTCGCTGAATCGGTGATTGATTTCGGTGCGATCGCACCCTGCCAGTTCGGGATCTCGCAGTTCGTGAACATCACCAACACCGGCGGTCTGTCGGAATTCATCGACACGCTTCGCCGCGGCGAAGCCTTCGTCGCCACTACCGTCCTGCCTGTCGCCCTGCAGCCGGGGGCGCTGACGCAGGTGCGCATCACCTTCGCACCTCCCCGCTTCGGCGTATTCGAGGATACGATCCATTTCACCACGGCGCGCTGCGGATCGCGGGTGCCGCTGATCGTGCGCGGCGCGATGCACGAGACGAACTACACGGTGTCGCCCGATCCCCTGCGCTTCGTCAACGTGCCGGTCGGCGCCAGCGAGAGTCTCAATCTGACGCTCAGGAACCTCCAGCTTCCCTTGGTGCGCATCGCCGACGTGCGGATCGCACCGCCGGGCGCCTTCGATTCCTGGGGCGCATACCCGAAGACGGTGAATGCCGGTGACAGCGCGCAGCTGCCGATCCAGTACAACCCGGCCGATGCGGGTCCGCACGACGCCACGGCCTGCATCATCATCGATCTCCCCTGTCCCGATACCATATGCGTCTCCCTCGAGGGCAGCACCGGCGAAGGAGGATTGTCATTCGCGCCCGGCGCGCTTGACTTCGGCATCCTGCCGCAGTGCGCGGAATACACGTTCGCGGACACGCTGCGCAACATCGGCAGCGGCCCTGTCACCCTGCAGTCATCGATGATCCAGGGACGCGACGCTGGGTATTTCTCGATTGCTAATCCGATCACTTCGTCCGAATCTCTCGCTCCGGGCATTGAACGCATTTTCAACATCGTCGCCCGCTCCCCTCTGCCCCCGGCGGACGGAGACTACGAGGCGGAGCTGGCCGTCGATACCGACAACGGCGCGCAGCCGCGGCTGCTGCTGCCCCTGCGGATGCAGCGGCGCACGCTGCTGGCGCCGTCCGGCGGCAGCATCGATTTCGGCACGCTGTTCACCGGCACCACCTCCACACGGAGCTTCACGCTCATCAACAACGGGACCATGCCGGTAACCCTCCGGCCCGCGGCATTCCCGGCGGGGGTCAGCGTGCTGCCACCGGCGCCGTTCACCATCGAGGCGGGTGGACAGCTCACGCTCGAGGTGAGCGTCACACCCGCCGTCGCAGGCGCCTTGCTGGAGACGCTCACGCTGGAGAATGACACTCCATGCACGGTCGAGACGCGCATCGTGCTCAGCGGCACGATACTCGACGCGTTCGCCGTGACGGACTTCACATTCGGACAGGTACCGATCTGCCGTCCGACGGAAATGGCGGCGGTCGTGCTGCGCAACAACACGATCGAAGATGCGACGATTACCGCGGCGCGATTCGAAGGTCCCGATGCCGCGGCCTTCACGCTGCTCCAGCCCGCGGCGTTCCCGGCGATTCTCTCAGCCGGCGCCTCGCTCACGGCGGAACTGCGCGTTGTTCCCGATCCCGCTTCCCCGCCGCGCATGTACGTTGCCGATTTCGTGCTGACGACTGACATCGACGGCGTCGCGCGTGAGATCCGCGTCCCCGTCACCGCCGATGCGCGCGCGAGCAGACTGACGCTGCTCGCACCGATTGATTTCGGGAATGTCTCACTCGGGACGGTCTCCGCGCCTGTCACCGCCATGTTCCGGAACGAACTTTCGTATCCGCTGACGGTGGACTCCGCTCGCCTCGTACAGGCCGCATCCGCGGGATTCCTGCTGACCGGATCGGTCCCCGCGTTTCCGGCCGTCATTCCCCCGGGCGGCACACTCACGGTCACACTGACATTCGAACCCCCGGCGCCGGGTCCGGGCAATGCGGATCTGCAGCTCTTTTATTCGAGTCCCTGCGACAGCATCGGCGGACATCCCGTCACCGGCGCCGGTATCGACGACGCCGTGCGCGCCACGCTGCGTATAGGCGAACACAGCGGCGCGGTGGATGAGATCGTCGATGTGCCGGTGCTGCTGCTCACCGATCTGACGGCGACTTCCGTCGCGTCCTGGGAAGGCAGTATCACCTTCAATCGCAGCATGCTGCATCCGATCGACGTTACGGGAGCGGGATCACTTTCCGCCGACATGCAGATCGCCATGAGCTACGACTACACCGCGGGACGGCTGCGCATCACTGCAGCAGGCGGCGCGCTGCGTGGCGGCACGGGAGCGCTCGTGACCCTGCGCTTCAAGGTGCTCGTGGGCGACGCGCTGAGGAGTGCGTTGCAGATCGAACCGGACTTCGCCTTCACCAGCGGCCGCGCGCGCGTCGAGACCCGGCAGCACGGCGGCTTCACGCTCGCCGATTACTGCGACGCCGACGGAAAGCGTCTCGTGCGCGGGGCAGGCGGACTGCAGCTGCAGCCCAACAGTCCGAATCCTTTCACGGACCGCACCGTCCTCGAGTATGCGACCTCGCACACCGGACCGGTCGACCTGCGCGTGTACGACCGCATGGGCCGCGAAGTCGCGGTTCTGATCGCCGGCACCGCGCATCCCGCGGGCCGGCATCGCGTCACGTTCGACGCGTCGCGCCTGCGGGCCGGTGTCTATTTCGCCGTCCTGCGCAGCGGCGCGGAGAGCATGGTGCGAAAGATGCTCCGGATCGAATGACGCGCGGCGAAAAATTCATCGGAGTCCGATTTCTCCTGTAGTAATTATTTTCTGTACATTTCATTTTTCCAACCTGCACGGTTGTCATATGCAGCTTCGTACACTTCTTCTCCCCCTCCTTCTGCTATCGAGCTGGTACGCGTCGGCACAGGAAGAGACACCGGGATTCCGCGACGTCGTGCGCTTCGGCGTATTCGTCGGACCACAGTTCAATTTTCACAGCGGCACTTATGAAGCCCTCGATCAGAACGCCCTCTGCGGCGTCTGTGACTTCGAAAACGGCGACGTGATGAAATTCCGTTTCGAGGCGCTTCTCGAGATTCCGGTCACACCTTCTCTCATGGCCGGCGCGCGCGTCGGCCTGCACGACTTCTCCGGCCAGTTCGACCGCGACGGGTACTACGTCGGCCAGGTGGCGCAGCCGACGGGTCCGCCTGTCGACATGATCGTCGATCAGACCTTCGACAACGCGCTGTCGTACCTGGTCTTCACGCCGGGCGTCCTGTACTTCCCGATGGAAGCGCCGCTGCACCTCGACCTCGGGCTGGGCCTCGCGTTCCCGCTGAGCAAGGACTACACGCTCCGCGAGGAACTGGTGTCTCCGGCGGGGATCACTTTCAGCGACGGCACACGGGATCACATGATCCGCGACGAGGAAATTCAGGACGTGAACGGATTCCGCCTCGCGCTGGAAATCGGTGCGGGATACGACATCCCGCTGACCCGGAATCTGCTGCTGACTCCCGCGCTCGCGTACAGCCTTCCGCTGACGCAGGTCACGGGAAGAGGCGAATGGAGCGCCTCGGCATTGGCGGCAGGCCTCGGTCTGCGCTGGGCGATGATACCGCCAGAAAAGCCGGCGCCGCCGCCCCCGCCACCACCACCGCCGCCGCCACCGCCGCCTGAGAAGATCGCGCCGCTTGCGACATCGCTCAAGGTGAGCGGTCTCGATCCCGACGGAGGATCCATGCCTGCCACGTCGATCACCGTCGAGGAGTTGCGCACGGTCGAGCGCTATCCGCTGCTCACGTATGTCTTCTTCGCCGAAAACGAGTCGACGCAGCCGCTGCGCCAGAATCTGCTCAGCAAGGAACAGGCGCAGACCTTCACCGTCGACGATGCCACCGGGCAGGAGTTGGAGATCTACCGCAATATGCTCAACGTCATCGGCAGACGCCTGAGGGACAATCCTTCGGCGAAAATCACGCTGACGGGAACGAACGCGGACTTCGGCGTCGAGAAAGGCGCGCAGAACCTTTCACGCAATCGCGCCGAGAGCGTGAAGTCCTATTTCACGGATATCTGGGGAATCGATACCAGGCGCATCACCGTCCGTTCACGTGATCTCCCGATCGATCCCTCCGCGGTCGATGATCCGAGAGGACAGGAAGAAAACCGCCGCGTGGAGATCACATCATCGGATGAGAACGTGATCGGTCCAATCCGCCGTGATCAGATTGAATACAACGCGTCCCTCGCCGGACTGCTGTTCGAGCCGCGGGTCGACGCGCCAAACGGCATCGACCGTTGGATACTTCAGGTCCGCCAGGGATCGAAGACGCTCTTCGAGAAGGAAGGACGCAACAGCGCCCCGGACGCATCTTACACCATGGATATTTCCGGTGACACCTTCCAGCGTGCGAGCGATCCGCTCCAGGTCAGTTTCGGCGCCCGTGACCGGAAGGCACAGGACAAGAGCGTACGGGAAGAGATCGCGATCAACACGCTGACGCTCGAGCGCAAGCGCGAGGAACGCATCGGCGATGTCAGCGTCAACCGAAGCAAGCTGATCCTTTTCGACTTCGACAAGGCGACAGTTTCCGATCGCAACCGCGCGATCATCCGCGAGGTCACCCGGTTCATCGAACCGAAATCCAGCGTTTCCATCGTCGGTTACACCGATGCTCTCGGCGAGGCGGAGTACAACGTCAAGCTTTCGGAGCAGCGCGCGGAAGCAGTGCGCAAGGCGTTCGGCAAGGCGCTCGAAAATATCGACGTCACGACGCGAGGTGTGGGAAGCACACAGCTGTTATTCTCCAACGACACACCTGAAGGTCGTTTTTACTGCCGCATGGTGCAGGTGATCATCGAGACGCCGGTGAGTGAGTAGCCCCGCGCTGCCGATGGCTGCACAGTTCATTTTTTCCAGTCAAAACGCCCCGATCGGGGCGTTTTGCATTTGGAAGCAGATCCTTATTGGACAGGCTGGGATTTTTTTCTATTATGCCTTGTTGCACTCTTACCACTCACGAGAGAGACGTTGTATGGCACGCCTTAGTTCACCTCTCGCCGTCGTCTTATTCTTCCTCCTCACTGCTTCGACTGTTCACGCCCAGAGCGGAGCCTGGGTTCAGCAGTACGTTCCATCCATCATGCCCGTGATCCGTGACATCGATATGCTTGACGATCAGATCGGCATCGCCGTCGGAGGATCCCTCAGCATTCAACCCGGGCTCGGCGGGTATTCCGGTGTCATGATGACCACCGACGGGGGATTTTCATGGCAATACTTTGAGAGCAGCTCACCGCGCTTTTCTCCGGAGTTGCCGGACTATACGCAGTGGCGTGCGGTATTCGTGGTTGACAAACAGTCCGCATGGATCGTCGGTGACAGCGCCATGGTGTACAGGACCTCGGACGGCGGTACCACCTGGGTGGAACAGATCGTCGAGTGGGATACCTTGAAGTATCACAGCCGGCCCACGCTGCATGGCATCTACATGATCGACGATATGCGCGGAGTCATCGTCGGAGGAGACAATGTCGCCACGAGCTTCGGCGGAGGTGAGCATCATCCCGCGCAGGTTTTCCGCACATACGACGGCGGCCAGCAATGGATGGACAATTCCCCGCCGCTCTCCTCGATCAATAACAATGTCGGCGCCCTGCTCGCGGTGGACTACGGCGGCGGAGCGTTTCTGTATGCGGGGGAATACGGTAACCTGATCATGGATCAGGGTTTTGGCTACAAGGTGATACAGCCGATCAATCCGCCCGGATTGTACTACAATCATTGGCTGGACGTGGATATCAAGAGTCCCACCGAATACTACGTCGTCGGGACGAACTGGCCCAGTAATACTCCTGCCGCCTATCGCTCCTGGGCCAACGGCACGCGTCACGCGAACATGGTGCCCAGCAATATCCTGTCGGGCACCACATCCATCAATGCAGTCGATTTCCTGGACGTCAACAACGGATGGATCGGCAGCTCGCAACAGTACCTGGCCCTGAGCAACAACGGCGGAGTGAACTGGACCAATTTCAAGGTCGGCACGACGCCGCCGCCGGCGCCGATGACAGCCATCGACATGGTGAATTCGGTCACTGGCTGGGCTTGCGGCGGAACGGAGGGCGGCACCAACAGCTTTATCATCCGTTTCTACGGTATCCCGCCGAAACCCGACATTTCGCTGTCGGATGTGCTGCTCGATTTCGGCACCGTGAGCTGCGAACGATTCGTTGAAAAAGAATTATTTATCCGAAATAAAGGTACGGGCGATCTGACCATCGCCCTGAATGACATTACGTTCACGTCCCCTGACTTCTCCGTCGCCAACACACAGGACTTCCCTCTCACCATCAGACCGATGCGATCGGCCAGCATCTTTGTCCGCTGGAATCCCGCGCGGGCTTTCTCGGGGAATCTTGTCGCGACGATGAGCATTCGCAGCAACGATCCGGATCATCTGCCCTGGCTGGTGGAACTGCGCGCGACGCGTGATCACGGCATTCTCGACCTGTATCCGGAGTACTCCGTCTCGTATGGCACCTGTCTTGGCGACACCGTGTACTCCGATCTGCCCGTGTACACCGCCGGTAACCGTCCCCCGACCTACATCAAATGCGAATTCGTTTCAGGCCACGACGATTTCCGCGTTCTCAGTCCCGCCCCGGGAAAGGTCATCAAGAATTACGAAACATTCCGGCTTCGGTTCGCTCCGCAGGACAGCGCAATGCGGCGGGGAGTGTACCGCTTCATCCACGGTGATCCGGCCTGTCCGGACACCACGCTCGTGGCATTCTCCGGCGTCGGACAGCTGACAGTCGTGCAAGCCTCCGCCACAACGATCGATTTCGGCCAGATCTGCATCGGACAGGTCAAGGACACGACGATCACCCTGCGGAATCGCGGCAACACCTATGCGAATGTCGGCATTCTCGAACACGCGAGCGGCGCCCCGTTCTTCTCGTCCACGGATTTCGGGGCCTTCCTGCTGCAGGACAGCAGCACGACCTACCATCTGCGCTTCGAACCCTACAGCGCGGGAAAATTCGAAGGACGCTATCGCGCCATCTATGGACTCTGTACCGATACGCTGCTCTTCACGTTCAAGGGCGAAGCGCTGGAGACGAAAGTCACATTCGATCCGAAGAGCCCGGTGAATGTCGGACCAGTGTTCGCCAACCGCACGACGGCCAAGACGATCACCATCACGAATTCCGGCACGACGACAGCGCGGCTGACCGATATTCGATTCACGAAGCTCGTCGCACCGCTGCAGTTCGCGAGTCTCCCCAAATTGCCGCAGACGCTCGCTCCCGGACAGTCAACATCGGTGACCGTGCGATTCTCGCCGACGAAAGTGGGCGACACCAATACATGGCTCCTCGTGCAGTGGGACAGCCGCTGCGCCGGAAGCGATTCTGTCGAAATCAACGCCATCTGCGTCGCCAATCCTGAAATCCAGGCACCCACATCCGCCGACCTCGGCATCCAACGCTGTCCCGCGCCGTTGCGCGATACGATCCTGATCCGCAACAACGGCAATGGACCGCTGGTGTTCTACAGTGCCGGAGTCTCCGGTCCCGAATCCCAGCATTTCACCGTCATCAAACCAGCCATCAACGATACGGTGAAACCGGGCAGCAATTATCCGGTCATCGTCGAATTCAATCGGCCCACCGAAGGACGCAGCAACGGTATCATCCGGCTGACGCACAATGATGTCGAGGCAGGACGCACCGACATCGCCGTCACCGCGGAACGCACGGTTGCAGAATTCGCCATCGAAGGAGATTCCCTCACCGCATTCTTCACGCGGCTCTTCGTGCCGCAGCTTCGGCAGTTCACCGTGCGCAGCATCGGCAGTCAGCCGCTCACTGTCACGGGACTGCGCGTCGTCAAGGCCGGCACGGTCTTCAGCGTGCGGCCGTTGCAGCCCCTGCCTGTGACGCTGACGACAAATCAGACGACGACCTTCGAAATCACATTCACCCCGAATGCCCGCGGGCCCTTCCAGGGCGTCATCGTAGTGGAAACCGCTCCCTGCGGCAATGTCCACGCACTTGCACTGACAGGCTCCGGCGACACCGAAGGACTCAGTGCCGATCGGGCCGATATCGATTTCGTACTCGATCCCTGCAGCTTCACTCCGCTCTGTGAATCGATCGTCCTGAACAACCGGAGTCCCGAACCTGTCGAGGTTCTCGACCTGAGCTTCATTCCGGCCGGCGGCAGCTTCTCGATCGATCCCGCCGTCGCTCTTCCTTTCGTGCTTGCTGCGAATGCGGAGAAGACGATCCGCGTCTGCGCCAATCCTCCGATCATCGGCACCGGTCAGGCGACGCTCGTCATTACCAGCAGCGATCCGGCCTATCCGACGCTGACAGTCGCCCTCCATGCGACGCGCGATTCCTCGGGCGTCACTGTCTCCGAGAGCGCGGTCGATTTCGGCCGCCTCGCGGACTGCATGCCGGCGACGCCGCGGCGTATCACCATCACCAATACCGGCGGCCTGCGCGAGACGGTTGATATCGCCTTCGTCAACGGAGGTAACGGCTTCGCCGCCACCATGACCGCCGCCGAATCGATCAACGCGGGACGCACATACAGTTTCGATGTATCCTTCACACGTCCGGGGTATGGAAGCTTTGACGACGTGCTCGTGCTCACGACACAGCGCTGCGGCACCGAATTCCGCATTCCTCTACACGCGGAAGCAGTGTCGCAGGAATACCTCGCGGTACCGAATCCGCTGATCTTCCCTGCCGTCAATGTCGGCGGTTCGACCACGCGGCAATTCACGGTGCAGAATTCCGGAGGCTTCGATGCGGCCATCGCGCGCATCGAGATTCTGCCGGGCGGACCTTTCGCACTGAGCGGCGTCGTTCCCGGATCCATTGCCGCGGGCAGCACCGAGAACATCGGTCTCCGTTTCACGCCCACGAGTGAAGGCACGTTCAGCGCGACGGTCTGCGTGATCATCTCTTCGCCCTGTCCCGACACCGTGTGCATCACTGTCGAGGGTAGCGCAGTGCGCGGCACCCTCGAAGTACATCCGCCGCAGCTCGCCTTCGGAACGAAGGCGCAATGCGAGATCACGACGCTCTACGACACGCTCACGAACAGCGGCAGCGGACCGATCACCATCCTGTCGGCCAACGTCACCGGCCCTGCGGCGTCGGCATTCACGAACATGACACCGGTCACCGTTCCCGAGCCGCTCAGCGCGGGCGCGACGCGCATCTTCGAGATCCGATACAATCCCGCGCTCGCTCCCGGAGACGGGGCCATGAACGCGGCCCTGACCGTGCGCACGGACGATGCGGCGCTGCCGCAGTTCGACATTCCGCTGGAAGCGGGACGCGTCACCCTGCGTGCCGATGCCGGTGGTACGGTGGACTTCGGTCCCGTGCAGACGGGCAATCCGGAGCAGCGCAGCGTCACCCTCCGCAACAACGGAAGCACACCGCTGTGCTATACGTCCGCGAGTTTCCCCGCGGAACTCACGGTCGTGCCCGCGCCACCCTTCTGCATCGATCCGGGCAACACGCTCGATCTCACGTTGACTCTGACAACCACGGTGCCCGGCACGTACAGCGGACGGCTGACGCTGCGTGTCGACAGTCCCTGCGCCGATTCCACCATCTTCACGCTCACAGCACGCGGAGAACAGGGCACGCTGACACAGGTCGATTCCGTCGATCTCGGCACCATGCCGTGGTGCGATTCCGATCTGGCACAGTTCAGCATCGTATCCAGCTATCTCGAAGCGGTGACGCTCGAGGGCGTGCGGATGGAAGGCGCTGATGCGGCATTCTTCACGATTGTCGCACCCGTCCCCTCGTCGCTCCCGACAGCCGTCGCCGCAGGCGCGACGGTGCTCGTGGAGATAGACTTCAACGGCGGGCAGCAGACGCGTGAATACGACGCGACCTTCGTCTCGACGTTCACCGCCTTCGGAAGCACCGTCGAACGCCGGACGAAAATCCATGCACGTACCGAGGTGCCGGCGCTGTCGGTCACCACAGCGAGCTTCCCGTCGACAGTCATCGGACAGTCCGCCGGACCCCAGCCGGTCACGATCACGAACACATCCGCGATCCCGCTGTCTGTCGCGGATGTGCTCAAGCAGTTACCCGACTTCATCATCATGAACGTCACGCCCTCACCGCCTGCCGTGCTGCAGCCGGGCGCGTCCATGACCGCGTCGGTGAACTTCGTGCCGCAGTCCGTGGGACAGTTCATTGACAGCCTTGTCGTTCGCAGCGATTACCCCTGCCCGTTCAACGTCTCCGGACGCCTGACAGGCGAGGGCATTCCGCAACCGATCGTCAACGCCACCCTCAGCATCGGCTCCGTCCAGGCGAAGGCGGATGCCGTCATCGACATCCCCATCATGACGGACAAGGATCTCGGTCCCGCCGATGTGACGGGTTGGGCGGGCAGCATCAGCTTCAACCGCAGCATGCTCTGGCCGATGGAAATCGTGAAAGCAGGTTCCCTCTCGGCCGGGATGCAGGTCGGATTTTCCTACGACAATGCGAACGGGATCGTCACGATCACCGCCGGGAACGGAACCGTCGGCGCGGGAATTGGTCCCCTCGCCTGGCTTCGCTGCCGCGTGCTGATCGGCAATGCGCTGTCGACCCCGCTGCGGATGTCGAGTGATTTCGGCTTCACGGGCGGGTATGCGTCGGTGGTCGGACGCGTCGACGGCACGTTCGAACTCGTCGAATACTGCATGCCGGACGAACGACTCGTCGACACCGACGGCGGACTCACTCTGAGGCAGAATGCGCCGAATCCGGTGTCGATCGGTCAGCGCGGAACGACGAGTATCAGCTTTACGCTTCCGCAGGACGCTTCGATCACGCTCGATGTCTACGACATGATCGGCAGGCATGTGCGTCGGATCGACGAAAGCCGCCGCGCGAAGGGCACGCACACCATTCTCCTCGATGTGCGTGACCTGCGGCAGGGCGTGTACATTTACGTGCTCCGTACTGCCGAGGGTTCGGCTGTCAGGCGGATGGTGTTGGTGCCGTAGGACGAGGACGTGCACGAGCACGAGCACGAGCACGGGCACGAGCACGAGCACGAGCACGAGGACGCTTGCCCGCCGTAGTTCGCCGCAGGCGAACGAAGGCGGGAGGACGAGCACGCTTGCCGCGCCAATGAGCGTGTTTATGCGACGGTGTGAACGGACGTGATTACAGAGCAGGGCGGATGAAAATCCGCCCTGTTCATTTTATTCCGACCGCATGCCTCTCCTCGCGGTGCCTGGTTCACCGCCGGTTTTCCGGTTTCCGGCAGGACCCACAATGATCACGAATTCCCTTTTCCTTTTGTCTTCGCGGAAATGCCGCGCGAGATCGTCGAGTCGCCCGCGGCGAACCTCTTCCGTTTTCAGCGTCAGATCGCAAGCCACGGCAGCTCGGCGGCTGTTGCCGAAGGCGTCGCGCAGGTCTTCGAGAACCTGAAGCAGCCGGTAGGGTGCGTCGAGAAAGACGACCGGCGCGTTGAAGTTGCGCAGGTGGAGCAGCTCGGCCCTTCGCTCCTCCTTTTTCGGCGAGAGAAATCCGTAGAAGAAAAACCGTTGCGCGTCGAATCCCGACAGCGCGAGCGCCGTGGTCAGTGATGTCGGCCCCGGCACCGCCGTCACGAGGATACCGGTATCGATTGCCTCGGTCAGCAGGTGCGTACCCGGATCGGCGAACACCGGCATCCCGCAGTCCGAGATCAGCGCGATATCCCGCCCGGTCGCAAGATCCAGGATAATCTGCTCCGTTTCTTCTTTTTCCGTATGCTCGTTGATTTCGACAAGCTCTTTCTCGATGCCGTGTCGCGCCAGCATCCGCGCGGCGACCCTGCGTTCCTCGCAGGCGATGTAGTCCACCGCGCGCAGGGTTTCCAGCGCGCGCAGCGAGATGTCGTCCGGATCCCCGATCGGTGTCCCGACGATATAGAGGGTCCCTCTCTTCATTCGTAATTCGTAATTCCTGATTCGTAATTTCTTTTTAAAATCGCTTCGGCCATGACCATGTCTTCCGGCGTCGTGACCTTGATATTTGCCGGCGATCCTTCGACGATGTGAACGGGGACACCCATCGCCTCGAGCAGGGAGGCGTCGTCCGTCGCTTCGATCCCCTTTCGCTGCGCCTCGGCAAACGCGGTGCGGAAGAGTCCCGCGCGCGCGCCCTGCGGCGTCTGTGCATGCCAGATAACCGTGCGATCGAGTGTCTGACGCACGAGACCCGCATGGACCTCCTTCATCGTGTCTCGCGCGGGCATGGCGAGGAGGGCCGCCCCATGCGCACGAACCGCCTGCACCACCGCGCGCACCTCGTCCGGAGTGACGCAGGGACGCGCGGCATCATGCACCAGCACGATCGCGTCATCGTCACTGCACGCTGCGAGCGCATTGGCCACGGAATCCTGCCGCCGGGATCCTCCCTGCACGAGCCGGACCGGCAGACGCAGGACGAAGGAGTCGATGAGCGGCCGGGTTTTCTCCGTATCGTCCACGGCCAGGATGAAGCCCGCACATTCCGGCATGGCATCGAACACGGCCATGGTATGCGCGAGCAGCGGACGGCCGAGGAGGTTCAGATACTGTTTCGGCGTTGCGCTCTGCATGCGCCTGCCGATTCCGGCCGCGGGAATGCACACGGTGAATGGATTCATGGGATTTCCGGAAATGGCACAGGCGAAGCCGGAACTTCGCCTGTGGATTTTTCAGGATACGATGTGCCGCGCTTCGCGTACGGAGGCATCAGAGAATCAACATCGCGTCGCCGTAGCTGAACAGGCGGTACTTGTCCTTGATCGCCCTCTTGTACGCTTTCATCATCAGATCGTAGTCCGCGAACGCCGCCACCATCATGAGCAGCGTTGATTTCGGCATGTGGAAATTCGTGATGAGCTTGTCGGTGATCTTGAAGTCGTAAGGCGGATAGATGAACTTGTCGGTCCACCCGCGCGCCGGGGTCAGCTGCCGCATGGTGGTGACGCTCGACTCGAGCGCGCGCACGGTGCTCGTGCCGCAGACGAATACCGTCTTCTTGCCTTCCTTTGTCTTGTTCACCACCGAACATGCCTCGGGCGGAATTTCATAGTATTCCGAATCCATCTTGTGCTTGGTGAGGTCCTCGACTTCGACCGGACGGAAGGTCCCGTGTCCGATATGCAGAAGAACGGAGGTTACCCCCACGCCCTTCTTCTTCAGGCGGCCGATGAGTTTCTTTGAGAAATGCAGCCCCGCGGTCGGAGCGGCGACGGCGCCGATCTGCCGGGCAAAGACCGTCTGGTAATTATCCTTGTCCGATTCCTCCGCCTCCCGCTTGATATACGGCGGCAGAGGGGTCTGACCGACCTGATCGATCAGCTTGAAGAACTCGCCCTGGTAGTTGAAGCGCACGGTGCGGCCTCGCGACGTCGTGTTGTCGATCACTTCGCACATGAGCTTGTCGGAAAAATAGATCTTGTTCCCGATGCGTACCTTGCGGGCGGGATCGACGATCACGTCCCACAAGCGCTCGTCCTTGCTCAGTTCCCTGAGCAGAAACACTTCAATTTTCGCGTTCGTCTTCTCCTTGCGTCCGATCAGGCGTGCGGGAAATACCTTGGTGTCGTTCAGCACCAGCGCGTCGCCCTTCTTGAAATACTCGTGAATGTCGGAAAACATCCGGTGCTCGACGTCACCGGTGGATCGATGGATGACCATCAGACGTGCCTGATCACGCTCCTCGACGGGATATTTCGCGATGAGGGTCTTGGGAAATGCATAATCGAAATCGGAGAGTTTCATGGGTCCGGACCGTTATTGAGGTGAACAAATGGCGCGGCGGATGGAGGAATGCATGGCGAAGCATATTATGAAGATGCGCCCTTTTTCGCCGGATTCATAAAAATACGAAAATCGCGAGGGCTAGTCAATTCAGATTTTGAGTTTATGGCCAGAATGGCATATCTTAAATAGTTTGGAGCATTTCGCGTCCTCCGATGTTATCGTCAGGCCATCCTGCCGACGTGCATCAGCCCCATTCGCGACTCCTTCATTCGCATTATCCTACCCAACGTCGGACCCTCGCAAAGCCGGGCGAACCGACCGGGACGCCGGATGCCCGGTGGTTCCGAATCAGGACATCGGATACGAATGTCCGTGATTTCGATCACGGTGGTTCGCCCCTGCGACCCTCCCTCCCGATTTTTTTTTCAGCTGGAGATTCGGCAAATTTTAGGATTCCGTTGTCGTTATTTCCTCGCGGAATGCATCGCGAGAAAAACACGGCCCCGTATTGTCGACCCCTGGAGAACACCCATGATCACCCAACAGCTCCTGAATCCGAAGAGCATCGTCGTCGTCGGCGGTTCCAATGATATCCACAAGCCCGGCGGCAAGGTCCTGAAGAATCTCATCGACGGCGGCTATGCCGGCGAACTGTATGTCGTCAATCCCAAGGAAACCCAGGTGCAGGGCATCCGCGCCTATCCCGCTCCCGGGGCGCTGCCGGACGTGGATCTCGCGATCATCGCCGTCGCCGCCCGCTTCACGCTCGCGGCGGTCGAGACGCTGGCGCGGGAGAAGGGCACGCGCGGCTTCATCATCCTCAGCGCGGGTTTCAGCGAGGAAAGCGCCGCGGGCAAGGAACTCGAGCGGCAGGTGGTCGACGTGATCGACAGCGTCGGGGGATCGCTGATCGGCCCCAACTGCACCGGCGTATGCCTCCCGCAGCACCACAGTATTTTCACCGAGCCGATCCCGAGGCTCGATCCGAAGGGCGCGGATTTCATCACCGGCTCCGGCGCCACGGCCTGCTTCATCCTCGACGCTGGAATCCAGAAAGGCCTCAGCTTCGCCAGCGTGTTCGCCGTCGGAAACAGCGCACAGCTCGGCGTCGAGGAGATCCTCGAGCATCTCGACGAAAGCTTCGATCCCGATACCAGCTCGCGTGTCAAGCTGCTGTACGTGGAGACGATCAACAAGCCGCAGAAACTGCTCAGGCATGCACGGTCCCTCGTCCGGAAGGGCTGCCGCATCGTCGCGGTGAAAGCGGGGTCATCCGAGGCGGGCAGCCGCGCCGCCTCCTCGCATACCGGGGCCCTGGCCAGCTCGGATGTCGCGGTCGACGCGCTGTTCCGCAAGGCGGGGATCGTGCGCTGCTACGGACGCGAGGATCTCGTCACCGTCGCCTCCATCTTCATGCACCCGGAATTGCGCGGAAAGAATATCGCGATCATCACCCATGCAGGCGGACCCGCCGTCATGCTCACCGACGCACTGTCCAACGGCGGGCTCAGCGTTCCCCATCTCGCCGGACCGGCCGCGGACGAACTTCTCACGAAGCTGTTCCCCGGTTCCTCCGTCGCTAATCCCATCGACTTCCTCGCAACGGGTACGGCCGAGCAGCTGGGCATCATCATCGATACGGTGGATCGGAAATTCGACGACATCGACGCCATGATCGTCATCTTCGGGACACCGGGACTGGTGAAAATCTTCGATGTCTACGATCTGCTTCACGAAAAAATGCTGACGGCGAAAAAACCGATCTACCCGGTCCTCCCCTCCACGCTCACGGCACGCGCGGAGGTGGACGCATTTCTTGCGAAAGGACGCATCAACTTTCCCGACGAAGTCACTCTCGGCAACGCGCTCGCGCGTGTCTACGCCACGCCGGGTCCCGCCGAGGATGCACCCGCTCCCGCTGTCGACTTCGACGCCATCCGCGCCGTCATCGCATCGGAAAACGACGGCTACATCGCGCCCGCATCGATACAGCGTCTGCTCGATGCCTGCGGCATCCCGCGGGCGGGTGAAGCGGTCGTGACCTCGGCGGACGATGCGGTCTGGGAAGCGAAACGTCTCGGACTCCCGGTCGTGATGAAGGTCGTCGGACCGGTGCACAAATCCGACGTCGGCGGTGTCGCGCTCAACCTGCGCGACGAGGCGACCGTCCGCGGCGAATTCGCCCGCATGATGAAGATACCCGACACGACGGCGGTCCTGCTGCAGCCGATGCTCGGCGGCATCGAACTTTTCGCCGGCGTGAAAAAGGAAGGAGCGTTCGGACATCTCGTGCTGTGCGGACTCGGCGGAATCTTCATCGAGGTGCTGAAGGACGTGCAGGCGGGACTCGCACCGCTGACCGCAGAAGAAGCGCTCCGGATGATCCGCGGTCTGAAGGGCTACAGGATTCTCCAGGGCGTGCGCGGCCAGGCGGGAGTGAACGAGGCGGCTATGGCTGACGTCGTCGTGCGTCTCTCGGCCCTCGTGCAGGCCGCACCGGAGATCATCGAGATGGATCTCAATCCCCTGCTCGGCACGCCGGATGGCGTCACCGCCGTCGATGCCCGCATCCGCATCCGGAAGTAGTCCCGGAAAGAAGTAACAACCTCGGAGTTTGCCTGCCCCTCGTCCCGCGCCGCGGGATGCGGGCGGGCGTCCGCTTATGCAACGCGCCGACGAACTCAGATCCGAACTCGCTTCCCATTTCCGCTTGCGCGATATCGACGTCGTGCTCGGCGGACGCAGCTTCCGGCTCACCACCGCCGAGGATATCGAGAAGCTCATTAACGATATCACGGAGGAGGAATTCCGGAAAGACGAGCGACTGCCGTACTGGGCGGAGTTGTGGCACAGCGCCGTCGCGCTGGCTGAATGCATCGACGAGACACCCGAGCGTCTGGCAGGAATCCGTGTGCTGGAGATCGGCTGCGGCCTGGCGTTGCCCGGCATGGTGGCCGCGTCTCACGGCGCCCAGGTCACCTGCGGTGACTTCGAATCCCTGGCGCGCACGGCCGCCGAACTCAATCTGCTGCAGAATGTTCCGGACGCCGCAGCCGTCATCAGCGCGATGGATTTCCGCGATCGCCCGCGGGAGCGCTGGCCCCTGATACTCGCGGCAGACGTTATCTACGAAAAACGGTTCATCGAACCCCTGGCGGACTTCCTCGACCACGCCCTCACGGATGACGGCCTTGTCCTGCTCGCCGAACCCAATCGCCTGATCGCGGTGCCCTTTTTCGAAGCGCTCACCGCGCGAGGCTTCCGCTACACGCGCAGTTCCCGCTTCGCCGAGCTTCACGGCCGCCGCGTCGAAATTTCCCTCTACGAGATCAGGAAGAACGACCGCTAAAACGCGAAAACACGAATAAGTTTTTTACAGGCTTTTATGAGATCGCCGGGGTTCAACGTTTCACAAGGCACGCCTCGACCGGGTTTTCAAAATATTTTCGCGTTCTTTTTTTCGCGATTTCGCGTTTTTCCGTTTTTTCCTACCCGTTTTCGCTGAGCCACTTGTTCATGCGGGCGCGGCGGCGGGGATCGACTTTCCAGCCGTCGGGACACTTCAGAGCGGCGCGGTAGGATTCGGCCGCTTCCTTCTCGCGGCCGGCGGCGATGTAGCTGCGGCCCAGCTCGAAGCGATGACGGAGCACGTTGGGCGCGACTTTCACGGCTTTCTTCAGATGCGAGATCGACCTTTCGATACTTCCATCCGGCATGCTCCCGAGAAACACGTTCGCGAGTTGTCGCTCGATCCAGCTGACCTCCGCCACCTCCCGGTGCCAGGTCCCGTAGATCGTATGCGCGACCTGGTTGTCCGGATCGAGCTTCAGGGCAATGTCCAGCTCGTCGCGGATGCGGTTGGCCAGCTTCACTTTCTCCTTCCCGCCGGCGAACATGGCGTAGCTGCCGCAGGCCGCGGCCACATATGCATGCGCGAAAGCGTTGTTGTTGTCGGATTGCACCGCGCGCTCCGCATAGTCGACGGCCTTGCGGTAGAGCCGCTCCTTCCGCTCCCTGTCACCTTCCGCGTCGCCGTCGTTGATCGTATAGTTGCTGAGCCGCCAGAGAATCTCCGCATCGTTCGGATTCTGCCTGAGCAGTGATTCCGCCAGCCGATGCGCTTCGTCGTATTTCTGCCCGTCGAACAGACGATCGCATTTCTCGAGGGCGACCGTCCGCCCGGTCTTCGCGGGATCGTCGTCCACGGCCGGATGCGGCGTCGCGAAGGACAGGACGCACACGAGCAGCGTGCAGAAGGCTCCGTTCATATTCTTTTCCACAAAGGTTGAACAACTTCTCCCATCGGAATCCGTCGTCGTGATGCACGGGCGCGCTATCGTCAGGACCTGCGCGACCGACGCGATCCGTGCCGACCGACGCGATCCGTGCCGACCGACGCGATCCGTGCCAACAGACGCTGCTACCACACCGTGGGTGCGGCGAACGGTTCCGGCAGTTCTTTTCATGATCCCGAATTTCCGTGTGGATTTCAATGCAATAATACGTCTATTTTATGAGCATTGAGTCTTTTTCGAGGCAACATCGCACGGCAGGCGCCGTACAGCACCGGGACTTTCACCAACATGATTCGTGAGATGTGATGCGCAGTCATTCCCTCTTTCTCCATGTCATTCTGACCTTCTCCCTGTTGGGCACGATCGCGCCGGTGCTCGCCGCGCAACACCGATTGACCGGCACCGTGCGCGACGCGGAAACGGGCGAGTCGCTGCAGTTCGCCAACGTCTGGGTGCGGGGCAGCAGCAAGGGAACGACCACCGACCGTCAGGGCCGCTACTTCCTTGTGCTCGAGAGCGGCGCGCATACAATTGTCGCGAGTTACATCGGGTATGCGAGCCGCAGCCGCGTGGTGCAGCTCCCCGGCGAGACCGCGCTGGATTTCTCGCTGCCGCAGCGGACCTATGAAATGCAGTCCGTCACCGTCACACCGGGAGACAATCCCGCGCTGCGCATCATCCGCAAGGCGATCGAAATGAAGGAGCTGCGCCGTGCGCGCCTGCGGAACTACAGTCTGACATCGCACTCCAAACTGCTCCTGCGCGTCAGCGGCCTGGGCGATGGATCGGTCGAGGGTTCGTCTGAAGGCGATCGCGTGACACTCGGCTTCGGCGTAGGCGATGACGAGGACAGCACCGCGCAGTCGGACAGTACGGAGCAGAACCTCCCCATTATTCTCGAAACGCAGACCGAGGCGTACTGGGCTGCACCCGACCGCTACAAGGAAATCATCAACGCGCGCAAGCAGAGCGCCGTCATTCCCGCGAATGCGAACATCATCATCAGCGAGTTCTTCATCATCGATTTCTCGTCGGATGCCTTTTCGTTCAGCGATCGCGTGCCGATTCCCGGCCCCATTTCCCAGCGCGGGCTGACGAGCTACTACTACCGTCTGATCGGCACCACCATCCTCGACAGCACGAAAATCTATCAGATAGAAATTTCCGCGCTGTCGGACAACGATCCGCTCTTCGAAGGAATGATCTACATCGCCGACAGCACCTACGCACTGTCGATGGTGGACCTGCACGTCAACGATGCGGCGATGCCGCAGTTCTTCGAGTCCCTCGCCTTCAAGCAACATTTCCGGCTGTTCGACGGGGAGTTCTGGCAGCCGGTCGACGTTGTCGTCGATGCGGGGATCAGGATTCCCGTCGTCAATCTCGGCATCGGCATCGAAGGATTTTCCGTGCTGCAGGACTGGCGCATCAATCAGCCGATCAACGAGGAATTCTTCGATCGCACTCGCATCAAGGTGCTGAAGGAAGCCGACGAACGCGATTCGCTGTACTGGGAGCGTAACGCGAAAATTCCCGCGACGGACGAAGAGCAGCGCGCCTATGTCCGCGCCGATTCGTTGAAGACCGTGCTCGACTCCACCCGTTATTCGGTGAGCTTCGATGATTTCATGACCGGAGGGACGACAGGTTCGGAAGAAGCGGAGTTCACCTTTCCCGGCCTTCTCGGAATGTATCACTTCAACCGCGTCGAAGGACACACGGCGAGCGGAGATTTCACGCTGCGCCTGCCGAAATTTCCCCTGCGCAGCGTCTCGGCGGGAGCCGGATACGGTTTCAGCGACGAGCGGCTGAAATGGCGCATCGGAGCCGAGGTCTCGCTGTTCGACAGTCCCGCGCTCCGGCTCACCGCGGACAGGCACTACGCGCTCGATTTCATCGACGGCGACAACGATCCTCTCGGCAACCTGGGCACCACCATCGCGAGCCTCGTCTGGAAGTACGATCCGCGGGATTATTTCTACCGGGACGGATGGAGCGCCTCGCTGCACTACGATCCCTTCATGCTGCTGCCGATGTCCGTCGCTTTCCGGCGAGACAATTTCTACAATGCACTGAAGAATACCGACCAGAGCATCTTCCGCAAGGACTGGCTCTATCGCGACAATCCGCCGATCAATGAAGGGTCGATCGTTTCCGTCGCGGGCGAGATCACGCTCGACGCGCGCGACTTCATCGACAACGCGGGCGAACTCAGCCGCTTCGGTTCACGGAATCACGTGCCGGTGCTCGGTTTCGGCTGGCACGAAGCCGACCTCGAAGGCGGCACGTGGGATTTCACGACCTGGAAAGCGGGGCTCCGTGGGGATTTTTATTTCGGACTGCTGGGTATTTTTTCTTACCGCCTGGAGGCCGACGCCGCCGACGGCGCCCTGCCCACGCAGATGCTCTTCAATCTGCAGGGAAGCGTCAACTACATGAGCGACCCCCGACGGTTCCGCACGCTGGAGTTTCGCGAATTCGGCGGCGACCGCCGTGTCACCGCGCAGTTCACCTACGACTTCCGTGACTGGCTCTTCCGCGCGATCGGCGTGCCCCTGCTCGGGAGCAGCGGCATCGGACTCGAGCTGTTCGCCTCCGGCGGCTGGACCACAATGACCGACGCCACCCGCGCCCTGCAGACTGTCCCGGTCTCCGAATCGAAGCGGCCCTTCTGGGAGGCCGGCTTCGGATTGGACAATATATTCGGACTATTGCGTCTTGATTTCGGGTGGCGTCTGAACCACTTCCGGGAGGGGAGGAATTTCTTCTTCGGCGTGAATGCAGGAGTGCTGTTCTAGGAGGGAAGAGTAACCACAGATTACACGGATTTCACAGATTAAAAATATTTTTTGCACATCTCGAAAATTGGTTGGTGCCGATTCATGCAATCGATGAGCACTGCGCATCCGAGACGCGCTTCACAAATCTAATCTGTGAAATCTATGTAATCTGTGGTTACTCTTATTTTTTCAACCCCTTGTACTTCCCCGCCCGGAAATTCCTCCTTACACGCAGCAATCCCTTGATGTCGTCGGTGGCGGTCTTGACGATCTTGACCCGCGTGTCGAGGTCCTCGATCCACTTGACAGGCACGTCGAAGATGCGGTAGCCGCTCTTCTCGCCGATGATCAGCAGCTCGGAATCGAAGAACCAGACGTTGTCTTCGATGTGGGGAAGGAGCACGTTCACTACCTGCCGCGTGACAGCCTTGAATCCGCATTGCGCATCGGAGAAGCGCGTGAAGAACATCGCCTTGACCATCAGGTTGTAGGTGCGGGAGATCAGTTCGCGCTTGAAGCTGCGCTTGGTGTTGGCGCCTTTCATCAGGCGCGAGCCGGTGCCGATGTCGTAGCCCTCATGTGCCAGTGCGTGAACCATGGGCGGAAATGATTCGAGATTGGTCGAAAGGTCGACGTCCATGTAGCTGACGATGTCCGCGTCGGACTCCGTCCACGATTTCTTCAGCGCGCGCCCGCGTCCCTTCTGCTCGAGGCGCAGGTACTGCACACGGTCGAATTCCCCGGTCAGTTTTCGCGATACTTCCGGCGTCCGGTCGATCGACGCGTTGTCCGCGATTTCGATCGTCCAGTCGTAGTCCGCGAGATGCTCGCGAAGGAATGCATGCAGCGCGGGGATGCTGACCGGCAGTGCTTTTTCTTCGTTGTAGACGGGGATCGTAACGAGCAATTTCATGTCGGTCCGTTTTCATTGGGACAGGCTGGTCCTCAAAAGTAGGCAGGGGGGGAGGCATTTCCAAGTTTGACAGCGTTGTGACAACTCCGAGGACGCATGTATGTAGCTTTGCGGAAAAGGAGCCGCCATGCGAATCCCCATGATCGTTCTGCTCGGCCTCGCTGCCGCGATGCACATGCAGGCGCAGGGCATCGGGACCATTCCCTCGGCAGAGGAACGAGGCGTCGACTGGAATCACTTCCCCATCATCATGTACGACACGGATGTCGGATTCGGAGGTGGATACAAGACCGTGCTGCGCAACGCGCTTGGCTCGCGCGAATCTTTCGACCTCACGCTGTTCGCCTCGACCAAGGGCGAGCGCTGGGTGCGTCTCGGCGCTTCGTGGCCGGACGCGGAACTGCGCCAGGGCACGGCATACCCGTTCGCCCTCGACGTCGTGCTCGACTATGACAAGATGATCTCCAACAGTTTCTTCGGCGTCGGACAGGGCAGCCGCTACGGCGATCGCGAGACCTACACGCTCGAACCGATCGAACTCTCCGTCGCCGTGAGCCGCGGATTCAGTCCGACGCTCGTCGGCACCACCATGCTGCGCGCGAAACGGATCTGGTCCTACGCTTTCGAAGGCGCCGGTGTGCTCGCCGCGCATCCGCTGAATGCGGGCACCTGCGACATCCTGTCCGTCACCCTGCAGCTGCGCCACGACTCGCGCAAGAGTGTGCTGCAGCCACGGGGAGGAATCGTGCTGCAGGCCGAAGCGGAGCAGGCGCTCGCGCTCACGGATTTCGCGAATGAATGGACGCGGCTCGCCGGCTGGTTGCAGTTTTACACGTCCATCCACGCGGACATCGTGCTGGCCGCGCGATTCGGCATGCAGGGACTCATCGGCGACGACATTCCCATCCAGCATCTGCTCCCCATCGGCGGCAACGCCACCGTCCGCGGCATCCCGAAGGACCGCTTCCTCGACCGCGTCAGCGCCGTCGGCAATCTCGAATTCCGTCTCCCGATCTACGGTGATCTCGGTGCCATCCTCGGCGTCGACGCCGGCGCCGTCGCGCACGAACCCGGCGACATCACCGCCTCGCGATGGATGGTCGCCCCCGTCGCGGGTCTGCGCTATTATCTGCCGACCTTCGTCATCCGCGCCGATGTGGGGTACAGTGAGGAGGCGGTGGGGGTGTATTTCAACTTCGGACAGGTGTTTTGAGGGGAAGAGTAACCACAGATTACACGGATTTCACAGATTAGATTTGTGAAGCGCGTCTTGGATGCGCAGTGCCCTTCGATTCCATGAATCGGGACCAACCAACTTTCGAGATGTGCTTCAAAATTCTAATCTGTGTAATCTGTGTAATCTGTGGTTACTCTTCCTTCAGCTTATCCTGAACGCTTCGAATCTTGTCGTCCATGCTCTGCATGCGATCCGTGCGTGTGCCGAGTTTCAGACTGGATGAGACTCGTGGCGCTCCCATTTCATGAATGACTTCGTGGCAGCGTTTTACGGCCGCAAGAACATCATCCCACTCGCCTTCGATGTTCGTGCCGTAAGCGTGGAGCTGTGTCTTCAGCCCGGCTTCATCGAGGATTCGTTCGCAGGCAGCGACATAAGGGGAAACGGAGATTCCGACTCCGAGGGGGACGACCATGAGATCGGCGATGACATGCATAAGAGTAACCACAGATTACACGGATTTCACAGATTGAATTTATTCTAAGTGGAATCACGGATCAAGGAATGGGATTTGACTTTCACGCAACGTGTGCCACATCTAGTTTGTAGAATACATCAATTCTGGGAGAAATGATGGATATCAACCAGATCAGTTATGACATCATCGGCTGTGCATACCGTGTACACAGCGGACTCGGACCCGGACTTCTCGAATCAGCATATCGTGTCTGCCTCGTTCACGAACTCGCTGCAATGCGCTTCGTTGTCGAGCAGGAACGTTCCTTGCCCGTCATATACAAGGGGATCCAGCTTGACGCCGGATATCGCATCGATCTTGTAGTTGCGGACCAGGTGCTCGTGGAAATCAAGGCAGTCCAGAAAATCCATCCGAACCACATCGCCCAGACCCTCACCTATCTGCGGTTGAGCGGAATCACGTTGGGTCTGCTCATCAACTTCAACGAAGCCAACCTCCAGAACGGCATTCACAGACTGCGCATCTGATAATTCAATCTGTGTCATCCGTGTAATCTGTGGTTACTCTTCCACACCGGCTACGCACCGACCTCAAAACGAAGCGCTCGAAAAATCCAATCTGTGTAATCCGTGTAATCTGTGGTTACTCTTCACTCACCACCGACTCCAACGCCTCGAAATACTTCCGGATCAGCGCCTCGTAATCCCGCGCGTACCCCTCGTTCACGGCCTTCCGCAGGTCGGAGCGGATGCCTTCGCGGGGGTCCATGAGATTCGGATCGATCTGTCCGGGACTCCGCCGCGCGACGTCGTCGCCGGTGCGCGAGCGGCGCTTCTTCTCCCAGTCGCGCTCGCGCATGGAGCGGGACGCGTCGAGCATGCGCGAGAGGATGCGCTCCTGTTTCTGGAGGGTGTTGGGATTGACGTTGTCCTGCTGCATGTCGCGCACGACTTCCTGCATGTCCTCGGCGATCCGGTCGAGGTCGCCGAGCAGTTTCCTGCCTTCCTCGCTGCGCTTGGCTTCTTCGTTCAGCTCCTGCAGGCTCTTCTGCACGGCGCGCTGCTGTGTGAGGAGGCGCTGCAGCTGCTGCCGCTCGCGTTCTGACGAGCCGCCCTGCGAGGGCATGTTCTGGTTGATGTCCATCTGCTGCTGCGCCATCTGGCGGAGCTGCTGCATCATCGATCCGCCAACCGAGCTGCCGGACTGCGAGGACTGCTGCATGCTCTGGGCGATTTTCTTGGCGGCCTCATTCAGTTCCGACATCGCCCCGCCCTGCTGGTCGCCTCCCGCGCGCTGGTCGCGGTTCTGCATGCTCTCCATCGCCTGCTTCATCTGCTGCATGGCCTTGCCGAGATGCTTGGCCATTTCCTCATCCACCGCGAAAGTCTTCTTCGCCAGCTCCATCAGTTCGTTGCCGGTCTGATTGAGCTGTTCCATCAGCTGCTGCTGCTCGCGCATGGCCTCGCGGTACTGCGGCGAATTCTGCGGCAGCTGCTGGACGGCATTCTTCAGATCCTCCTGGCGCTTGGACATTTCCAGCACTTCCTTCAAGGCCTTCTGGAACGCTCGCTGCACCATCTGCTGCATGTTCTCGTTGAGCTTCTTCTTCACCTGCTCCATCTTCTTCTGCA
>CAZWNO010000046.1:0-29705 GCA_964635845.1 uncultured Chromatiales bacterium
CTGAAGAGTAGCCCACTCGCTGTAATGATTTCGGCATAGCCATCTCCATTCGCATCCGTGATATCAGATTGGTACCGTCGCGGGAAGAATGTCGCTCCGTTCTCCATTATGAAATCCGGTGACCAGTAGTTTCCTCCAGTTTTGCCGAGGTAAACGAGGAATTGCTCTTTCCCCGGGACAGCTGGGCGAACATAGTACGCGAGGATGTCATCACGTCCATCGCCATTGAGGTCACCGTTATCTACGAATTCGCTAAATCGACTTTGAATTCCACTTACAATCGGCTTCTGAATGCAAAGATCGACTGTCGTGTCGAATTCCGCCCCGCCAAACAGAACAGCCAATTCCCGATCCATTGCGTCCCGCCAATCCATGCGCCTGAACATCAGGTCCTTCTGCCCATCGCCGTTTACATCCAGCGGTATCAGTCCGCCCTCGGTCCCAATAGAGGAGCTGAAGCCAAAATCATCTCTCTCTTTTGTCCCTCTGAGCACCATATCCGGTTCAGGACCAAAATACGGGGGAACGGTTGAGCCGTAGTAGACACGGATCTTGCCGTAACGCATCGGATCCGGCTCCCCCAAACGATTCAAATTCGAAGCCGCTGTGGCCAGATCGATGATCCCATCACCATTGAAGTCGGCTGCGGTCGCCCCATTGGATCCTCCAAGAACGTATCCATCCAGATCCGAATCGATCGAATCTCCACCGTAAAAGATGAATACGGTATCGACCAACGATGTCATGACGAAATCATCGTATCCATCATCATTTATATCTCCGAGCCGGACAGCCGTGGTCGGAAATCCGGGATGGTCATGCCTCCAGACCTTCGTGAGGACCTCGAGCTGAAAAGACGGCAGATCCTGCAGTGCGGTTTCAAAAGCGGACACACCCTGACCAAGCAACTGGACGTTTCCAAGCGAGAGGATGATCGCAATGGTCCAACTGAGGAAGAGCTTCATGGTGCATTCCGAGCGTGATTTATTTCGTGGGAAGTAAGAGAAGTGCCGATACAACCAGAAATACCCTCATGATCACTCCGGCTCCATTCGCGTTTGAATTGCAGATACCATAGTATCGAAACCGCGTCACATTGTCAACGTCCCCGGCGGGGCGCCGTGCATCGATCCATCGCGGCATGAACTTGGCAAGGCGTTTCGTTGTTCTTGCTGCATGATTATTCCCATCCTCGCCGCACTGCTCCTCGCCGTGGGAGCGATTTACTACACCTCCGCACCGCAATTCGGTTCGTCGCCCGACGAAGCGGCGACGGAGCGCTTCGCTTCGCTGCCCCATTACCGCGACGGACGCTTCGAAAATATCGGAGGCGTTACGGTTGATTTCAGCGGCGGTTCGATCTGGTCGATGCTGTGGGACTACCTCACCGCCGTGGACACCAAGCCCGCTCAACGGCTGCCTGTCGCCTTCAAGGCGGGCGGGATGGACGCACCCATTGCGGACACGGCCGCGCGAATCACCTGGTACGGACACTCCGCGGTGTTTCTCGAACTCGAAGGCAAGCGCATCCTCATCGATCCGATGCTCGGCGCGCATGCCTCGCCGCTGCCCATCATCGGCAGCACGCGCTTCCGTCTCGAGAAATCACTCGACGCGCTGCGCTTCACGCGCATCGACGCCGTGCTGATTTCACACGATCATTACGATCATCTCGATTACCGGAGCATACGCAGGCTGCGGAAGCACGTGCGGCATTTCTATGTGCCGCTCGGCGTGGGCGCGCATTTGCGGGGCTGGGGCGTGCCGGCGGAACGTATCACGGAAATGGACTGGTGGGAATCGGTAGAGTTCGACGGCATCCGTCTCACCGCCACTCCGGCGCAGCATTTCTCGGGCCGCGGACTCACCAATCGCAACGCGACGCTGTGGACCGGATGGGCGATACGCGGTGCGCGGCACAATATCTACTTCAGCGGCGACAGCGGCTATGGACCCCACTTCCGCGAGATCGGCGAACGCCTCGGTCCCTTCGACTTTACGATGATGGAATGCGGGCAATACAATGTGAAATGGGCCGCGATTCACTCCATGCCCGAGGAAAGCGTGCAGGCGCATCTCGACCTGCGCGGCGCGGCGATGATGCCGATACACTGGGGGGCGTTCAAGCTGTCGCTGCATACGTGGACCGATCCCGTCGAGCGTGCCTCGGCCGCTGCGAAAGAAAAGGGCGTGAACCTCGTCACGCCCATGATCGGTGAAGCGGTCACGCTCGGTAACTATGATGGAATCGGACGCTGGTGGGAGCCGCTGCGTCCGTGATCCGTCGGGAGTCGCCGATCACCGCCTGCGTCTGATCCTCGCCGCCGGACTTACCACAGGTCCGTGGTGTTGACCGGCTGTCCCTGCAGCTTCAGGTAATAGAACAGCTGTCCCTTGTGCTGCTTGAGATGGTCGACCATCTGCATCATGCGGATGCCGAGCGGGAATTCCATCGTGTCCCAGGGCGCCGTGGCGATCTGCGTCGCCAGCTGTTCCTCGCTCACCGCGTTCAGCATCTCGAGCGCGACCGCCTTGTCCTCGGCCAGCAGCTGTTTCGCCTGTTCGAGGCTCTCGACGGCGGGCAGCGCCTCCGCCGGGGGCAGCATCTCGTCTTCCGACATCGCACTCAGGTCCATGCCTTCCGGCAGTCCCCAGTCTCCCGTCACGAATCCCTTGATGCTCGAGCCGCAGGCGTTCGTGACATGCATGAGCAGCTGCCGCGTGCTCATCCAGTTCGTGCCCGTCGCGGGCTTCCAGTCGAGCGTTGCGGGATCGACCTTGTCCATCAATCTCTCCGCCACGGCATAATTGTATTCGATGGCGCCGTGGATCATTTCCTTCAACATGATACCTCCTCGTAGGATAAAGTGGAATTCCAGACCGGATGACAAATGTACACCGCTTTCTTCAGCGGGACAAGGCTGCGCATGCCATGCGGGAAGCGCGAAACGGGCACGGTCCTTCGCCGCTATGCGGGCACGGCCTTCGCCGCGATGCGGGCACGGCCTTCGCCGCGATGAGGCGTTTCCGCCGTGCTCAGGGAAGACGGAAGGTGAGGATCAGCGTGCCCGTCGTACCTGTGTGGAAGCGCAGCGGCATGCTGACACGCGTCAGCCCGTTTTCGATCGTGTCCACGACGGACTCGTCGAGCGAGGCGGTGACGCGGCGCAGATTCGCGGGCAGCGGACTTCCCTCCATGGCGCGATTCGTCGCGGCGATGATGATGCCGTCGGCGTTCGCCGCGAGGTACTCACGCACCGTGGTACGCTGCGAGAGTTCGTCGCAGAAGGCGCGGAGCTGACCGATGTCGCCCGTGCGCAGCGCCGCGGCGGCCGCGAAGGCGACGGCTTCGCCCGTCGTGCGCGCGAGCATGGTCGTGCGTTCGGCGATGCGCTGCTCGGTGCTGTCGCGCAGCGCCTGCATCGCGTCCTCCTGTTCGTTCTGCAGGACCGTGACCGCGACGATCTTCCATATGACCAGGGCAATGCCCAGCAGCGCCAGGAACGCGATGGTATAGCCCGGGATGCGGGCGCGGAATGGTTTCCTGACGGGTTCGATCGCTCCCGCCGTATCGGCGGGAACGGGGACGTTCTTTTTCGTGAACATGTTCATTCCAACCTCCTTTCCTGCAACTGAGTAACTGCACGTACTGCAACCGAGAAACCGCGGGTCCTTCAACCGAGGAACCGCAGGACCTGCGACCGAGGAACTGCACGTCCTGCAACTTAGGAACTGCACGCGCCAATTGAAACGGCGGAGCGCGATTCGGTCTTCTTTTTCGATGATTTCGGCGATGGACGGCGGCTTGCTGTCGCCGGCCGATGGATTACAGGAATGTAATGCAGGGTTAAGATTTCTGTAGGATTCCCGCGCGTACATTGCATCCGTACAATCCACGTTTGCGCGTACCCGGATAGCAACGGGCGGACAATACAGGTTCAGCGATGTTCAGAAATCCATTCATCCCGAGAGTCTCGATGCTGCTTGCGCTGGTGGCCCTGCCTTTCCTTCCTTCGGTGACCGAGTCCAAGGGGGAAACCCCGTCATCGCGCATCGTCCCCCTGCAGGCCGAGATCAACCGCTTCCGCGCCTCCAGAAACGGCAGCGAGATAATGGTGGAGTGGGAAACGCTGAGCGAGACGGGCAACCGCGGTTTCGAGGTGCACCGCGCTTGCGCGGAGAGCCGCGGCTGGCAGAACAGGGGATTCGTGCAGGGCGGCTTCGACGGCCGCTTCACCCGCGAGTACCGCTTTCTCGACCGCGGCGTGCCGCAGGATGATGTCCGCTATATGCTGCGCATCATCAGCAACGACGGTATGATCCAGTACTCGCAGATCATCACCGTGCCCGTGACCGGCGTACTGCGCTCGTTCGAGGTAAGTCCCGAACCCGAAGACGCGACGAGCGCGGCGAGCATCACCGTCGACCTCCAGCACGACGATGTCATCTCCCTGCAGCTGGCCGACCATCGCGACAACATCATCCAGGATATAATCTCGGAGAAGGAATTGTCGCGCGGAAAGCACGATTTCACGATAGACGGCGAAAAGCTCCCGGCCGGGAGCTATGACATCCTGCTGTTCACGAGCGAAGGAAAGTTCAGACGCAGGTATGAGCATCAGAGATGATGGAATGATGGAAAGATGGAATGATGGAATGATGGAAAGATAGGAAAATGGAAATGAAGGAAATGACGGACATATCGAAAATCGCAGTGCTGGCGCTGCTGCTGGCCGGTATGACGGCGCATGCGCAGCCGGGCGGACCCCGTTTCCATTTCGAAGATGAAAGCAGCGGCGCGCCTGTCGAGTACAGCGAGCCCGCGCTGCTGCCCGCAGGATGGATCGGGCTGGCCGGCGTGCGTTCCGCGGAAGGCACGCTGCTGCGCTGGTCGACCTCGAGCGAGAGCAACAGCGCATGGTTCAAGATCGAGTGGCGCATCGCCGGCGAGCAATCCTGGCGCGTCATCGACATCATGCAGGCGGCCGGAGAAAGCTGCTCCCCCCGCTTCTATTCGTGGCGGCACGAGCAGGCGCCGCCGGGGACGCTGGAGTACCGCCTGCGGCAGATTGACGGCTACGGCAACGAGATTTCGACTGGGGATTTGCGCATCGAATCCGCGGCTTCGCGCAGCGTGACGCTCAGTCCCTGCTTCCCCAATCCCGCGAACGGGGAAACGCTGAATTCCCTGAGCACCGGAACGGAAGTCGTCGCGACCCTCGTCATCTCGGACATGATCGGACAGACCAAACAGATCGTTTTCCAGGATCAGGAACTGCTGCCGGGTTCGTATCGCTTCCGGATCGAAACGGCGACACTCCCGGTCGGACATTATATTCTCCGCCTCACCACCTCCGGCGGCGCAGCCTCCCAGCGTCTGATGATCGTGCGCTGAACTGTTCCGCCCTCCCACATCCTTACCCCTGATTCGCCGCGCTGAAAGGGATCCATGCGGCACTCCTCCCGAAATACGCCGCCCCGAGGAACAAAGGGGCGGCGCCTCGCTGTTAGGGGTGTATCTGGATAAACAATGTCCGTTTTTATGCGCATATCCGCCGTTTTTCTGTTCGCACTGCTCCTCTCCCTGCCTGTCCCCGCCTCCCTGCTCCCGGCGCAACAGTTCCCTGCCCGGCAGCTTCCGGAGACGCAGCTCCCGGAGACGCAGCTCCCGGAGACGCGTTCGTATCTCGAGGGCGAGGGACTGCGGATCCCGGTATATGAGGGATTCGACGCCCTGGCGCCGCTGTTTGCAGCCCCGGGCGATACCACGATCGTTGTCAATTTCTGGGCGACCTGGTGCGCTCCCTGCGTGGAAGAACTGCCCTATTTCGAGGAACTCACGCGCGACCGCGGCGACCGCAAGCTCCGCGTCATCCTTGTCAGCCTCGATTTCCGCAGGCAGTGGGAGAAACGCCTTCTCCCGTTCATCAGAAAGAATGACCTGCGGTCGACCGTCGTCGTGCTCGACGACGCCGATGCGAACTCCTGGATCGACCGGGTCGATGCGTCGTGGAGCGGCGCGATCCCGGCCACGCTGGTCTTCAACGCCTCACGGCGGGAATTCCGGGAACAGTCCTTCACCCGCGACGAATTACGCTCACTGATCGATTCATTTACAGGAGTACAGGAATGATAAGGACCACATTCGCGGCATTGCTGTTCGCCGTGTCACTCACCGCCGCCACGTCCGCCGGGGGCTACAGCGTCGGTGACAAGGCGACGGATTTCAGTCTGCCGAACGTCGACGGGACGGTCGTATCCCTCGCGGATTACCCCGACGCGCAGGGATTCATCGTCATATTCACCTGCAACCACTGCCCGTATTCGGTGGCGTACGAGGATCGCATCATCGCGCTGGACCGGAAATTCAAATCGCGCGGCTATCCGGTCGTCGCGATCAATCCCAATGATCCCGATCTGCAGCCCGAGGACAGCTTCGAGGAGATGCAGGTCCGCGCGCGGGACAAGGGATTCACCTTCCCCTATCTGCTCGACGAGGGACAGAAAATCTACCCGCAGTACGGTGCCACCCGCACCCCGCATGTGTATGTGCTGCAGAAGGAAGGATCGGACCTGATTGTCCGCTATATCGGCGCGATCGACAACAATCATCAGGACGCGGATGCCGCGGACGAAGCCTATGTCGACGCCGCCGTCGAGGCGCTGCTCGCCGGAGACACTCCGGCAACGGCCAGCACCAAGGCCATCGGCTGCAGCATCAAGAAGAAGAAATAACCGGCATACCGGCTCTCACCGTCCGGCCCGTCATCGCCCCGCGCGTTGACGGGCCTTGTCCGTTACACCGTTCGGATTTGCGCGCGGATTCCCGCGCGGGCGAACCGACCGGGAAGCCGATCGTTCGTCCGAATCGATATGCGATGCCGGTACCGAATCATCGTCGTTGTGATCACGGTGGTTCGCCCCTACGCCGGACGTTGCAGATTACCGGACACATCGCTACTTTGCTGAACGTTGATTCACACAGATCCCCCCATCACGAAGCACTTCCTTTCCCAGGACCCTGGAGGACGCATGAAAACCGTCATCTTCCTTTCGCTTTCGCTTCTCTGCCTGCCTGCCGCACTCGGCGCGCAGAGCATGATGCGGATGTACCGAATGATGTACAGCATCAGCGGCTCTTACACATCCGGCAGCAACGGGACGGATATCAAGTTCGGCACCGGGACGAGCGGCGCGGACATGGATTACGAGACCGTGCGCATCGCATCGCGCAACGGATATTTCGTCTCGAGGAATGTCCTGCTCGGACTCGAGCTGTCCTGGGATCAGACGCGGGGCGAGAACAATCCCCAGCCCAATCCGTCGAATTACCGATTCAAGCAGTTCGAGCGGCAGCTGTTCATCGGTCCGCTCTTTCGCTGGTATCAACCGATGAGCGTGCGCTGGTTCGTCTATCCTGAAATCGCGGCCGGGTACCGCCATTACCTCGGCGAGACGGAGGAGAGCGGTTCCATGATTACGACCCTACCGGAGACGACCACGGCGCGGGGCGTCGGTGTGAACGCGGGCCTGGGCATCGGGTATTTCGTCTCGCGCAACGTCGTGCTCGATGCGACCGTGCGGTATTCCCACCACTGGCTCAACGGGAGCTATGAAATTCCCGGCCAGCCTGACATCGACGCGGAGATCACCGGGGGCGAGATCGGCATCCTGTTCGGCCTGCAGCTGCTGATGTAGCGTACGACACCCTCGTCCGTCCGCACGCGCGGAGCCTCCGTATCTGTCCGAAATCCGAAAATCACGTCGCAGCGGCGTGATTTTTTTTCCTCATGATGGTCTTATGCTTTGAACGACGGTGGCCATTGCAATCCCAATCACAAACACAATACAAGGTGGAGTCATGAGTCTCCGAAAACCTCTGGTGCTTTTCTCCATGGCGCTCGCGGTGCTGCTCACATGCACCGTGTTCGGACAGCCGTCGAGGCAGTATCACTACATCGTCCCGGTAGTGGATCTCTTCGACGCCACGGCAGGCGTCCCCATGCAGATCCCGCTCTTTCTCGAAAACAATGGAACGAATACGGTGCAGCTCACGATCGCTCTCGCGGACGACGGCGGCGGCACGTTCGCGGTCGACAGCCTCGATCGGATCAAGATCATCGCTCCCGGCCAGTACGATGTCGCGATGCTCAATTTCTTCGCGTTGAGTCCCGGCACCTACTCGGGAGTGCTCACGGCGACCGACGGCATCGTGACCGATACGCTGCGGCTCACCGCGGTGGTGACGGCAGGTCCCGGACCCTTCGTCATCATCCCGCCCTTTCAGGAAATCTATGCCGATCTCGGACGCACGAGTGTGATTCCCGTGTCGATCCGCAATATCTCGGGCGCCAGCATCACCGTGCAGGTCTCGCTTTCCGGCGACAGCGAATTCTCGTATTCCGGCACGACGACGAAGACCATTCCTTCGATGGGCGACGAAACGGTGCTGGTGGAATTCTACTCGAACCTCGAGGGACGCTTCACCACCACGATCTCCGTCACCGACGGTAGCTTTACGGCGTCGGCGACGATCGGCGTGGTCGCGTACGACGAGCCCTATACCTGGGTCATTCCGCTGATCGACAATATCGAGACCATGGCCGGGGTCGAGGCGATCCTGCCCGTGATGGTGCGCAACAGCAGCGCGACTCCGGTCACCCTGAGCATGGCGCTCATCGGCGCACCGGAGTTCACTCTCGATCCCGCCAGCACCCAGGTCACGCTTCAACCGGGCATGGGCGAGGACATCATTCTGCACTTCCTGAGCAACGTGACCGGAACATACAACATCCTGCTCACCGTCACCGACGGCGTGACCACCGACTCGCTACCTCTGAGCGCCACGGTGCTTCCTCCGCCGGGCAATTTCGCGTTGTTCAAGAACATGCTCGATCTTCGCACCGAAGTCAATCAGACCGCGACCGGGGATCTCTGGCTCGAGAGCTATGCCGCCACCAGCCAGACCCTCACCGTCACGATCAGCGGCGCTCCCGAGATTACCTATACCGGTTTGAATCCCATCACGCTTCAGACGATGCAGGGCCTGCCTCTGCCCATCGAGTTCTCCCCGACGGCCGCAGGGACGTTCACCGCGATCCTGACCGTGAGCGATGGCATCGAGACCGACACGGCGCTCATCATGGCGTATGCGAATCCAGGCCACAACGGCGGTCCCCTCTTCACGCTCGATTACGACGGGTACGGCGGTTTCATGGCTTTCGAAACCCCGCTGAACACCTCGCTGACAAAAGACATTACGATCCACAATATCTCAGGCCGGACGCTGCCGATCACGCTCAATTTCTTCGGCGACAGCAGCTTCACCATCAGCGACCGCTCGGTCACCATCGACAGCGGCGCGAGCAAAACCGTGACCGTGACCTTTGACAATTCCTTCGGCGGCTACGGCAGCGCGATGCTCATGTTCGACGCGGGCAGGCAGATCGAGCAGCTCTATCTCGCGGGCATGACGCCGCCCTTCAACGAATACGACGGTGTGCTCGTCACGAACATGCTCGACTTCGGCATGGTCGACTCGGCGCAGCAGCTCTGTCTCGATGTCACCATCGAGAACACGACGGCGAACAATGTCACCGTGACCGGAGCCATGCTGAGCGGATTCTCCAACGCCTTCACCCTCCAGGCGCCGCCCTTCCCGCTCCTGTTGCAGCCCTACTCGCAGGTGTACATGAACGTATGCTTCCAACCCACCGCGAGCAACCGGGTGGAGAATGAAGTACTCACGATCACGTTCGAGAATCCCGCCTCGACGCCGCAGCAGCAGACCGCGATCGTCAACCTGACGGGACGCTCCACGAAGGGCATGAAGTTCGACGATTCCTGCGGAGTGATCGGCTGGTACGTGAATACGATCGCCGCGCCGATCGGCGGGACGTCGGACGCCACGATCGAGCTGTTCAACATCACGGGCGCACCGCTGACGCTGGACAACGCCGTGTGGGAAGACGGCAACAGTCTGGGGATCTATTCGATCGTCACGCCACTGCCGATCACCATACAGCCTGCGAATCCGGCCGCGCCGAACAGCGGTAAAGCGGACTTCACCATCCGCTATTCACCGACCGCGCAGAGCAGTACCGTCGGCGTGGAGGATATCGCGACGCTACGGCTGGAATCGAGCATGAGCGGACAGAATGTCCATTTCTGGATGACGCTCGTGGGCATCCCGCTGACACCTTCCTCGCCGGGATCGACCGTCGTGCTCTTCCCGAAGGACAGGCGTGTTCCGGCAATCGAAATGGGCAATCCGGCGGTGGGAACGACGCAGGCGATCCGCTTCGAGAACAATCTCCAGGTCGCAGTGACTCTGAAGGGATTCGAACTCGCATCCGACGATCGTTTCGAGATCACGGATGCGCAGGATTTCCCGCGTTCGCTGCAGCCGGGTGAAACCGTGGACCTCATGATCCGTACCAGAAGTGTTCCCACCGGACGAATCACTGATGTCCTGACCATGCACGGTTCGCATGAACACCTCAATTCCCGCTTCGATCTCATCAGCGGCACGAGTCTCACCGATATCGGCGAACTGCCCGGCGCGGCGAATGCGTTCACGGCGACGCTCACACCGACTCCCGCGACGGCTCGCGTGCAGGTGACGCTCAGCGAACCGCTGGCGACCGGACAGATCCAGGTGCTCGATATGCTCGGCCGCGTACTGCTTGAACATCGGGGAAGTCTGCAGAACTGGACGTGGGATGGCCTCGTCAATGGCGTCCCCGCTCAGCCGGGTGTGTACCAGATTTTCATCAGCGGATTGACAGATGCCGGTCGGCAGGTGTCGCTGATGAAGAAAGCAATGCTCGTCCGCTAGACTTCATCGCCCGACTGACGGATACGGACAGGGCTTCGGCCCTGTCCGTATCGTGGTTGCAGAACCAGAACAGTGAGGAAGCTTGCACAATGCGGTACTGCCTGCTGAAGAGCTGATCGACGCGACGAATCACCTCGCGGCCTCGCGCGCTCAATCCCTCTCCACGGAGCAACAGAATCTCGAATCGCTGCCCGACGGCGCTCTGCTGACCGCGTTCCAGCAGGGCAACGAGCGGGCCTTCGTCGCTCTCTACGAACGGCGGCACCTCGAGATCTACCGTTACATCCTTCAGTTCGTGCACGGAGATAACGACATGGCATCCGATATATTCCAGGACACGTTCATCAAGATTCACGGCCATGCGCAGTCGCTGCGCGACGAGCACAATGTGCGCGCGTGGATGTACGCCATCGCCCGCAACAACTGTCTCAACCAGATCAAGCGCGGGCATCGGCAGGTGTCCCTGACCGACCAGCACGAGGCGCTCGAGTGCAGGGACCAGCTGCTTCCCGATGCGCAATTGCATCAGGATCTCCTGTCCAGCAAGCTCGACGAAGCCATACGGACACTCCCCGAGAATCAGCGGGAGGCGGTGATCCTGCGCGAATTCGAAGGGCTCAGTTACACGGAAATCGCCGACGCGACGCGTACGAACGTCGGCGTCATCAGGCAGCGACTCTTCCGTGCGAAGCAGGCGCTCCGCACGAAGCTCGCCCCTTTCTTCGAGGACGATACGCCGCCCGTGAAGGAGGAGGTATACCATGGATAGAAACTTCGAACAATCGATACTCGCCTATCTCGACGGAGCGCTCGATGCGCGGTCGGAGCATGAGCTCCTGATGGAAATCTCCCGGGATCCGGCCAAGCAGAAACTGCTCCGGCAATACCGCCGGCTCGACGAGAGACTCCGGGACAGCTCGAATCCCGTTGCCGTCCCGCTGCGCACGCAGCAGGCGCTCGCCCGCCGCATTCCCGCACTGAAGGAAATCCTTCCGGATATCCCCCTCGCAGCCGTAGGCGGCTCCGCCGGCGGCAAGGGACGGTTCTTCACCGTCCCGCGCGGCATGTTGCTGAGTGTCCTCGCCGGCCTGATAATCGGCAGCCTGGCGATTTTCCGTATTGCCATGAATGAACCGAGCGCCGCATCCCTGAGGACGGATGCCGTGAGGGCGGAAAGCGGAAAGACGGAAGCCGGAAAGACGGAAGCCGGAAAGATGGGAGCCGGAAAGTCGGAAGCCGGAAAGTCGGAAGCCGGAAAGACGGGAGCCGGAAAGACGGGAGCCGGAAAGACGGAAGCCGGAAATCCGGTAGCCGGAAAGACGGAAGCCGGAAATCCGGTAGCCGGAAAGACGGAAGCCGGAAATCCGGTAGCCGGAAAGACGGTAGCCGGAAAGACGGTAGCCGGAAAGACGGAAGCTGGAAGGACGGGAGCTGGAAGGACGGGAGCTGGAAGGACGGGAGCCGGGAGAGTCTCTGCCACGGCGCCAGACGTCGACGAAACAGCGCTGCCCGCGTTCATTCCGATCGTGTACGAAGCACGGCGCTCCGCCCTGCCGTCCGTTCCCTTCGATCGCAGTGTGCCCGTTGCTGATCTGTCGGCACTCTTCGCCGGACGGCTGCACTTCTACATCGAATCCGGTACGTCGCAGTTCGCCGGAGCCGGCACCGCGGACGCCCGTGAAAGCTCCTTCGGCAGTGTCTACGTTGCGGGACTGCGCTACGATTTCAACCACCTTTTTTCAGCGGGAATCGAAGCCGGCCAGTCACGCTTCGCCCGTGAGCGTCTCGAACACAGCCGCTCGGCGCAGGCGGCGGGAAACGGCGGCGAAGTGATCGTGATCGACCGCGTGCTCCGCGATGAAGCCCTGCCTTGGCTGCGCCTGCATGCGCGCTACGGTTTCGATGTTGCTCCGCGCCTGCGTTTCGAAGCGGATGCCGGATCGGGCATCCTCCTCGGGCATGAGAATTCCCTTGTCGTTTCATCCGGTTTCTCGGCAGTCTACGCGCTGAGTACTTCCCTGCGGGCGCGGGCCGGGCTTCATTACAGCGGAACCTGGCTTTCCCCCGCCGCACCGCAACCGCTGATCATCGAACCCGGCAGTGGTGTCATCGGCATTATCCGCAAGGCCTCGGCGGCGGAGGAGAATTTCAATTCCTCGATTGAATTCAGAATCGGCTTCGGGGTGCTGCTATGGTGACCCGGCTCTTCACGCTGTTGACGGCGCTGACCGCAGGCGCGATCGTACTATCCGCCTGCAGCGATGCGACCGGTCCGCACGACGAAGGCCGTTTCCGCGGCAGGGAGTATCTCTGGGAGTCCGGCAGCGGCCTGCGGCAATTTACCGTGCTGCGCGGCGGCATGCAGTACCGGCATCTGCTCAGGTTCTCGAGTGAGGGAAAGCTGGAGGATCTTCAAACCGATGAACAGTCGCATCCCCTTGCGCGGACGCACTGGAATTTCTCCGGTAGCGGCGGCCGGATCAGCGGCTGCGGAGAGCATACTCTCTGGCATCTTCCCGGGGAATACCGGCTCGAGGAGATACGATTCCCCGTCCCGGGGCCCGAAGTGCGCGGCAGTTCGATCCTCAGCCTGGACGCGAGCAATTACCTGGTCGGTTGCGTGGACAGCGGATTGTACCACTACAGCAGCACGCGTTCGGAGTGGTATCGGATGGATTTCCCGGGCAGAGGGAGTATCGTGGCGATGTGCAAGGATTCGACCGCCGGGAATATGACGCTGTTCGCAGCATCCGCGGACGGAGTGTATTCAAAGGCACGCAATGACAGCGGCTGGAACAGGCTCCCCGTACCCGCGGGATCGGTGCAGGATCTGGAGATTTCCGATCCGGATTACCTTTTCGCTGTGATAGACCACTCGCTCTGGTTCTCGGCGAGACCCTTCCTTTCCTGGTCGCGATTCATGGTGCAGCCGGGCGACGGACAGATCAACGATATCGCGATCCTTCCGCTCGAGAAGAATCAGTCCCTTTTGCTCGTCGCGACGGAGACGAAGGGCATCGCATACGTTCAGCTTGTCAATTCGCTGCCCGCGCAGCTCGTCTATTCCGAGCGTTCCGGCTACGAGAACGTGCGCTGCCTCGTCACCTCCCCCCGTGCGCCCTATGCCGCGGTGGCGATCAGCAATCCGCCCCTGCTCTTCGTCGCGCCGGGAACCGGCGTGTGGATCGGCATTCCCGTACCCACGAGCGCCACGCTGACCTGCGTCGCACAGTCGGCCATGACTGGTACGGTGCTGGTCGGCTCCGATCAGGGGATCTACAGGTTCAACGGCCAACCCCCACAGGCCTCGGGACTGCAGGGACGGATGATACGCGCGCTGCATGCGGGTCCGGATAACGCGTTCTACGCGGCGTGCGACGACGGCTTCTATCGCTCGCCCGACGAGGGAGCGACATGGACACGCATCGATGGCGGATCGATTCTCGCGCGCGGCACCACGCCATGGCAGATCCTCCCCGTGAGCTTCGATGTCGGAAGCACCTGGCATGCCGCGACGCTGTCCCGCACCGACGGGACGACGATCGCGGTCACCGGGGAGGTGCTGAATCATTTCGACGAGATCATCCTTCCAGACGAGCGCGGCAGGTATGATGACGCTGTCGTCGTGCGTTTCACGCTGGGACGCGTGCCGGGCGCGGGATCGGGGAACGACTATACGTGGACCGTGTACTTCGTGCGCGGGAAAGGGATTGTGTGCATCGAAGAAACGAGCGGCGGGAGCATCGTCGCGAAGAGTTATCTCGACAATTTCTAGAATCCGGAAAAGGCAGGACGGTCACGAGGTCTTCAGCGGTATCGACACACTGAAGACCGATCCTTTTCCTTCTTCGCTTTCCGAAGATGTCCTTCCGTCATTCCTTCCGGATCAGCGTGACGGTCTCGGCGATTACATTCAGGACTTCATACTCCTTTACTACTTTCCCGTAGATGACGAAAGGACCCGTGCTGCGGAGCAGGTGGGCATACTGGTCGAAGCATCGCGGGAAGAGCACCACGTCGATGCGTCCCGCCGCGTCGTCGAGATTGATGAACATCATGCGCTCGCCTTTCTTCGTGCGCGTGATTTTCGCCGCGATCATCCATCCGCCCACATGCACGCGGCGGCCGACATAGCGCTCGAGCTCCGGTGCCTTTACCGTCATCCGCAGTTCCTCGGCGAAGTGCTCGAGCACGTGCGTGGAGACGGTGTAGGAGAAGGTCTCCAGCTCGATCTGTGTCACCTGCTCGGGCGTGTACGGCCGCAGCTGCCGCAGTTCCCCGTCGAAATTCTCGAAGTCCAGCTGCAGCGAGGGTTCCGCGGCGGAGCGCCGGTTCCTGTTGAAATGGAGTTTCGCCTTGACGAGCATCGCGGGCCGCTGTTCGCCGAAGCCGTCGCAGGCGCCGCAGCGCACGAGGATGACGGTGTCCTCGGCGGTGCTCCCCGCGCGCTCGAGGAAATCCTCGAAACTTCGGAACTTCCCGTTCTCCCTGCGTTCGCGCAGCAGCTGATGACGCGTGCGGTCGCTGAGGTCCCTGACGTGCAGGAAGCCGAGCTGGATGCTGCGGTCGTCGGGACAGAAATGCAGTTCGTCGCTGGCGTTGACGTCGGGCAGCAGGATGCGGAGTCCCAGGCGGCGGGCTTCCTGCACGTACACCTCCGGCCGGTAGTATCCGCCCTGGTTGTTGAGCACGCTGCAGAGGAAGAGCGCCGGGTAATGCGCCTTGAGGTAGGCTTCCTGGAACGAGAGCACGGCATACGATGCCGAATGCGCCTTGCAGAAGCTGTAGCCCGCGAAGGACTGCATCTGCCGCCAGATCTCCGCGGTCACGTCGTCGGCGATTCCCTGGCGGCGGCAGCCGTCGACGAAGGTGTCCTGCAGCGCCTGCATTGCATCGCGCGAACGCATCTTCCCCGACATCGCGCGGCGCAGCAGATCGGCCTCGCCGAGACTCAGCTTCCCGATGAAATGCGCCACCTTGATCACATCCTCCTGGTACACCATAACGCCGTAGGTCGTCCGCAGCAGCTCCGCCATCATCGGATGCGGCGGTTTTATTTTCGAAGGATCGTGAAAGCGCTCGATGAAGGCCTGCATCATGCCCGACTGGGCGACGCCGGGACGGATGATGGAACTGGCGGCCGTGAGCATCTCGAAGGTATCGGTACGCAGCTTTTTCAGCAGCTGTATCATCGCCGGCGACTCGACGTAGAAGCAGCCCACCGTCTCTCCCTTCCGCATGATCGCACGGGTCTTCTCGTCCGCGCAGGCGTTCTTGTATTCGATCACGGGCGGAAGCCTGCCGGTGCGGCGGCGCACTTCCTGCATCGTATCCTCGAAGGTCCCGAGGCCGCGCGTGGAGAGGATGTCGAGCTTTTCGAGACGCCAGTCCTCCGTCGAATACATGTCCTGCTGGGTGATGCGCACGCCCTTGGGTGCGACCTGCGTGGCGGTGTAACGCGTCATGCGTTCCGGGGCGAGGATCACGCCTCCCGAATGAATGCCGTAATGATTCGGGAAGTCGAGGATGGCGTGCGCGGCGTGCGACCAGTCCATCCCGTAGCGGGTGTTGAGGACGGGACCCATATGCCTGCGCACGGGACTGTTCGGATCGGCCAGATCGCGCACCGAGCCGTATGCCGGGAGCATGGACGTCAGCTGCTTGATTTCCGCGGCGCTGTAGCCGAACACCTTCCCCACTTCCCGCAGCGCCCCGCGGGGATTGAATGTGGAGATCGTGCAGATCATGGCCGTCCTGTCGCGGCCGTATTTCGCCAGCACGTAATCGATTACGTCGTCGCGGTTGCGCCAGGAGAAATCGATATCGAAGTCGGGTGGCGAACGCCGCTCCGGATTGAGGAAGCGCTCGAAGAAGAGGTCGAGCTCGATCGGATCGACGTTCGTGATTTGCAGGCAGTACGCGACGATGCTGTTGGCGCCGGAGCCGCGTCCGACATAGGGAATGGCCCGATGCCGGGCGTAGCGCACGATGTCCCAGGCTACGAGGAAATAATCGATGAAACCGAGCGTCTCGATGATCCCGAGTTCCTTTTCGATGCGCTCGCGCGCCTCCGGTTGCGCGAAGGGATAGCGATGGCGCATGCCCTCTTCGGTCAGCGCGCGCAGACGCTGCCGCTTCGCGCTATCGGGAATGTCGCGGTATGACGTGAACTTGCTGCGCTCGAGATCGAAACGCACGTCGCATTGCGCGATGATCTCGTCGCGGGCGGACAGTGCTTCCGGGACATGCCGGAACCAGGAACGGAATTCGTCCTCCCCGATGAACCAGTTCGATTCGCCCGCCAGCACCGAGGGATCGAGCGTACCCAGGGTCCGGTTCGTGGCGATCGCGCGCAGGATGCCGTGCAGCCGTCTGCCGCCCGGCGCGCCGAAGAACACGTCGTTGGTCGCCACCACGGGCAGTCCCAGTTCCTTCGCCGCTGCCTGCAGCTGCGGCCATCGCGCTTCGCGGTCCTTGCTCAGCTCGACGTAGAGCGCAAACGGCGCCTGGCCGGCGAGGCGCCGGAGCAATCCGATGTCGGCGGAGAGAAGGATCACATTCCCGTCGCATTTACGGAGCAGGAGTTCGGCGAGAAAGCGGTCCCCGGCCGGAACTTCCGTCGTGCTCTCGTATTCCTCTCCTCTCTCTGCCTCTTCGGTGAGCACGATGCGCGCGGCCGGATGGTGCACGACGAGTTCGGTGAGTGCGGCGCATATCGCGGCGTAACCGTCCCAGTTCCTTGCGAGCAGCACCGCGCGGCTGCCGCCCGCGAGCAGCTCCGCGCCGGGAATCGGTTTGATCCCCGCCTTGATGCAGCGCGTATAGAATTCCATCACGCCGCTGACGTTGTTGGTGTCGGTCAGTGCGAGCGCACCGTAACCCGCAGCGGAGGCCAGGTCCACGATCCGTTCGGTGGACAGCGTGCCCGCGAGGAAGGAATAGAAGCTGTGAAGATGAAGATGCACGGTGATGCTGCCGCTGCGGTTTCAGCGCGTCGGAGACCGGCGCGGCGCCCCGGTGGACGCGCCTCCGGGGCTCGCGGCGGACAGGGTCAACGCATCACCGCCATGCGGCCGATATTCTCGAATGTCTGATCTGCGAACTTCGTGATGACCTTGTAGAAATACACGCCGTTGGCCAGCGCGTCGCCGTCCTCATCCCGGCCGTCCCACTTGAGCGCATTGTAGCCGATGCGCATCGTCGATGCGGGATAGGAGATCCTGCGGATGAGACGGCCTGCGACTGTATAGATTTTGACTTCCGTTTCCTGCGGGGGGTCTGTGCCCGTCAGGAGAAACGTGAACGACGTCTCGCCGTCAAAGGGATTGGGATAATTGTAGAGTTCGGCGATGCGGCTCTGCGTGCTCACACGCAGCCGTACTTCCGGCACTTCGTCGTACACCGGGGTTTTCTTCGCGTCCTCCGCATTGAAGCCGAAGTAGTAGATCCCGTCTTTCAGCGTGGGTTGGAAACGCAGCGTCGCCGGCTGGTCCTTCGTCGCGGGCGTCATCGTGAACCCGATACTGTCGAGGTCCATCGACTCGCCGTCGAGCGTGATCGTGAAATTGTCCTTGCTCGTCACGGGAACAGGATTGCTGGTGTGCAGGGTCAGGACGATTTCCGGATTGTAGCGGATGTAGTCATCATCGAAAGGCGTATACCCGTCGAATGTGACTTCCAATTGTGGACGGCTCGTATCCGGTTTCACGTACACCGCGGTGACGTAACTGTTGTTGTCTTCGTACTGCTCGAGCACGGCGTCATCCCGGTCGACGCGCACGAAGACCTGGTAGGGTCCACTGAGGAAGTCGGTGCTGATGGCGGCGGTCGTGTCGAACCAGGCGCCGGACTTCAATCCCGCCACGTTGAACTGTCCCGCGGGACGCGGAATGTTGTCCGTCCCCACGACCTCGAGCTGCACGGGGAAAACCCCGGCATCGCCCTCGCCGGCATTGAGGATGCCGATCTCGATCTCCGCCGCCTCGCCCTGCTGGACGCTGTCCTGCAGCATGGCGATGGACTGGTAGTTCAGCGCCAGCTCCGGCGGCTGCACGAAGGAAGCCGCCCACGCATGCAGTATCGCCTCGCGTGGATCGCCGCCCTGCGGATAGAACGCCGCCTGCATGCGTATCGAGGGATACACCGAAGCATCGACAGCGGAGATGTCCGCTTCCGTGACATTCCCCGCTTCGATCAGCAGTTCTTCCTGCCCGCTCTTCCGTATTCCATATATCGAGAGCCGGATATCGCTGATGGCCGGATCGCTGCGCACGAGACTCGCGCGCGTCCACGCCGAGGCGGGACCGATCGGCGGCGACGTGACGCTCCCGGTATCGGGCGCGACATAGAACGTGGTGTCGATGACGCCGGGAATGCCCGAGGCCTCGGAATGGTACACTTCCGGCATGGTGCCTATCGGCGCGCCGCGGCGTCCGATGAAGGCCCAGCTCGGCCGCCACGCCTTGGTGCGCACCGAGTCGATGTACTTCGAGCCGAGCGCCTTGATCTGCTCCGAGAACACGTTGCTCCCGCCCCGCGGTTCGTTGCCGGTGGTGACCATGAAATACTCTCCGAAGGTCACCTCTTCCGCCCAGCGCCGGATGGAGTCCCGGGCTTCGGGAAATGCGTTGTTGAAAACGCCGACGCGCTTGACGTCCAGCGTCGCGCTGTCGACGATCGCGATACAGTAGGCCCATGCGATGGACGACGGCAGCAGGGGAAGTCCATCGATATTGATGTGGACCGCGCTGCCGAGTGAGTAATTGGAACTGAGGATCTGCACGCGGCGTCCGGGAGGAAAGGTGAATCCGGTGTCGTAGCGCACGAAGTCGACGGCGGCATTCAGAAACTCCAGCGAATCGGCCTGGATGAAGTCGGATGGAACGGCGGCGTTACGGCGCATGTAGGGACCGACGAATTCCTGTCCCGTCGCGTCGAGCTTGATGCGCCAGTACCGTTTCTCTCCCGCGGGAAAGAGCGCCGCGGCATCGCCCGTGCTCATCGTCTTTCCGTACGGGAGTGTGCTCCGCGCGGGCGCGGAGAACTGCTGCGTGGGATCGCTTTCCACGGTGATCATCGAGACCGGACCCGGATCCAGCGTGGGGTTGAGGACGGTGACGTCAGACCCGCGCGACGACACGACGCCCAACCGATCATTCGCGACTTTCAAAAAAGTGCTGAATACCTTGTAGTCCAGCTCCGCCTGGTTGTCGTTTTCGAGGCTCTCCGTCAGCTTGCCGTCCGGATCCAGCCTGACGCGCAGCATTCCGTTTCCGGCTCCGCCGCCCAGGCCGACGCGGATGCGCAACGTGTCGTAAAGCGCGGGCAGCGCGCGCGTCTCCGTGAAGGTCGCAGTGAGGACGCCGTCATGCGTGTTCTCGATCAGGATGTCCAGCGAATCCGGAGTCTGTAGTCCGTAATTACCGGCGACGATCGTGAAGGACACGGAGTCCATCGCATCCGTGATGATCTCGGTTTCCGATCGCAGCCATGAATCCCTGATGATGGGATTCGGCAGTCTCGGAAGATCGAGCGCGACGATGGGATCGCCGAACAGCAGGTTGGTCTGGATGGAGACGCGGTTGACCGCGTTCCAGGCACCCAGCTGCAGGCGCATTTCGTGATGCGCCTGGCCGATGCTCGCGGCGCGGTTCGTGATCAGCGAATTGTAGAAATGCCGCGGCATCGCGAGCGCCGTCGTGACGAATCCCGCTGCGGCGTTTCCGATGTAGGCGATCGCGTGACTCTGATCGCCGGAGACGAACAGCTCGGAGAACGAGTTGTAATCCGGTTCCGCGAAACGGCCGGTGGAACAGCCGAAATCCGTGATGAGCGAGGCGCGGCCTTCTTCGTTCTCGAGCTGGTCGACGCGGGAAATCGAATTGTCCCAGGTCTGCGTTCCGCTGTGTCCGAGGTAGCAGATGAAGACGCCCCCTTCCGCGATGCGGGCACGGACGTCCGCCAGCCGGAAGGGACCGAAATCCGTCTGCGGATCGATGGTCTTGTAGAAATGCGCGGCGCGACCGGCGTAGGTCGGCGGTTCGACGACCGTCGCGATCAGCTGGTCGTTGATCAGCTTGTACTGCCGCAGTTCGGCCTCCCCACCGGAGATATTCCCGCCGCTGAAATGCAGCGTGGATTTATTCCAGAGCGACGGCTCCTGTTCCCTGTACGCGCGGTGGCGGGCGAGATACTGCTGGATTCCCTGCGCATCCCGCACCGGGAGGCGACCCACCTCCAATCGCGGCGCGACCGAGAGCGAATCGAACGCGACATACCAGGTATCGCTGACGGGATTTCCGTACGAAGGCACGAGATTGGGAGAATACGAGGCCTTGTAGTTATAGTTCGCATCCCCGACCAGGAAGAGATACTTCAGCGTGTCGCTGTTCCAGCCGTGGTACGCATCGAAGACGAGCAGCTTGATCGCCTCCGGCTGGAACATGCCGTAACTGTAAACATCATAGATATCCTCCACCGGGACGACGCGCGTCGTGACGCCGTACTCGCTCCCGATGAAATCGGCATACTCCTCGGCGGCATCGCGGAGCGCACGCGTCGTGACGACGAGATAGTTAGCCTGCTCCAGATCCAGCCGGCCCGGCGCCACCGCTTCCCCGCGCTCCGCAGTGGGGATGCTGTCGCGATTCCATACGTACAGCAGGTCGCCGGGCGCCGCCGAATCCGCGAGCTGCACGGTGTACGGCGCCGAGGGCGAACTCGCGGCGACGGACAGCACGGCGGAGACGCCGTTTCGGACCCGAAGCACGAAGGGATCGGGGACCTGCAAACCCTGCAGTTTTATGGTCTTCTCTCCGGGCGAGAGTACCGAGTCGATGCGGAACACATGCGATTTCCCGCTGAGCGTGAGGTACCGCGGGTATTCGACCTCGGCCCAGTCGATGAGCATGATACTGTTTGGATCTCCGACATTGACGCTGAGAAATGAAAGCGTGTTGGAACCATCCACAACTTCCCCGGCGGGAGCCGTCCCGAACATCAGCAGATGCTGATCGCGGCTGAACGTCGCCGAGTCGATCGTCGTCCCATCGTTGACGCGCATCGAGACGCCGTGATTCGGGGAGATCGCGACATCGCCGCCCCAGCTGAGGAACTTGCCCCAGAAGCGGGACGGCAGTCCGGGCACGAGGTTGTCCACCGTGAACTTCGGCGAGTAGGGACTGTTCAGATACACGAAGTCCATCGTCCATACATCGTCGGTCGTCCAGTCCGATCGCTGCCCCAGCACGATATCCGAGTTGTAGAAGTTCAGGAAGTTGCTCCTGTCGTATTCGAGATGCACCCTTTCGTAGGTCCAGTCGAGCGTGTCCGCCGGGAGCGGCGTGATCGGACTGCGCAGTTCCGCGCGTGCGGCGCCATCGGTATTGAAATTCAGCCAGTAGGCGGTGGAGTCGGTGTAGATACTCAGGTACTCCGGATACGGATCGGCGCTCGTGTCGGCCAGATGCCGGTAGCCGCCCTCGTCGTAATTGCGGGTGCCATGGAAAACGAAGTAATCGCCTTCGTCGAAGCGGCCGTCCTCCATGCCGACGCCGTGCATCGGGATGGCCTCGCCCTTGCGGTAGAGCTGCACGCGCGCGGGATCGACCTGCCCCGGCTGCTTGCCGGAATCGCGCAGCCAGTCGGCGGTGATTTTGAACAAGCCGTCCTGCCGCACGAAGAACTTCACCATCGGCGCGGTGAAATCGATCCACGTCTGCGAGGTGTCGACGTTCCTGCTGCGCGTGGTGAACGGCATGCTCGCGTACGGAGGTTTCCCTTCGGCCGCGAGCGGCATCACCCCGGCGCCGGAGACCGCGGCATCGGCGGCGACGCGCGCGAGCGTGTATTCTTCCACCCAGCGTGTCCGGCGCGTCACCGGATCCCACACGAGCAGCGGCAGTTCGATCTCGAGCACCGGCCGCTTGCGGTCGTACACGATGCGGCTCGAGAGCACCTCCACGCCGCGGCCGATCGCGGGATCTCCGACCGGATCCCGGTAAGGGACGATGCGCGACTGCATGACGGAATCGGCACCCCAGCTGAATGCGACGAGATAGAACGGCGAGGCGTCGACCGCATCGGCGAGCCGCGCATCCTGCACGACGACGTTCGGGGGCAGGCCGTCCTGCAGTGGAATGCGATGCATGCGCCGCGGGACGCGCAACTCCCGCGCGTACACGGGATGCACTCCATCGACGATGAAGAGGCGGACGCCGTCCACTTCGCGCACTTCGTATTGATAGGCGTCGTTGCGCAGCGTTTCGATCGGCTGCGCCTGCAGCGGCACCGCGCTCAACATCAACCCGATGACAACAATGCAGTGAAAAGCGTAACGCGTGTTCATACCGATCCCATGATTACTCTGATCTTCGTTCACTCTCAGGCAGCGATGCCGCAATCGATCCGGCATGTGTCCAATCCGTTTGTGGAGATAAAGAGGAAAATAAGAATAATCGCACTGCCCCACCAACGCCGCGCGCATTTTCATCCGACGCCGCATTCGGAGCGAGCATCCCGATACCGGTCGCCGCGGAAGCGCCGGGAGCCGCGGAAGGACCGGTTACTGCAGGTGCAGCGCCTCGGCACTCTCCACTTCGAAATGGAAGCAGTCTCCCAGATCGCGCAGCAGCAGCATCACTTTGCCGACGATCCGGAACTCGTCGTCGCGCGTGACCTCGATCGGCTTGAAGGTGGGATTGGCCGGGAGCAGGCGGATCTTCCTGTCGCGGTATTCGAACTTCTTCACCGTCAGTCCGCCGTTGAGATATGCCACGACCGTGTCACCCGTGTTCGCCGCCTTCTGCTGCCTGACCAGGACGATGTCGCCGGGCAGCATGCCCGCGTCGCGCATGCTGAAACCGTCGACGCGCAGCGCCACCGGATTGTCGAACGGCACGATATTGCGGTCGACCCGGATGTACTCCACGGCCTCCTCCTGCGCCCAGGCGGGGGGACCCGCCTTGACGTCGCCCACCAGCGGGACGCGGCGGAATTCACTCACGAGCAGCCGGATGCCGCGGCTGATGCCGGGAGTGATTTCAATGAAGCCGATTTTCTCGAGTCCCTTGAGCACGATTTCCACCGAGCGCTTCCACAGGCCCGTGGCGGTGGCGATCTCGTCCATGCTCGGCGCGCGGCCGTGACGCTCGAAATACTGCTCGAGAAAGCGCGCTACCTTGCGGCGGTTGTCAGTCCATTCTTTGCCCACGACGACCTCCAGTGTATACAAATGTCTAACTCATTCTAACGAATCAAAATGCAAGATGCAAGAGCCGGGCATCGTCGGCGGGATTTTTTTTGTATTTTTTCCAGATGAAAACCAGACAACACGCACCGATTCCCTGGGCGATGCTCGGCGCGTCGCTCCTCCTCCCGCTCGCGGCGCAGCTCGCCGCGTCGATTCTTCCTGAATTCCGGCTCTGGGGAATCGACGCACTCGCGTACCTCCCCGGCACGGTGACCTGGACGATGCTGCTCCTTCCATTCGCGCTCTATCTGGTGTTCAGGGGAATGGACATCGATCCTTTGCGCACGCCGCTCGCGCTGCTGCTCGTCCTGCTCGCGCTCGCTCCGCCCCTGCTCTGGCCGGTGCAGACCTATTTCTACGGCGACGGCGGACTCCTGATTCCGCAGATCCACCGCTTCTCGGTGGACGGGACGTTCGACACACAGCTGCTCCTGAATCTCAAGTCCTCGCCACTCGCGGGAGCAATGATCCTGCTCGTCATGAAAGCGGTGCCGGCGCTCGGATCGGCGATCTCCATGCTGATGCCGGAGGACGCCCTCTATCCGTTCCGATGGATTTCCATCCTCTGCCTCGCGGCGGTCGTGATCTACATCCTCCGCGTCGCGCGCGGCCGGCAGCGCCTCGACCTGCTGCTCGTGCTCGCGGGCACCGCCGGCGTGCTGCTCTACAGCGGACACGTGGAATTCTACACTCCGGTATTCGCCGCCGTCACCGTGTATATGATCGCGGCGGAGCGCGCGCTGACCGGGAAATCCGCGCTTTGGCCCGCCGCGCTCGCGTTCGTGATCGCGGTCGCGGCGCATTACCTCGCGCTCGTCCTGCTTCCGTCCCTGCTCCTCGTCGCCGGCATGCGCACGGATTCACCTCGCACGGACGCTCTGCGCCGACGCCTGCGTCTCCTTCGCCATCCAGACCTGCGGCATGGACTGCTTGCCGGCGCGACGATCGTCGCGGGATGGACGGTGCTGTACTTCATCGCGGGATTCGCCGACTCGCCGAGCCGCGTGGTCATGCCCGTCGCGGCGCAGTCATCCCCCGCGGGCACGCAGGCCTACACGCTGTTCTCCGCGCCGCATCTGCTCGACATGGCCAATCTGCTGCTGCTGCTCGCGCCGGCAGCAGTGGTCGCGTTGTTGTGGATATGGATTGTCCGTTTTCGCGAGAAGAAATTCGGCGACGAGGTCGAGGCCTTCCACGCGATGAACGTCGTGCTTGTCGCCGGCTTCGCCTTTTTCGCCAACGCCTCGCTCGGACTCGCGCGCGACTGGGATCTCCTTTCCCCGCTCGGCATCGTGCTGCTCCTCGCCGCGCTGTCCCTGCTGCGGCGCAGGTACGACGAACGCGCGGCGACCGCGTTCGCGATGATCTCGCTGCTGCTGATGCTGCCGTGGACGCAGCTGCACCGCGACGCCGACGCAACCGCGGAACGCTTCGCGCGAATCATGCAGGCGGACGAGGAACTCATGTACGGCGACTACGCGCTCAGCGGTTACGATGCGCTGCGGAAGTACCGTCATCGCGAGGGCGATCTCGCGGGCGAAATCGCGCTCACCCGGCGCATGGTGGAATTGCTCGATTATCCCCAGCATTACCGCGAACTCACGCTCATGGCGCAATTGCTGCAACCGACCGATCCGTCGCGGACGCTCGCGCTGCAGACATTCATGCTCGGGCGTCTGAACGATCGCGCGACGGCGTTGAAGAGCGCCAGCACCGTCAGCGATTACAGCAGCTCGCTCCCCGCGATCGATTCGCTGGCGCAGGCGATCGGCTTTCTCGCGCTCGGCAACGGACAGTACACCGCGGTGGAGAAACTCCTCGGCGACATCGCACGTCAGACACGCGGCGGACGCAGCTTTCCGGCGATCGAGGGACTCGCGCTGTACCAGCAGGGCGCCTACGCGGAAGCCGCGGCGCGTTTCACGGCCGCGGTGGGAGAGGATTTCTCGTCACCGGACATGTACCTCCTTTTCGGCAACGCCCTCGCCCTCTCGCGGCAATACTCCGCCTCGCTCAGCCGCTTCGAGGAAGGCGTCCGCAAGTATCCCGACGACGGCATGCTGCGCTTCACGCTGGGCAAATACTATGCGCGCGCGGGCATACAGTCCTCACGCGCGGCGGAACTGCTCCGCTGGTGCGTCGAGCACGGCAATCCCCCGCAGCATGTCGCGGAGGCGCGGGAGTTGATCGAGAGGATAGCGGATGGCTGATATCTGAGATGGCAGATAGCAGATGGCTGATGGCTGATGGCTGTGCCGCTCGGGCGTAGTATCTCGGGATGTACTGCGCGGGACCGGAAAACACCGGACGTTGGACCGGGGAAATGGAAGGCGTATTTTTCTAGATTACTGTACCAGGGGTTCCTTCATGTGCGGTTTCGCCGGAGTATTCGAGTACACGCCATCGGCGCAGGGCATCGACGATGCGCTGCTGACGCGGATGGGCGCGGCGATCGCGCATCGCGGTCCCGACGACGGCGGCATCTACCGATCGGAATGCGGCCGCGTGGGACTCACCTTCCGCCGGCTCTCGATCATCGATCTCTCCGCGGCGGGACACCAGCCCATGAGCACGCCCGACGGGAAGACCTGGCTCGTCTTCAACGGTGAAATCTACAATCACCTGCAGCTGCGCGCGGAACTCGAGGCGGCGGGCTTCCGCTACCGCTCACGCAGCGATACGGAAACCATCCTCTACGCCTACCGGCACTGGGGCGAACGCTTCGTAGAACGCCTGCACGGCATGTTCGCCATCGCGCTGTGGGACCAGGAAAAGGAGACGCTGCTCCTCTATCGCGACCGCATCGGCATCAAGCCGCTGTATTACGCGCGGAAAAACGGGACCTGGCTTTTCGGCTCGGAAATCAAGGCGATGCTCGAACATCCGGTGCTGCGTCCAGCCGTGAGCCGCGAGGCGCTCTACCATTACTTCACCTACATCCACACGCCCGCGCCGTGGACGCTTTTCGACGGCATCTTCAAGCTCGAGGCCGCGCATTACGCGCGCATCACGCGCGACGGCGCGATGCGCATCGAGGAATACTGGGATCCGCTCGGTCATCGCGAGGCCGGTTTCGATTACAGCGACCAGGCTGCGGTGACCGAGCGCATCCGCGAGCTGTTCCGTGCCGCCGTGGAAAAACGCATGATGTCCGATGTCCCCTTCGGCGTCTTCCTCAGCGGAGGCATCGACTCGAGCGCGAACGTCGCCTTCATGTCGGAACTGATGGACCGTCCGGTCGACACCTTCACCGTGGCGATACGCGGACAGGAGGACACGAACGAGTTCCGCTGGGCGCGGCGCATGGCGGAACATTTCCACACGAATCATCACGAAGTGCTGATCGACGACAGCGGCTTCCTCGACCTGCTGCCCACGATCGTGCATCATCAGGACGAGCCGCTCGCCGATCCCGTCTGCTTCCCGCTCTATCACGTTTCGAAGCTTGCGCGCGACAACGGCACCATCGTCGTGCAGGTCGGCGAAGGCAGCGACGAGCAGTACGCCGGCTACGCCTCCTATCTCCGCGCCGCGCGCATGATGCGGCTCGAACGCGCGCTGCGCTTCGTACCCCGCGGGCTGACCGCGGCGGGTTACGGACTGATAAGTCCTTTTCTCGCGCGCCGGCGCGTCGACTACCGGCAGAACATCATCCGCAATGTGCTCGAGAAGCAGCCCGCGTTCTGGGGCAATGCCATCGGCTTCTATGAAACGGAGAAACGGCGTGCGCTCAACCTTGCGACCTTCGACGGCATGGCGATTCCCTCCTCGTATTCGCTCGCGGAAAAACGCTTCCGCCGCGCCGCGGAGGCGGGCTACGGCGACGACCTGCAGCGCATCGTGTACTGGGAGATCAAGCACCGGCTCGCCGAGCTGCTGCTGATGCGGGTGGACAAGATCACCATGGCCACGAGCATCGAGGCGCGTGTGCCCTTCCTCGATCATCTGATGGTGGAGTTCAGCATGAACATTCCCTCGTCGATGAAGCTGCGGAACGGCAATCCCAAGCGTGTGCTCAAGCAGGCGCTGCGCGGCATTCTCCCCGACGAAATCATCGACAGGAAGAAAATCGGCTTCGCGGGTTCGGGCAGGAACATGATGACCCCGGAGATCTTCCGCCACGCGCGCTCGCTGCTGCTCTCGCCGAGGCATGATTATTACAATCTTCCGTATATTCGGGCATTGCTCGACGAGTACGAACGGACGAGCATCAACTACACGCCGCAGCTCTGGACGCTGTACAACTTCGAACTCTGGCACCGCTGGTGGATCGAAGGCGACCGCGGCCTGATCTGACGGGCCTCTCCAGCACTTCGAGGCCGCATGCCCGAACAGCAGCTCCGTCTTCCCTGGATCGACACCCTGCGGGGACTCGCCATCATCCTGATGATTCCGGCGAACCTCGCACCCTATCTCTCCGAACCGCACGCAATGTGGTTCCGCATCCTCGGCTCGTTCGCGGCTCCGACATTCATCATGCTCAGCGCGGGCATGGTGGTGCTGCGCGGCGAGAAGCACACGCTCTCCTACTATCTCACGCGTGGGGGAATCGTCGTCGGCGTCGGCGTGCTGCTCGACACGCTGCTGTGGAAGATCTTTCCCTTCACGTCCTTCGACGTGCTCTACGTCATCGGACTTGCGATGCCGCTGCTGTACCTGCTGCGGCGCTCCGACGCGAGGGAACTCCTCTACATCTCGATCATCTTCATCCTCGCCGCCTATGTGCTTCAGAAGCTGTTCGGATACCACGCCGAGGCGCTCGAGGTGTACTTCGACGACATCTGGACACCCACGATCGGACGCCTCGCGCAGAGCTGGTTCATCGACGGCTGGTTCCCCATCTTCCCCTGGCTCGGCTACGCATTCATCGGCGCGCTCTTCTTCCGCACGCTGTTCGCGGAAGGCATGGGCAAATCACACCACTTCATCTGGCTCGGCGCGGGACTGACGCTCGCCGGCTTCGCACTGCTCTTCGTTCCGATTCCCTTCGTACAGAACATCGCCGACGGCACGATTCTCGAGACGCGCGGCGGGTACTCGGAGATTTTCTACCCGCCGACATTCGCGTACATCTTCACATCCATCGGCATCGTCGTCCTCACCTCCACGCTGCTCCGCCGCATGCCGTTGAATCCCGCGCATTCCCTGCTCGGCTTTTTCGGCCGCCATTCCATGATGGTCTACATCCTGCACCAGGCGCTGGGTGCGCTGGTGCTGGCGCCCATCATCGACGCTTCCGGCGCGGAGAGCATCGATTCGGGATTCATCTTCACGCTCGCGAACCTCGCGGTGATAGCGGTGATCGCGGCGGTCTGCTACGGTATCGAGATGCTCAAGCATCGCCATCCCCCCCGCTCTACCGTGGTCCAGGTGCTGTTCGGGAGATGAGTCCTCACTCCGCGCCCGCGGAGATAATCTCGTAGCAATGAGCGACCGCTTAGTGGAGCGATGCTCGGTTCGCTTCGCTGTATCTCCACGCTCATCGAATCACGGAGATCAGCCGCGCGTCTTCATGCGCCGCTCCTATCAACCGGATCAGATACATCCCGGGCGCGAGGCCGAGCGCGGCGGGACGCAGGATCAGGACGTCGGTCTCCGATATTATATCATCGCGCAGGA
>CAZWNO010000047.1:0-28360 GCA_964635845.1 uncultured Chromatiales bacterium
CGATTCGCGGCAATCCTGGCATGAACTTTGGAGATCTATGGGGCATGGAAGACGGCGATGTGATGGTGAGGGGATATAAAGATGGCAGTTATTACCTCTACCGGGTCTTTCCCGACGGCCACGTTCAGGAAGTGATGCAGAACCCGTCCGGCATCGGCAGTGTATGGGCATACAATGGGGTATGGTACATTGTGGATAACCGGCACGTCATGACGTCAAGGGATGGCGAAGAGTGGTCAATATCGCACGAGTTCAAGTATTGGACCTATCGGATACGCGGAAATAACGAAAACGACATCTTTTTTTCGCAATCCCGATATGGCGTCATTCACTGGAACGGAAGCACCCTCGAAAACATCTATCACGGAGAATTCGGAACCTTCCCGACAAGACAGATGGCGGTTTCTGCCAACAAGGTGTTCCTTGTCGCGATGGTCCCGCCGAATCAGCATGTCGTTTTGTTGACCGGTACAAGAGCAAAGTGAATTGGATCCATCAGCTCAGGGGGTAAGGATACACGATTTCGATATCTTTTTCAGATTGTATATCATGAGTCCGCCGTTCCAAGCCATCACGGCGTTGCCTGCATTCCTTCTTTCGAGCAAAACATCTGACCAAGCCATCCAACCACAGTCGAATGGATCCGGAAACACGAGAATGCCAAAAGTGCATATCTCGACCGGAAACATGTAGCCCCGCTCCTGAGTCAGACCAAAAAGGGAGAGAAGTTCGATTCTCCCAGTCTGCACAGGAACGCTCAGGAGCCTCGGTTTCTCGTTGAGTCTGACCGTGAATCGATGCAGGTATCCACCGCCGACGAATGCCGAGTGGCGGTTTTTTCCTCACGTTCAACGAGGAGATGCACATCGGGATGTTCCCGTGGAATCCGCGACGTCCCTCACTCCGGGCGCAGGACCGAGGCTGCGCTCAATCCTCGAGCACGAAAGTGACCGCCATGTTCACCTGGTATTCCGCGGGACGGCCGTCCACGACGCGGACATGCTGCTCCTTTATCCAGACGCTCCGGACATCACGGAGGGTTTTCGACGCCCGGTCGATTCCCTGCCTGATCGCATCCTCGAAACTCACGGGCGATGTTGCGCTGATTTCGGAAATCTTGGCTACGGACATGGTGTCCTCCTTTGAAGGTTGTGAATGGTTTTCTGCATGCGGTGAAGGGAACGATCGTCAGGACTCTGGCCGGCGGCGAGAATCGGCAGCGGATCGCCCGTGCATCTTTCCGAACATATTACGGAAAAACCTGAACGTTTTCGGCAGCACCACGAAAAATGCGGACACTCCGACGGCGACGACGATGACCAGAACGACCGGGACGAAGGCCGCGAGCAGCACCGATCCGATGGCGAGGACGTCCTCCGCGACGCTCGCGGCGACATTGCTCACGGGCTCGGGACTCGTGTTGATCGCAGCCCGCGCCGTTGCTTTCAATCCGTGCGACGTAAGCGCCAGCCCGCCGCCGAGCAGGAAGGCGATCACCTGTATTCCCTGGTCGAAATCGCCGAACGCCGCCGCGGCGAGCACCGCTCCCGCCGGAATGCGGATGAAGGTGTGGACCACGTCCCAGGTACTATCGACATAGGGGATCTTGTCCGCGACGAATTCGATCACGTACAGCGCAGCTGCGACGCCGATCACCCACCAACTCGAGAGCACCGTGAGTTCGCCCGGCAGCTGCAGATTCCCATAGCGGCTCAGCAGACCCAGGGTCGCGACGGCGGCGTAGAGGTTGATCCCCGATACCCAGGATCCTCCCATTGCCAGCGCGAGTGTTGAGAACAAGGACATGCGATGCCCGGCTGTTTACCTGACCGCAACAAGCTATCGAATACTCCGCCACTTTGCAATCCGCGAAAGCCCTCCCCTGGTCCGCGCGGCTACCGGAGATGCAGCACCGCCCGCTGGAGAATCTGATCGTGCGTGACGAGCCGGATGAAGTACAGCCCCGCGGGCAGTCCCGCGGCGTCGAAGGAGACGCTCGTGCGGCCTGCGGGATAGCGTCCCGCGCCCAGGACGGCTACGCGCCGTCCTGTCGGATCATGCAGGGAGACCTGCGCATCGGTCTCGCGGGGGAGCAGAAAATCGAATCGCACACTCGCGCTGAACGGGTGCGGCACCGGTGTGAGGAGTTGCGCTGCTGCGACCGTCGGCATCGGATCGGTTGCGTTGACCAGCGCCGTCTCGAAGCTCCAGAATTCCGACCAGCGGCTGCAGCCCGTTGCGCCGCAGGCCCGTACGCGCCAGTAGTGCCGGCGCAGGCGCTCGAGACCCTCGACCGCGATCGACGACGAATGCAGCGTATCGCTGTCGAGCAGCAGGTTGTTGAAGGACGCATCCATCGCGAGCTGAACGCGATAGTAATCGACGCCCTCTACCGGTGTCCAGACGAGCACCGCGGGATCGTAGATCCCCGTGATGCCGTTCGCCGGCGAGATCGGCAGCGGCTGCTGCGGTTCGGGGCGCAGTCCCGCGAGCAGCGCCAATCCCCCTACCGCTGCCTGCGTCATGCGCTTGAAAAACGGGACGGTCAGCGTCGCGGGACGATCTGTGGCCTTGTGATAATGCGGCGTGAAATCGTTGAAGTCCTCGATGAAGAGAAAGGCCGCGAAGCCTGATTGCGTGAACGAGTAGTTGTCGCTCGGCGTCGTCGCCGTGAGCTGCGGCTGCATGTCCAGGCCGAGCGCGTAGGTCGTGTTGATCGACTGCATCGCGGCGATGAGCGGTTCTCCGATCGGCAGATTGTACTGCAGCGTCGTGCGGGAGTTGCTGTCGGAATCGAACGCGATCATATCGAGGTTGATCACGCCGGCGATGCTGTCGCCTCGCATCCGAGCTTCGCGCGCATACTCGCGGCTTCCGACGAGTCCGCGCTCCTCGCCGTCCCAGAGTATGTATTCGATCGTGTAGTCGAAGGAATAGCGGGAAAGCAGCCGGGCGGCTTCCAGCACCCCCGCGGTGCCGCTGGCGTTGTCGTCGGCGCCGGGAAAGCCGAAGGTCGCGGCGTCGTAATGCCCGCAGATGATATACTTGATGTCCGGATAGGTGACGCCCTGCTGGATCGCGAGCACGTTGCGTCCCCTGTCCTGAAAGCGCTGCGAACCGGCGAGCAGCCCGTAGCGCAGCAATTGCTGTTGGAGGTAGTCGCCCGCGAGTTCGTTGTTCGTCGAATCCTTCCCGTCGGCCCGGTTGGTGATCAGCGTGTCCATGCCGAGGACGCTCACCCGCCTCTCCCCACAGAGTTCGCGCACGCGCTCCATCAGCGTGTCCGCGGAGACGCGCGCGATGATGTCGCCGATCTCCGTGCCGCGCGCCGGTGCAGCCGTCTGTCCGTATGCGCCCGTGGTGCAGAGGACGGCGAGGATCAAGAGAGGGAGAGTGGTCCGTGGAAACAGGGAGATGCGGGGCTCGGAAAGGGACTGACGCACGACGGACCTCCGGGACTATCACTGGATTCAGGCAGCGCGCTCGCGCGCGATTCAGGATAACTTGCCCTTAATATAGGTCACGACGTGGAGTGATGCAATGCGGAATCGCTGACATGGGAAGGTGCATGCAGCAAGGTCAAACCTGCTCGACGAAATGCACCGGGAGCCGCACGTCGAAGGTCGTGCCCTCTCCCCAGACGCTGCTCACGGAAATGTTGCCGTGATACGAATCGATGATCTGTTTGACGATGGAGAGCCCGAGTCCCGTGCCGGGGATCGCGCGCGTCTCGTTGTTCTTGATGCGGTAGAACTGGCTGAAGAGCAGTTCCTGGTCCTCCGGCTTCATGCCGATGCCCGTGTCCCTGACGGCGATGCGCACATAGCCGTCTTCCGCATGCGCGCGCACGGTGATCATCCCCTTCTCGCGGTTGTACTTGATCGCGTTGCTGATGAGGTTGGTGACGACGCGCGTGAATTCGTCCCTGTCGATATCGATCGTCGGGAGCTGCTCGGCAAATTCCGTCTCGAAGCCTATTCCGCGCCGCGCCATTTCTCCATGCAGCAATTCGCGCGTGTTCTCGATGATCTCGGGCACGGCGACGGCCACGATTTCCCGGCGGACCGTGCCCAGTTCCCGGCGGCTGATATTGAGCAGGTCATTGACCAGGTCGATCAGCGCCTGCAGGCGTTCGCGGGAACGGTCGATCATCCGTGCGTAGGGTTCGATCTCCTCGCCGAGGATGCGGCTGTGCATGTTTTCGAGGTAGCCGCTCACGGCCGCGACCGGCGCCTTGAGTTCATGGGCGACCATGGAGACGAACTGAGACTTCTGCGCGTCGAGCCGCTTGAGTTCCGTGACATCCTGTATCGTGCTCACGTAACCGAGGATGCCCCCGGCCGCATCCTTCACCGGCGCGGTCTTCATGTTCACGACGAGGGCGAGGTTCGGCTTCATCTCCCATTCGCAGGAGACGAGTTCGATCCCCTGTTGCGCCTTGTCCCGCGCCTCGTGGATCAGCGCGATGACTTCTTCCGGCAGCAGCCCGCCGATCTTGTCTCCGGCCTTGATCGTGGTCGGCAGGTTGAAGAGCGAGCGCGTCTGCGGATTCACGAGCACGATCTCGTCTTCGAGATTCGTGACGAAGAGCGCGTCATTGATGGCATTGATGATCGTGCGCAGGCGGCTCTTCTCCTGGCTGATCTCGAGGAGGCGGCGCTCCTGCTCCGCGCGCAGTTCGCGCGTCTCGAGCGTCAGCCGGCGCCGGCCGAGCGCACGGTTGACCTCGAACACGATCTGATCGGGGGTGAAGGGTTTGGGGATGTACGTGTACGCGCCGTGCCGCGTGGCCTCCACCGCGGTGTCGATGCCCGCGAACGCCGTGATCATCATGTACTCGGTGTCGGGGTACTTCTCCTTCAGACGACGGAGGACGGTGAGTCCGTCGATGTCGGGCATCTTCAGGTCGATCAGCGCGACGTCGAATTCGCTTTCCGTGCCCCGGGCAAGGCCTTCGGTACCGTTTTCCGCGACAGTGACATCGTATCCTTCGAGCGTGAATATGCGGCGAATTCCCTCGCGCATGCCCAGCTCGTCGTCGACGACGAGAAGCATCGGTTTGTATTCCTGCATGTCAGTTCCCCTGATGTACGTTATGCGTGGGAGGTTCGAGTGCGGCGGCCAGCTCGCTCGGGGACATCTGCACGCTGGCGGGATAGTCACGCAGATCTGTCGGCAGCGTCAACGTGAATGCGGATCCCTTCATCACCTCGCTCTGCACCGTGATCTGCCCGTGATGAAGCTTGACGATGCCATAGGCGATCGGCAGGCCGAGACCGGTCCCCTTGCCGATCTGCTTTGTCGTGAAGAACGGAGTAAAGAGGCGCGACATCGTCTCCTTGGACATGCCCGTGCCGGTATCGGAGATGCGGATGGTGAAATTCCTCGGCGTCTCCGCTTGCTCGATGGAGATCCTGAGCGTGCCCCCGTGGGGCATGGCCTCACAGGCGTTCATCGCCAGGTTGAGCATGACCTGTTTCATCTGATCGACATCGACATACAGCGGCGGGAGGGATTCGTCAATGCTGCATTCGATCTCGATATCCGCGAACGCCTCCCGTTTGCGGATCATGGCGATGAGAGCATCGACGAGCTGGGACGCGTTGGTCTCGCTGAGCACCAGCTTTCCCTGACGCGCGAAATTGAGCAGACTGCCGACGATATTCTTGCAGCGTTCCGCCTCGGCGATGATGAAGCGGATGTCATCCGAAGCCGGGTCCGCCTCCTTGAGCTGCTTGAGCAGCAGATGCGAGTAGAGAACGATGGTCCCGAGCGGATTGTTGATTTCGTGCGCGACCCCGGCGGCCAGCTGTCCGACGGAGGCGAGTTTCTCGGTCTGGATGAGCTGCGCCTGGGCCTCGGCCAGCTCGCGATGCGAGCGCTCGAGATTGTCGATCGTATACTGCAGGCACATCTCCTTCTCGGCGATGTCCTGCGCCACGGCAGTGGCCAGCGCGCGGCAGGTCTGATAGCCGCAAGCGCCGCAGTTGATCTGTTGTTCGGGCCCCCGCTTGCCCATCGTCAGCAGGATGTGCTGAATCTCGCGTTCCGCGGGCACGCGTTCCTCGATGTGATTGTCATCGAAGCCGCGCGTCAGCTCGATGTGCTGGTATTCTTCGATCGCATCGTGCCACTCGGCCTGGTCGAGACCGTTGGTTCGCGACTTCACCCAGGATATCAGGCTCTCGCGCTTCTCGTAGTAACTGAGCATGCTGCTGAGGCCCGGGCCGTTGATACAGCCCTCGCAGAACAGGATGTCGATGAGCTTGCAGTTGACATTGCCTTTCGCGAGTTCGGTGATAATGTTCAGGCAGCGCGTCCGTCCCTCGACGACGATCACCTCTTCATCCATGACATCCGCACCGATGCCGGCGCTCTTGAGCAGTCCCCCTGATACAGGATAGATCTGTCCGAGATGAGCGCGCGGGGGATCGAATTCCGACGCAGGCTGCCATGCCGGTTCGATGCCGTTCTCATCGAGGAGCGCGGCGAGTTCGTCGAAGGTCAGCGCCTCGTCGACGATGCCGGCGACGTTCGCGTCGAGCACCTCGAGCTTCTTCGACACGCAGGGGCTGATGAACGCGATGAATGCGTCCTTCCCGAATTTCGCGCGCATGACCTTACCCGTCGCCACCATGGGCGAGACGATCGGCGCGAGGTTGGGGATGAGTTCGGGATAGTATTTCTCGATGTATTCCACGATAGCGGGACAGGGCGTAGTGATCACGGGGGCGTCATGCCCGGCTATGAAAGTCCGGTACGCTTCGCTCACGAGGTCCGCTCCGAACGCCACTTCCACCACCTGCGTGAATCCGAGCGCGCGTATGGCGCCCACTACCCGGAGCGGATCGACGGAGGGAAATGCGGCGGGAAACGATGGCGCAACCAGAGCGATCTTCTCTGTGGTGAGATCCGTGGCGAGCCGCCGGCGCACGGGGGAAATGCTGTCGCGCACCGACTTGGCGTACTGCGTGCACACCTTCAGGCAGTTCCCGCAGCCGACGCAGCGGGTCGACAGCACGACCGCCTGCCCGTTCAGAATCTGAATGGCATTGGCGGGACATTCACGGACACAGCAGTAGCAGCGCTTGCAGCGTTCGGGAATGGTCGATACGACGCAGTTCATACAACCCTTCGGAGCGTGAGACGGGCTGCGGATGACGCGTCGCGACCGAATTGCGCGGCGGTACATCCGATATATGCAAGTTCGCAAAGCGGGCGCTCAGTTCCAATGCATTTCGGAACATTTGTGAAATTTTTCACGCCAGCCGCGGCGCGGCTGCAACGGCACCCGGGCATTCCGGAGAATGACATCCCCATGTCGTTGCACCTTGGATGCGTTGTGATTATCTTCTTGATCGCAAGCCAGCCCGATGAGAAGATCAATGATCGAATTAGTCCCGAAATGGATCATGTACGACGAGTTCTGGAGGACGCTGAAACGGCGCAACCTCTGGCTCATCTACCTGCGCTACATCTTCATCGCGATGGTGGTGGGGCTGATCCTGGTCGGGGAAGTCTTCCCCACGCTCGAGCTTGAGGCATTGCCCATCGGCATCCTCGCCTGCGCGCTGCTCCTGTACAACCTCGTATTTCATCGCACGCATCCGTCATTGCCGGAAGGACACGCCCCTTTCAACGGGCTGCATTTCGCGCTGCTCCAGATGTGCTGCGATTTCCTCGCGCTGCTGGTGTTGATCTACCTGACCGGCGGCGTCGAATCGCCGTTCTACCACTTCTTCATTTTCCATGTCATCATCGGCAGCCTGATACTTCCCCGGCAGGTCATCTCCCTCCTCATCACCTTCACGCTGCTCGTCATCGGCACGGGCGCGCTGCTCGAACTGTCCGGCAACATCCCGCATTTCCCCGTCGTCGGTTTCTATGAGTCGCCGAATTACAGCAGCGAGGTCTACGTGATCACGCGTGTGACCATCCTCGCGCTGATCCTGTATGTAAGCAACTATCTCGCGAACTCGATTTCGAAGGAACTCTACATCCGCGAGCGCTCGCTGACCGTGGCCTACAAGAAACTGGAGGAGGCCGAGAAGACGAAGTCCCGCTACGTCATGTCGGTGGTCCACGACCTGAAGACACCGATCGCGGCCGCGGGGACCTATCTCAACATGATTCTCGACGGTTCTCTCGGACGTCTGCCCGAGGTCTTCGAGCGACCGCTCGAGCGCTCCCGCGTCCGCCTCAACAACGCCATCACCATCGTCAACGACATCCTGCAGCTCACGCAGCTCAAACTCGCCGAGACGCCGGAGATTTCAAAGGTCAACCTGACCGAGCTGATCGACGAGATCTACCAGGAAATGCGCATCCTGTTCGTGGCCAAGAAGATCCGCTTTTCCACCTGGATCAACAGCGACCAGGACATCTACATCGAGGCCGAGCGCAAGCTGCTCAAGCTCGCGCTGGCGAATGTAATCTCGAACACGCACAAGTACACCGACCGCGACGGCCGCGTCGAGATCCACATCCAGAAGCAGGAAGACACCGTGCGCCTCGAGATCGCCGACAGCGGCATCGGTATTCCCGCGGAGGAGCAGAAGAAGATCTTCGAGGATTTCTACCGTTCGAGCGTGGCCAAACAGAAGGGCATCGAGGGAACCGGCCTGGGCATGAGCGTCGTGCTGCATATCATCCGGCAGTTCAATGGACGGATCGACGTGCAGTCGCCCTCGCGGCTGGCCGACGGTCCCAACCGGCAGGGCACCGCCTTCTTCATCACCTTCCCGCTCACGTACACCCCTCCCCCGTCCGAACTCGTGCAGGTCGCCGTCTGAGAAAGGCCGGTCCAGCGCAGTCCGCGCTCGACCAAGTCCGCCGATGTGCGCCGCCTTCCTGCCCGCTCGCACAAATCCCCGAAAAACGCTACATTGATTGACGCTTCAGTTATGTTTCACGAAATCACAGACACCCATGATGAACAAGAATGAGGAACCGCAGTCGCATCCCGCCAACACCGTGTTCGCGTTGATGGACGACCGCGCATTCCGCCACTCCGTGGTGCGTCCCGCGCTCGAGGCCGACAAGGCGGGTCTCTCCCGGCTCTCGACGGGCAAGCACGCGCTGCGCGGCTTCCGCAACATCGCGCGCGCGCCGATCTCCATGCTGCTGCCGGTGATCTCGGACGAAGCCAATCTCTCCGCCGAACTGGCCAGACGCATCCTCACTCACTGGTTCTCCGCGCAGGGCGTGCTCAAGGGACTGGTCGAAGCGAAGCTGCAGTTGCTCGGGTACGAACCCCGCGAGACGCCGTTCGACGAGGACGGCAACGTGCAGTGGCGCACGCTGAAGAAGGAGCACGCCGACATGCAGTACGAGGGCAGCTTCATCGAAGGCGAGGACATGAACGCCGTGATGCTCATGTCGCTCCTGCTCGGCTGGTTCGGCGCCGAGGATGAGGAAGGCGAAGAGGAGGAAGCTGCCTAGCGGCTTCTTCGCTTCAAGGGTGAGCAGGCCGTTCGTCATACTGCCGGGACAGCGGAACTGATGAAATCCACGATCCGCATCAGCGAATTGCTCTCCGTGCGCGTACACAACGCGTCCTGCGAAGACCTGCTCGCCGCCATCCGCTGGGCCGCATCGCAGGCCATCGCGTCGGGAACACCGATCTCCACCACTTACTCCCATTTCGCCGTGCTTCTCGAAGCGCGGCGCGAACCATGGCTCCGGAAGCTGCTCAATGACGCCGCACTCAACGTCGGCGACGGTATCGCCGTGCGCCTGGCGATGCGCGCGAACGGTGTGTCCGCACCCGCGCCCGTGAACGCGACGGACTTCCATCACGCCCTGCTCGACGATTGCCTGCGCGTCGGTACGCGCGTGTATCTGCTCGGCGGCAGCGAAGCGGCCGCGGCCGTTCTGCCCGAGCGGCTTGCCGTCCGCTTCCCGGGATGCGCCGTGCGCACGCACCATGGATCCATCGGCGTGGACGATCCGTCGGTGCTGGAAGATATCCGGAGTTTTTCCCCCGATGTACTTTTTCTCGGGCTCGGCATTCCGCTGCAATTCGAGTGGATGGATGCACACCTGCGGAAGCTTCGCATCCCGTTCACGGCCGCGACCGGGAATTTCCTTGAATTCGCCGCCGGGACACAGCCGCGCGCGCCGCGGTGGATGCGCGCGTCCGGACTGGAATGGCTGCACCGCCTCCTGCACGAACCCGCGCGGCTCTGGCGCCGCTACCTCCTCGGCATTCCCTGCTTCGCCTGGTTCGTGCTCCGCGAACGCCTCGGGAAATAATCCCGACTCATGATCCCAGGGCTCACCCCCTGGGCAGATGGGTATCGGTCCCTGGTCCCAGGGCTCACGCCCTGGGCAGATGTGTGTTGACCTCTGATCCCAGGGCTCACGCCCTGGGCAGATGTGTATCGGTCCCTGATCCCAGGGCTCACCCCCTGGGCAGATGTGTTTCGATCCGTCGGGGGCCGTGCGGCCGGCCCTGCGGGCCGGTGACCGATTCGCGGGTTTCACGCGGGCGAACCGATCGGGTCACCGGATGGACAGCGGTTTCGACGACGCGCATGGGTTGCGAGACGTCGTCATGTTCGATCACGGTGGTTCGCCCCTACCGCCCCTCACATCCGCCGGTCCAGGTCCCGGTACTGGATCGCCTCGCTGATATGCTCGGCGCGTATCGCATCGCAGGCGGCCAGGTCGGCGATCGTGCGCGCGACTTTCAGGATGCGGTCGTAGGCCCGGGCGCTGAAGCCGAGCGTCTGCGCCGCCGCGCGAAGCAGCTCGCGGCAGCCGTCGTCGATGCGGCAGTGCTGCGCGATGTCGCGCGTGCCCATCATCGCGTTGCAGTGCAGCCCGCGGCGCGAGGCGAAACGCGCGAGCTGCCGTTCGCGTGCGGCGACGACGCGCTGGCGCACGCGTTCGGAAGGATCGCCGCGGCGCTCGCTGGCAAGTTCCTGGTACTTCACCTGCTGACATTCGATGTGAATGTCGATTCGATCGAGCAGGGGTCCCGAGATGCGTCCCATGTACTTCTGCACCTGCTGGTCGGTGCACACGCACTCGTGACGGGGATTGCCGCTGTGGCCGCAGGGACAGGGATTCATCGCCGCGACGAGCATGAAGTTCGCGGGATACTCGACACTGGTTTTCGAGCGCGCGATGGTGACCGTGCCCTCCTCCAGCGGCTGCCGCAGCACCTCGAGCACGTTGCGCGCGAACTCCGGAAGCTCGTCGAGAAACAGCACGCCGTTGTGCGAGAGGCTGATCTCGCCCGGACGCGCGTACCCGATTCCGCCGCCGACCAGCGCCGCGTCGGAGATGGAATGATGCGGCGCGCGGAAGGGACGCGTCGCGACGATCGCCGCCCCCGGCGCGAGCAGTCCCACGATGGAATGGATCTTGGTCGTCTCCAATGCTTCGTCGAAGGTGAGCGGCGGCAGGATCGTGGGGATGCGCTTGGCGAGCATGGTCTTCCCCGAACCCGGGGGACCGATAAGGATGATGTTGTGTCCCCCCGCGGCCGACACTTCCAGCGCGCGCTTCACGTTCTCCTGTCCTTTCACGTCGGAGAAATCCAGCGGACTCCGTTCCTGCTGTTCGCGGAATACCTGCGTGACGTCCATGCGGAAGGGCTTCGCGTCGGGATGCGTGCCGTCGATGGCGCAGACGGCCTCGCGGAGGGATGCGCAGGGATAGATGTCGATCCCCTGCACCATCGCCGCCTCGCGGGCGTTGACCGACGGCAGAACGATGCGGTGGTACCCGCGCTTCTTCGCCTCGAGCGCGATCGACAGCGCGCCATGGATGGGGCGCAGGCTGCCGTCGAGCGCCAGCTCGCCGACGAACAGGGTATCGTCAAGCCCGGCCGGCTGAAGTTCCTCGGTCGCACACAGGATACCGATCGCCAGCGGCAGGTCGAAGGCTGATCCCTCCTTGCGCACATCCGCGGGCGCGAGATTGACGACGATACGCCGCACCGGGAACGTGAATCCGGAATTCTTGATCGCGGCCGAGACGCGCTCGCGACTTTCGCGGACCGCGATGTCGGGCAGGCCCACAACGATGAAACCGGGTATCTGGCTCTCGATATGCGTTTCTACACCGACTATGAAAGCGTTGATACCGTGCGTGGACGCACTGAGGACGGTGGAAATCATGGCTCCCTTTTCCTTTGACTGTGATCGGAAGGACCGCTTCTCCCTGCGGTCCGAACAGTCAATATAGGTGCGGCGCGAAGAAAAAAAAGGGAATAAAAAAGGCGCCACGAATGGCGCCCGTAATTTCCTGATCAGCCCGACGTTGTTAGAGGATCGCGTCCTTGGCCGCTTTCGCTACGCGGAATTTGAGCACGTTCTTCGCCGGAATCTTGATCTCGGCGCCGGTGGCCGGGTTGCGGCCCTTGCGCGCCTTGGTCTTTCCAGTGACCCACTTGCCGAGACCCGGCATGATGAATTCCTTCATCTTCTTGGTCTGCTTGTAGATCAGGTCGTTGTATTCGCTCAAGAATTCCTCGGTCTGTTTTTTATTGAGACCGGTCTTGTCGGAAAGGAAGTCGATGATCTCTTTTTTGGTCAAGGGCTTCGTGGTTGCTTTTGCCATGGTGCCTCCTGTGAATGGTGAGTGTGATGGATTACTCGATCTAACATAAAGAAAATTTGTCACGAGTCAAATTAATTTTGAAGTGGGGACACACTTTTTCGCCAATAATATCAAGGGTGAAACGCAGATGACCGCCTTCCGCGCACCGTCCTGCCCGCGCACAGGCCCTTCAGCGCAAAGGCCCTTCAGCGACCAGGCCCTTCCGCGCACAAGCCCGCCCGCGCACCGTCCCGCCCGCGCGCTGTCCCGCCCGCGCACAGGCCCTTCAGCGACCAGGCCCTTCCTCGCGACGTCCTGCCTGCGCACAACGCTCGCGAAAGTCCTCCGCTGCGCGGTTGGATCGCCCGGCGGGAAGTTCTATTTTTCTGTTTTGCCACCAGATGGAAATTCCCATGAACGATACAAAGCAATCCGTACTTTCCCTTTTCCCGCTCGGCGCGCCGCCGCCGAACACCTCCAACGACGAGGTGCGCGAGTGGTACCGCCTCATGCATCTCGGACGCAGTCTCGACGAGAAGGCGGCGCGGTACCTCAAAATGTCGAAAGGCTGGTCTTACCACGCGCCCTGCGCGGGACACGAAGGCATCCAGCTGGCGCTCGGACTCTCGGTACAGCGGGGGAGTGATTTCCTTTTCCCGTATTACCGCGACCTGCTGACCGTTCTCGCCGCGGGCCTGACGGTCGAGGAGATCGTGCTCAACGGACTGTCGAAGGCGACGGATCCCGCGAGCGGCGGCCGGCACATGAGCAACCACTTCGCGAAGCCGTCGATGCGCATCCAGAACGTCTCTTCCTGCGTCGGCAGCCACTCGCTGCACGCAGTCGGCGTCGCGCGCGCGATACAGCGGTTCGACGGACCCGAGATCGCCTTCTACAGCAGCGGAGAGTCAGCCACCTCCGAAGGTTATTTCTACGAGGCGCTCAGCGGCGCCTGCCGCGAGAAGCTGCCTGTCGTCTTCGTCCTGCAGAACAACGGCTACGGCATCAGCGTCCCGGTGCACGAACAGAGCGCGAACACGAACATCGCCGACAACTTCCACGGCTTCCGCAACCTGCTGGTGCTCAACTGCGACGGAACCAGCATCTTCGATTCCTGGCGCGTGATGCAGGAGGCCTGCGCGTATGCGCGCGAGGGACGGGGTCCCGCCATGGTGCATGCGGACTGCGTGCGCATCGGCGCCCACAGCAATTCCGACCGCCACGAACTCTACCGCGACGAGGAGGAACTCGCCGAGGCCCGCCGGCGCGATCCCCTGCTGCGCCTGCGCGCGTTCATCCTCGAACACGAGATGCTCGGCGGGGAGGAACTCGCGGCAATCGAGGCGGAAAATCTCCGTCTGCTCGACGAGGAGAGCGCGCGCGCCGAATCCGCGCCCAATCCAGATCCGGCGAGCGTCCTGCGCCACGTGTACGCCGACGACACGCATGTCTGCCCCCTCACCAATGAAGAATTCACGCGCATCATGGAGAAGCACGGCGGCGAGGCCGAAACCGTCACGCTGCGCGACGCGATCAACCGCACGCTCCGCGACGAGTTCCGCCGCAATCCGCACACCTTCCTCTGGGGACAGGACGTGGCCTCGCGCGACAAGGGCGGCGTGTTCAACATCACCAAGGGAATGCTGCAGGAATTCGGGAACGTGCGCGTGTTCAACGCGCCCATCGCGGAGGATTTCATCCTCGGCACCGCCAACGGGTTCTGCCGCTACAGCGATGACATCTGGGTCGTGGTCGAGGGTGCCGAGTTCGCCGACTACTTCTGGCCTGCGATGGAGCAGCTCGTCAACACCGCGCACGAGCACTGGCGGAGCAACGGACAATTCGCTCCCAATATCATCGTGCGCCTCGCTTCCGGCGGCTACATCCAGGGCGGGCTCTACCATTCGCAGAGCATCGAGGCTGCGCTCGCCAACATTCCCGGGTTGCGCATCGTCATGCCGGCCTTCGCCGAGGATGCCGCGGGACTGCTGCGCTGCGCCTTCCGCACGCGCGGCGTCACCATCTATCTCGAGCCGAAATTCCTCTACAATCATCCCTGGGCGAAGACCCGGTATCCGCTTCCGGAACTCTGCGTCCCCATCGGACGCGCCCGTCTGCGCCGCGAGGGTGGCGATATCAGCATCATCACCTACGGTAACACCGTGCACCTGGCGCTGCGTGCGGCCGAACGACTGGCGGAGGAAGGCGTTTCCTGCGACGTGCTCGACCTGCGGAGCGTCCTCCCCTACGATCGCGACGCCATCGCCGCCACCGTCGCGAAGACCGGCAAGGCGATGGTGCTGCATGAGGCCGCGCGCACCGGCGGCTTCGGCGGGGAAATCGCAGCCTACATCGGCGAGGAACTCTTCGAACATCTCGACGCACCCGTGCGCCGCATCGCCTCGCTCGACACGCCCGTCGGCTTCGCGAAGATTCTCGAATCGGCAATACTCGTCGGCGAGGAACAGATCGTCACGGCCGGACGCGACCTGGCCGGCTATTGACAGGCCGAGAACCCACTGCTACCGCAAGCATCCGGAGTCCGGATTCACGAGGCAGCGAGGAGCAACTATTTTCACACGCAAGGACAGACCATGATTCAACTCACGTTCCACGGGGCCGCGCGCAACGTCACCGGCTCCAGCCATCTTCTCGAGGTCAACGGCAAACGCATTCTGCTCGACTGCGGACTGTTTCAGGGACGCCGTGCGGAAGCGTTTGAACGGAACAGCAGCTTTCCCTTCGATCCGGCGTCGATCGACGTGCTCGTGCTCTCGCACGCGCATATCGATCACAGCGGCAAGATCCCGATGCTCTACAAGCACGGATTCCGCGGACCCATCATCTGCACGGCGGCGACACGCGACCTCGCCAACATCATGCTGCTCGACAGCGCGTTCCTCCAGGAGAAGGACGCGGAATTCGTCAACAAACTGCAGGAGAAAAAAGGGCTGCCTCCCGTCCAGCCGCTGTATGTCGCGGACGATGTCATCGATGTGCTCGGCCAGTTCGAGACGGTGGGCTGCCGCAGGAAGACGCGCGTGACAGAGAACGTCGACGTCACGTTCTTCGACGCTGGACACATCCTCGGATCCGCGATCAGTCTCTACGACATCCGCGACAACGGGCGCGAGCTGCAGCTCTGTTTCACGGGGGATCTGGGGCGTCCCGACCGGCCGATCCTCAAGGATCCGGAACACGTGGGCGACGTGGATGTCCTGATAAGCGAAAGCACCTACGGCGGCCGCGTGCACAAGGCCGACGAGGTCATCCTCGAGACGCTCGAGGATGTCATCAAGCGCACGATCGCCCGCAGCGGGAAGATCATCGTCCCGGCCTTCTCCGTGGGACGCACGCAGGATCTGGTCTATCATCTCCACGAATTGCAGATCCAGGAGCGTCTGCCCGAAATCCCGATCTACGTCGACAGTCCCCTTTCGGTCAACGCCACGGGAATCTTCCGGATTCATCCCGAGTGCATGGACTCCGAGGCGCGGCAGTTGATCCTCACACAGCAGAATCCCTTCAGCTTCGAGAACCTCCACTACATCATGCACGTGAGCGAGTCGAAGAAACTCAACGGCCGCAGCGATCCGATGATGATCATTTCGAGTTCGGGCATGTGCGAGGGAGGCCGCATCCTGCATCATCTGCGCAACAACATCGAGGACCCGCGCAACACCATCATGATCACCGGCTACAGCGCGGAGTACACGCTCGGCAGGCGCATCGTCGAGCGCGACCGCACCGTGAAGATCTTCGGCGAGGAGCATGCGCTCAGGGCCGAGGTCGTGGTGCTCAACAGCTTGTCCGCGCATGCCGATCGCAACGAAATTCTCGCCTATCACCGCCGCTTCAATCCCGCCCGGCTGCAGCACAGTTTCCTCGTACATGGAGACTACGATCAGCAGCAGAAGCTGCAGCTCGCGATGCAGGATGAACTGGGCCTGAAGAACGTGGAGATCCCCTCGCCTGGGGACAGCTATACGCTGTGAAAAAAAAATGGCAGGTGTTCTCGCAAACCTGCCACTACTGATTGACGGAGGAGGGTGAAATGAGTGAGGATTTTGTTCTCCCTAAGTCTTTAGCCTGTCGTACTTACGGCGGTACATATCGAAGGTTGCACGGGCAGGACGGGATAAATTTTTCCCTTTCAATCGGGAGATCAGGCCGAAGAGCCTGATTCCATGCGCGACGAGCCCGATCGTGCACGCGAATACGGCGATCGCATCCCGGGATTCCCCCCGCAGCGGGATGCGGGGCATCCGGAATGAAATCATCGCGACGATTCGTATGTTTCATATCTGATATGAACAGGACATTCGATATCGTCGTCGTCGGCGGCGGACATGCCGGCATAGAAGCCTCCAGCGCCGCCGCGCGGATGGGCTGCTCCGTCGCGCTGGTCACGATGGATCCCGCGGCCATCGGACGGATGTCCTGCAATCCGGCGATCGGCGGCACCGCGAAGGGGCATCTCGTGCGCGAGATCGACGCCCTCGGGGGCCTCATGGGATTCATCGCGGACCGGTCGGCCATTCAGTACAAGATGCTGAACCGTTCCAAGGGTCCTGCCGTCTGGTCGCCGCGCAGCCAGAACGACCGCGACGCATACGCCGCGGCGGCGCAGCAGGAACTGGCGGCCACACCCGGCCTGACGATACTTGCGGGTTCTGTTTCACTGCTGCACGTCGACGGCGATCATGTCGCCGGCATCACGACGTCGGACGGCGCGGAGATCGGCTGCCGCGCGCTCATCGTCTGCGCCGGGACCTTCCTGAACGCCGCGATGTACACGGGACTCGAGCGCAGCATCGGCGGACGCGCCGGCGAGCTGCCCGCCACCGGCATCACCGAGACACTGCTGCGGTACGGATTCGAAAGCGGCCGACTGAAGACCGGCACACCGCCCCGCGTCTCCCTCCGGAGTCTCGATCTCGATGAAACCACACTGGCGCCGGGCGACGAGAATCCGGTCCCCTTCTCCTTCCGATCGCCGGCTCCCTCGTTCGAGCAGGTGCCCTGCTACGTCACGCACACCAGCGCCGAGACCCATGCGGCGATGCGCGAAGGCTTCGAGTATTCGCCGATGTACACCGGCCGCATCACGGGCACGGGGCCGCGCTACTGTCCGAGTATAGAGGATAAAATCGTCCGTTTTTTGGATCGCGACAGCCACCATCTGTTCCTCGAACCCGAGGGGCGCGAAACCGACGTGGTGTACGTCAACGGCTTTTCGTCCAGCCTCCCGGCCGCGATCCAGCTGCGCGCCCTCCGCACCGTGCCGGGCATGCGGCGGGTCGAGATGATCCGTCCTGGCTACGCCGTCGAATACGACTATTTCCCGCCCCATCAGCTGCGTCTCTCCCTGGAGACCCGGGCTATCCGCGGCCTCTACCTGGCCGGTCAGGTCAACGGCACCTCGGGATACGAGGAAGCGGCCGCGCAGGGACTGATGGCGGGCATCAACGCAGTACTGGCATTGCGCGGCGAAGAGCCGTTCATCCTTCCGCGCAGCGAGGCCTACATCGGCGTGCTCATCGACGACCTGGTGAACAAGGGGACGCTCGAGCCCTACCGCATGTTCACCTCGCGCGCGGAATACCGCCTGCTGCTGCGGCAGGACAACGCCGATCGCCGCCTGATGCCGCACGGCCACCGCTTCGGCCTCGTCGGGACGGAGCTGCACGCGGCCATGCGCGCACGGGAAGAGGTCATCCGCGCGTCCCGGGCGCTGGTGGAGTCGCGGACAGCCGCCCCCGAAGTACTCAATCCCTATCTGCTCTCGGTGAACTCCATGCCGGTCGCGCAGAGTGAATTCCTCGGCAAGATCATCCGACGCGAGGAAGTGCGCGCGCGGGATGTGCTGCTGCTCGACGGCATCGCATCGGATGCCTGCGCGGCGGCGGCGCTCGCGGATCCGCGGATCATCGAACAGCTGGAAATAGAAACCAAGTATCTCGGGTACATCGAGCGGCAGCAGCGCGACGTCGAGAAATTCCGGCTCGCCGAAGGCATTCAGATACCCGAGAACTTCGATTACCGGCGTGTGCACTCGCTCTCGAGCGAAGGCAGGGAGAAATTGATGAAAATCCGGCCGCGTTCGGTCGGACAGGCATCCCGCATTTCAGGTGTCAGCAGCGCCGACGCATCGATCCTGATGGTGTACCTGAAAAAATAAGGTTCCGTTTTTTCCGCAATTCCGACGTTTCCGCGCATGGGTCATTCACTCTTCCCTTGACTCTGAGCAGGAATCACGAGACATTCAGGGTATCGGCACATTCATTTACCACGGATCGCGTCATGGCCTCCATCGGCGCCTGCGCGCATCCCCACCAGGAAAGGAGACGGTATGACGATGGAACAGCCCAGACCCCTGATACGCGAGCTCATCCTGCAACGCATCGCGTCCATCCTCGAAGAACGCTACGAGGATGTTTCGTACGACCTCTCGGAAGACAACCTGAGCGCGAAACTTGCGTTCAAGGCCGATCCCCAGCTCAACGAGCTGCGGCTCGCCCTCGAACGCATGAAGCACGGAGAATACGGACGCTGCATTTTCTGCAAGAACATGATAGCCCACGGCACCCTCGAATCGAATCCCACGGCGCATTTCTGCGAACAATGCACGGGCATTCTGCGCTACCGCACGATGGCTGCTCCCGTCAGGGACGCTTCGATCAGCGCGAAGAATGCATCCTCCTCTCCGAGAAACTCGACCTCCATTTCCGGATAGTACACGTCGCCGAGGTACTTCCATTCTTCCTCGTCCAACAGACGCATCGCGTCTTTCTCCGTTGTAATCCAGGCTTCCACACCCGCCACGCGTCCTTCCTCGCGAAGGGAGGCGATGTCGTCGGCTACGTACCAGTGATGGTCGGGAAAGCTGCGCAGGCTGCGCAGATCCGCCTGCAGGCCGGCGAGCGTACGCCGGAATCCTTCCGGCATGCCGATGCCGCAGAAGCCGCCCAGCGGAAGGCCGTGCAGCGCATCCAGCCGGAGACGCTCGGCGCCGCCGAGCCGGCGGAGCGCGCGCGGGACGTAGCGCGTGGCGAATACCGGGGCTGCGCTGTACGCGGCGAGCGAGCGGGTGATCTCCTCGACCGGCGTCGACGGTTCGCATTTGCTGAGGATGATCAGGTCCGCGCGCCGAAGGTTCGCCAACGGCTCGCGCAGGCGTCCCGCCGGCAGCAGCTGCCGGTCGAAGTCCCCCTCGATCGTGTCGACGACCACGATATCCACGTCGCGGTGCACGAAGCGGTGCTGGAATGCGTCGTCGAGTATGATCGTCTCCGCCGAAAACCGGTCCACCGCAAGCCGACAGCCGCGGCTGCGCACTTCATCGGCCACGACAGCCAGCGTGGGAAATTTCCGGGCGGTCTGCACCGCCTCGTCGCCCCCCATCCGCGCCGTCGCGATCGCACCGCGTCCGTCGGACACGATGAAATTGCCGCGTGTTTCGCGCCGGTATCCGCGGGTCACCACCGCTGCCCGGCACTGACGGTCGAGCAGGTACGCGGCGAGGAGTTCGACGACCGGTGTCTTTCCGCTCCCCCCTGCCGTGATGTTGCCGACGGAGATGACCGGTACGCCCGTCCGTACTATGCGGAAGAGGCGGTGATCGAAGCCCGCGTTGCGAAGGGCTATCGCGGCGCCGTAGAAATGCGAGAGCAGTCGTTTCATCTCATTCGTGGTGCGGTGTCCATGGATCGGCGGGGATGCGGCGCGCGCGTCCTCAGGCACGGGAGCGTCCTCAGGCACGCGCGCGTTCTCAGGCACATGAGCGTCCTCAGGCAGCGGATGGGACGTCGAGCACCGCTTCGCGATACTGCGCCAGCATCAGTTTCTCCAGTTCATGGCGCTTCTCGTCGAGCGCCTCGCCTTCAAGTTCCGGATCGATCATGATCGGATCGCTGTACAGCACCCGTGCGCGCGTGAAGGGCATGGGAATTTCAAAGCGGTCCCAGCTGTGCAGCCGCCGATAACGCTGGTACCCGACGCTGACGATGATCAAAGGCACTTGCGTAGTCTGGGCAAGGCGCACCGCGCCCATTTTCATTTCGTGGTAGGGACCGCGCGGTCCGTCCGGCGTCAGGCAGAGCGCGTGACCCTCGCGCACCGCGCCGCGCATTGCCGCCATCGCTTCCTTGCTCCCGCGGCTGCTCGATCCGCGCAGCACGGTGTATCCCCAGTGCGCGAGCAGATCGGCAAGCAGCTGGCCGTCCTTGCTCTGGCTGACCAGCGCGGCAAAATGACAGCACCGCATGCGCCACCAGGGATAGGTCATCGATCCGTGCCAGAAGACGAGCACGAAAGGCAGCCGCGCCTCGAGCATGCGTACCACCGTGACATCGTTCTCGACGGAAAACGTGATGGAGCGATTGACGAGCGCGATCAGGAGACGGAGTATCCAGCTTTTCATATGCGATCCCCGGAGTTCATGCCTCGTTCCTGAAATTCATGCCTCATTCCTGAAACTCATGCCTCATTCCCGAAACTCACGCGCCGTTCCTACAGCTCGTACGCATCCGGCCGGCGATCGGCCATGATGTCATTCCACGAAGAAAAAGCCTTCGCGTCAGCTTTTCGCGGATCGATGTCCGCGCGGATCCAGCCCTCGAAGGCCTCGTCGGCCTCGTCGAGCACCGTTCCATTGGGGGCGACGATCTGGCTGCAGCCATGGAACTGCAGTCGTTCCTCGCCGCGCCGTTCCTCTCCATTACGGTTCGCGGTGATCGTGAACACCCTGTTCTCGAGCGAGCGTGCGCGCATGACCGGCTGCCACATGCGTGGGGCGGCCACCAGGTTCGATGGATGCGCGATGAGCTGGGCGCCCTTCAGCGCAAGGGTCCGGGCGGCCTCGGGAAATCGCCAGTCGTAGCAGATCATGATGCCCAGCCGCAGCCGGTCGCCCCAGTGCAGCACCGGGAATCCGAGGTTGCCCGGCGTGAAGAAGCGTTTCTCCTCCGCGAAGAGATGCACCTTGCGGTAGATGTCGATGCGGCCGTCGGGAAACACCGCCGCGGCGGAATTGTAGATTGCGTCGCCGTCACGCTCGGCGAAGCCGGCGACGATCGTCATGCGTCGATCAGCGGCGAGCGCGGAGAATGTGCGCAGCGTCCGCCCGTCCCGTTGTTCCGCGACGGACCGCAGCTGTTCGCCGTCATGGAAAAAATACCCGGTCGTGCAGAGTTCAGGCAGCACCGCCAGGTCGGCCTCGGCCGACGCGAGCCGCGCGGCGAGCGTGTCGAGATTCGCGCGGACGTCGAGAAATGCCGGACGGAACTGTAACGCGGCGATGATCATGTGCAGGATCTACCAGGAATCCGCATCAGCCCTCCCGGTTGGAAATGTGGTACTTGTCGAGTTTGGGTTCGTAGAACACGATATTCATGTCGCGATCGCGGATGGTGCCGCCGGACGGATAGTAGAAAAAGGTTTCGATCACGCCGGTCCGTTCGCGCGCCGGTCTGCCGTCCGCGGCGTAAAACCGGACTTCGAAGAAACCGAGCGCCTCCCGCGAAGTTTCCGCGTCCGCGCGTTCGATCTGCGCGCGTTCGATCTGCGCATGTTCGATCTGCGCATGTTCGATCTGCGCGCGCTCGATCTGCGCGCGCACATGCTCGATGGAGTAGCAATGGATATCGTCCATGCGCGTCCCTATTTGTGGACGCGCGGCACGCCGGCGCATTCCTTGACGAGCGTTTGAGCAAACCGTTCCGCCTGCCCGCGCGTCGTGAACCAGCGCGAGAGGGTGACGCGCCTTCCAAGCAGGCCGCGCTCCCACTTGCGGATGATCCAGCTCAGGGGATCATCGGGATCGTGTATCAGCGTGATACGGCAATCACTGCGATCGGACAGGGTGTGTTCGAATTTTTTCATGGACATGCAATGAGGAGAGTGGATGGGATTCGCTGCCGGCGGACGGCTCTCAGTGCCAGGTGGATCGCCGGTTCAGTTCGCTCTGCACGATGAACCAGACGGCGGGCGAGAACACCAGCCAGATCACCCACAGCAGCCAGAGGTTGAATTTGCTGTCTGAATATTTCTCGTAGAGTTGGGAATACCAGTAATACGAGAAGAACGCGCCGAAGGGAATGAACATCAGCAGGATCCACAGTGCGGGAGAGCCGCTGTGATCGTTGACCGCATCCTGCATCTCCACGGCGGTCTGGTAGAACCAGTACAGCGCGTAGATCCCGAGCGTGACGATGCAGAGCAGCACCTGCAACGGCATCGATCGATACTTGATCCGGGGTTGGATTGCATCCATGGTGATCTGATTCGTCTATGAGAGGTCAGTTCTGGAGAATCGTATACTCGACCCGGCGGTTGAGCTGGCGTCCTTCGTCGGTGTCGTTGGTGGCGACGGGCCGGGTCTTCCCGAAACCGCGCGGGATGAGCCGCACGGGTTGGATTCCCTGCGAAACAAGGTAATCGACCACCGCATTCGCGCGACGGCGCGACAGGTTCACATTGTATTCGTAGCCGCCTTGGTCGTCGGTGTGTCCGTCGATCTGGATGATCATGCTCGGATGCGTCTTGAGGACCTTCACCAGGCGGTCGAGTTCGGGCTTGGATTCGTCGCGCAGCACATCCATGTCGAAATCGAAGAAGACATTGTTGAGCCGGATCGAGGAGCCGCGCTCCAGCGGCGCAAGGATCAGGTCGCGCTGCACCTCGTCAAAGCTCGACATGTCCGTCAGGTCCAGATGCGCGCTGACAGGGTAATAGCCATCGGACTCCGCGCGGAAACCGTATTCATAGCCCATCGGAAGGGCGATCTTGTATTCGCCCGTCTTCGGATCGGCATGTGCGCTCCCGATCGCCTTCCCGTCGGAGAGCCGTTCGTACTGAATGGTCGCGGGCACGTTCTTCCCGTCGACGTCCCGCACCTTCCCGCTGACCAGCATCACCGGCATCGGACGCGCGCTCTCGGGCAGGACGATGCGAAACAGGTCGCCCTTGCCGTAGCCGCTGCTCGTCGAGACGAAATACGCGAATTCCCCGTTCGCGGGGACGGTGTAGTATGCGTCCCAGCCCGGCGTGTTGATCGGATACCCGAGATTCCGCGGTTCAGACCAGTTCTTCCAGGAATAATCGAGCCGGCGGGTCATGTACACGTCGTTGCTTCCGAAACCGCCGGGGCGGTCGCTGGAGAAATACAGCGTCACGCCGTCGGCCGCAAGAAACGGAGTAATATCTCTGAATTTGCTGTTGATCCCCGGTCCCATGTTTTCGGGATCGGTCCACGTGTCGTTCTCCCGCAGGAAGCTGACGTAGAGATCGCGGCCACCGATGCTGTCGGCGCGGAGCACCGACATGATGATCACGCGTCCGTCGGGTGAGGCCGTGTATTCCGAATAATTCTCGTCGAGATTGTTGATGTTCTTGATGTCGAGATTGACGGGAAAGCCCCAGCCTTCGCCCGTTCGTGTGGTGATCGAGACGCCCTCGTCCTGACTGCCGTCGGGATAGTACTTGTTGCCGAGCAGCAAGGCGTTGTTGTCGGGCATGACCGTGCAGATAAAATTGAAGCCGGGATCATTGAGCGGGGGGCCGATATTTTCCGCGGGGCCCCAGCTGCCGTCGGCCTGCAGCTGACTGAACCAGATATCGTCGCGATGCTTGCCGCCGATATTGTCGGGGTGTTCCTTCCGTACGAAATAGAGCGTCTTTCCGTCCGGTGCGATGACCGGGAGCACTTCATCATACTCGGAATTGACCATCGGGCCGAGGTTCTCGCGTTCGGGGAAATCCTCCTGCCCGACGAGATAGGATGCGCTCGTCAAGAACACAGCAATGAACAGTCCGCTTCTGATAAGGCGTGTACTCACGGGTGCAGCCAATACAACAGTGGAACATGAATGCGACACAGAACGCAAGATGCGAAAAGTGGGATTAAGCCACAATGGTGAATAATGGTAAGGATATTTTTCGTGATTTCCGCACGCCGTAGCGGACGGACCGCGCCCGCCGCGATGTGGCGGCGCATCGTACCGGAGTCCGTTTCCCGGGCGATTGGATTTCGGCACCTTCCGTGCTAGTTTTCCCGGATGGCAGAGCGACGAGACAGACGCATCATCCTCGCCGGCATCGGAGGAACACTCGTGATCCTGGCGGTGGTCGGCGGCTTCGGTCTGTACCATATCATGACCAAATCCCTGCCGCGTCTGGAGGGTGAACGGAATGTCGAAGGCCTCTCCGGCGACGTGCGGATCATCCGCGATCCGGCGGGCATCCCGCATATCCTCGCCTCGAACGAATACGACGCTTACTTCGCAGCCGGCTACGTGCATGCACAGGACCGCCTCTGGCAGATGGACATCATGCGCCGTTACGGCATGGGGCGTCTCGCGGAGGTGCTCGGCTCCCGGGCGCTCCCGATCGACCGCCTGATGCGGACGATCGGCATCCGCCAGATCGCCGACAGCCTGCTGCGGACGGTCTCGTCCCAGACACGCAACATCCTTCAGGCCTACACGAAAGGCGTCAACGCCTGCATCAGGGAAATGGACGGCCGCTATCCGCTCGAATTCGATCTCCTGCAGTACGCACCCGAGGAATGGACGCCCGTGCACTCGCTCATCGTCACGCGGCTGATGGGCTGGGAACTGGCGCTGTCGTGGTGGGTGGATCTCACGCTCGGGGAACTCGTCCAGAAGCTCGGCGAGGAACGGGCGCGCGCGCTGTTTCCGACATACCCCGACGATGCGCCCCTGATACTGCCGCCGGACTTCGCGCCACCTGCCGGTGCGGGCGAAGGCATGCGCGAAGCCCTTGCAGCCGCCCATCAGCTGCTGGGGACCTCCGGCTCCGCGATCGGCAGCAACAGCTGGGTGGTGACCCGCGAACGCTCCACGCGCGGCAACGCACTGCTGGCGAACGATCCGCATCTCCTGCACATGCAGCCCGCTCGCTGGTACATCATGCATCTCGCGGCTCCCGGACTCAACGTCGCGGGTGTCAGCATTCCCGGCGCGCCGGCTATCGTCATCGGACACAACGAGCGCATCGCCTGGGGGATGACCAATCTCATGGCCGACGACATCGATTTCTTCATCGAAGACATCAATTATCGCGACTCCACGTATCGCATCGGCGAACGCCGCTATCCACTGCAGGTACGCACGGATTCGATCTTCGTGAAGGACAGTCTCCCGGTGGTCATGCAGATCTCCGCGACCATCCACGGTCCGGTCATCACCGACGTGTATCCCGAGAAAGGCGTGCTCCGGAAGCCCGGCCGCTTCACGCCCGCTCCCGCCGTGAGCGTGCGCTGGACGGGACAGGGCGCGAGCGATGAGATCCTCGCCCTGTATCGCGTCAACCATGCCCGGAGCTGGAAGGAATTCCTTACCGGTCTCTCGCGCTTCGGGTCCCCGGCGCAGAACTTTCTTTACGGAGATGTGGAGGGGAATATCGGCTACGTTGCGGCAGGATATATCCCTCTGCGCGACGCCGCCGTCTCGCCGCAGCTGCTCAACGACGGAACGGCGCTCCCCGTCCCCTGGCACGGCGTGATTCCCTTCGACCAGCTGCCGCGCAGCTACAATCCCCCGGGGAACGCGCTCGCGACCGCGAACAACCGCGTCGTCGACGCCTACCCGCATCACCTTTCCTCGCTCTGGGAAGGCGACGGCCGGATCCGGCGCATCCGGCAGATCCTGCAGGAGCAACCGCACTTCAGCGCCTCCGACTTCAGACTCATGCAGATGGACGTCCAGTCGGTCTCCGCCGACACGATCCGGGACGCCTTCGTCGACGCACTGCACGCATGGACGACGCGGCCCGTGCTGATGACCCGCGTGATGAATCTGCTCGCGGGCTGGGACTGCCGCATGCACGTTTCTTCCGTCGAAGCGAGCCTGTACAATGCCGCGTACGTGCGCCTGCTGCACAACACCTTCGAAGACGAGATGGACAGCGCACTGTTCGGCAACTACGTCTTCCTGTCGAACATCCCCACTCGCGTGCTCCCGCGTCTGCTGGCTGACACGAGCACGACGACATTTGACGACGTGCGCACACCGCGGCGCGAGACGCGGAGACATATCCTCATCAGGAGCATCACCGAAGCGGTCACACAGCTCCGGCAGCGTTTCGGTGCCGACATGCGGGGATGGGCCTGGGGTGAATTGCATCGGGTCACCTTCCGGCATCCGCTCGGCACGATGCCGCCGCTCGACAGAATGTTCAACGTCGGCCCGCTCGCGGTCGGCGGAAACAACACGACGATCAGCAGCGGCGAGTACAGCTTCTCGTCACCGTACGACGCGGTGGTGGGCCCGTCGATGCGATTCGTCGCCGACCTCGCCTCCCCCGACTCGAGCTATATCATCCTGACCACCGGACAGTCCGGAGAGCCATTCAGCGAGCACTACTCCGACCACACTGCGCTGTGGCAAAGCGGCGCCATGCACCGTCTCGTGATAAACCGGCAGGCGATACTCGCCTCACCCTGGAAACGCCTCATCCTCCGTCCATGACATGCAGGATCCCGCTTTCACCGGCATGATTTCCCCCGCCCTCGAGCGCGCGCTCGCGGAGGCGCGGCATGTGGCGGTCCTGACGGGCGCGGGGGTGTCGGCGGAGAGCGGCGTACCGACCTTCCGCTCGACCGGCGGACTCTGGGCGGCGTACGATCCGACGCAGCTCGCGACGTTCGAGGCTTTCTCCCGCGATCCTGACCTGGTGTGGCGCTGGTACTCGTGGCGCCGCGGCATCATCCGCGGCGTGCAGCCGAACGCCGGACACTTCGCGCTCGCGGAAATGGCCTCGCTGTTCCCGCGTTTCTCGCTGATCACACAGAATGTCGACGATCTGCACCGCAGGGCCGGGAGCGCCGAGATCCATGAACTGCATGGAAACATCGAGCGCAGCCGCTGCCTCGGATGCCGCCGCATTTTCTACGGGGACGAGGCGCCGCCGGCGGAACACGCGCTGCGCTGTGAATGCGGCGGACTGATACGCCCCGACGTCGTCTGGTTCGGTGAATCGCTTCCCGCGGAGGAACTCGCCTTCGCGGAGGACGCTGCAGCCGATTGCGGTCTTTTCCTGACGATCGGGACTTCCGGACTCGTCTACCCGGCCGCATCCCTTCCACTGATCGCACGACGGCACGGCGCCTATGTCGTCGAAATCAATCCCGAGGCTTCGGCCATCGCCGCCCGGCTCGATGAATGCATCCTCGCTCCTTCCGGCGTCGCACTCCCCATCATCATCGAGACCGCACGGAGGCACAGGACAACGGCATGAAGGTACGACGCGCCAAAATCATCTGCACGATCGGTCCCGCCTCGCATGACCGCGACACGCTGCGCAGGCTTGCTGAAGCGGGCATGGACATCGCGCGCCTCAATTTTTCTCACGGCACGCACGAGGAGCATGCCGAAACTATACGCCGCATCCGCGCGGTCGCGGCGGAGACCGGCAAGCCCCTCGCCATCCTGCAAGATCTGCAGGGACCGAAAATCCGCACCGGTCCCATGCCCGAAGGCGGAGTCGAGCTGCACGACGGAGCACCCTTCACCATCACTACGGCGGACATCGGCATGGGCAGCGCCGCGCAGGTGTCCACGAGGTACGCGGCATTGCCGGGAGACGTGCGCGAAGGGCTGACGATACTTCTCGATGACGGCTACATCATGCTCCGCGTCGAGGAGATAAAGGAAAAGGAAGTGCGCACACGCGTCGTGAAGGGAGGGACGCTCCGCAGCAACAAGGGCATCATCGTTCCCGGCGGAGCGATCTCGGCGCCCGCGCTCAGCGAGAAAGACCTCGTGGATCTGCGATTCGGCCTGGAGGCGGG
>CAZWNO010000047.1:28370-29618 GCA_964635845.1 uncultured Chromatiales bacterium
TGGCTCTCTCTTTCGTCCGCTCGGAGCGCGACATCATCGAGCTGCGCGCGTCGATGAAGCTGCTCGGACGCGTCGTGCCGGTCATCGCGAAAATCGAACGCGACGAAGGATACTCCGATATCGAGGATATCATCGCCGAGGCAGACGGCATTATGGTCGCGCGCGGCGATCTCGGCGTGGAGATGCCGGCGGAACAGGTACCCGTGCTGCAGAAACACATCATCCGCCGATGCAATTTCTACGGGAAGCCGGTCATCACGGCCACGCAAATGCTCGAATCGATGATCGAACATCCACGCCCGACCCGGGCGGAAGCGAGCGATGTCGCCAATGCCGTGCTCGACGGCACGGATTGCGTCATGCTCAGCGGTGAGACCAGCGTGGGAGAATATCCGGTCGAGGCGGTCGCGTACATGGACCGCATCGTCCGCGCGATCGAGGAGAGCGGCATCCCGCGGAGAAATGCGGTGCACGACATTCCCGCCGACATGCAGACGAATGTCGCGGACGCGATCGGTCGCGCGAGCTGCGAGATCGCGGAGCAGATCGGTGCCGCGGCGATCGTGTCCCTGACCAGTTCAGGAGGAACTGCGCGTGTGATCGCCAAATACAGGCCTGCGGTGCCGATCATCGCATTGACCGACGACGAGCAGACCGTGCGGCAGCTGGCGTTCACCTGGGGACTCACGCCCATGCTCGTCCCCCCGCTAGGTGAGCTGGATTACAAACTGTCCGGCCTGCGCGAGCACGTCCTCGCAACCTCGCTGGTGCAACCGGGCGCGTACGTCGTCTATTCCGCTGGAAGTCCCTTGCGGAAGAGAGTCCCAACCAATATGTTGGAAGTACACAAACTCTAAGCCCGAAAGTCCGCTATGCGCCACCTCCGACTGCCTCTGATGCCCATCGCCATGCCACACGCCCGCATCGCTCTGCTGCCCATCGCCCTGATACTGCTGTTCCCGGCGGCACCCGTCCGCGCGCAGCTCTTCATGGAGGAAATCGTGGTGTTCGCGATCGACACGACCGCGAAGCAATCGGTGTATCTTGCGCGAAACAAGAACTATGACATCATCTGTTCGGAGACGTATTCCTTCTGGCGGGACGATCCGACGGGAGACAGCGTCGGGCTTGTGGACGCCGCCTACTACCGCATCATTCCTCCGGGCGAGGTCGGCTCCTCCGGTATGTCGACCACCGGTACCAACGGCTTCCTGATCAACGGACAGCCGATTTCCCCGCGCATCTCCC
>CAZWNO010000048.1:0-20373 GCA_964635845.1 uncultured Chromatiales bacterium
CTGGCCGACCGTGCAGCATGTCTTCGACCGCGCGACCGGCCGCGTCGCATCGTGGGATATCGCATGGACCGATGATATCGGAGTATTGGACCCGCTTCCTCCGGATACTATCCCCGGCGGCGATGCCGCGGCGGGGCCTCCCTTCTCCCGGAGTTTCGACCGCGAGAACTACGTCGCCGCGGTGGAACGCGTGCGGCGGCACATCTTCGACGGCGACGTGTACCAGGTCAACCTCTCGCAGCGCTACCGCTTTGCGCTGCACGAGGATCCGTTCACACTCTGGATGCGGCTCTTCGCGGAGAATCCCGCGCCGTTCTATGCATGGATCGACGCGGGCAACCATCAGGTCGTCTCCACTTCGATGGAGCGCTTCTTCCTCATCGAAGGTGAGCGCATCGAGACGCGCCCGATCAAGGGCACGCGTCCTCGGGGCGGCGACGAGGAGGAGACACGGCGGTTCGCGGCGGAGTTGCTGCGGAGTGCGAAGGACGATGCGGAGCTGTCGATGATCGTCGACCTCGAGCGCAACGATCTCGGAAAAATCTGCAGCGCCGGCAGCGTGCGTGTCGCGGCGCACAGGCGGATCGAGCGCTATGCGAACGTGCAGCACCTGGTGTCGGTCGTCGAGGGACGCCTGCTTCCCGGCACCGGAATCGGCGACATCTTCCGCGCGCTGTTCCCCGGCGGCTCGGTCACCGGCTGCCCGAAAATCCGCGCGATGGAGATCATCGACGCCATCGAACCGCAGGTGCGGCACGTCTACACGGGCGCCATCGGCTACATCGCGGCCGACGGACGCGCGGATTTCAGCATCGCCATCCGCACCGCGATCGTGCGCGACGGCAGCTGCCATCTCTCCGTCGGCGGCGGTATCGTGTATGACTCCGATCCGCTCGAGGAGTATTTTGAAACCCTGCACAAGGGCAGGACTTTTTTTCGCATCGCGGGCATCCGCACGGAACTTGATGAAAGGGACTGACATGCCATCCACAGTGTATCTCAACAATAAATTCATTCCCGTATCCGATGCGCGCATCCCGGTGTTCGACACGGGATTCCTCTACGGCGCGGGACTCTTCGAAACCATACTCGCCGTTAAAGGGCAGCTGTTCTACTTCCACCGTCACTACGCGCGCCTGCGGAATTCCTGCGCCGAACTGGGCATCCCGTTCCACTTCTCACAGGCCGCGCTGCGGAACATCATCATCGAACTCCTGCGGCGCGACATGATGAACGACGTCGAGGCGCGCGTGAAAATCATCGTCACTCCCGGCGACACCGGCATGCACATCTCGCATCGCGAAAGCACGGTACTCGTCAGCGCTGCGCCGTTCATCCGTCCCAGCCCGCGCATCCCCTGGAAACTGCTGTTCGAGGGCGGCGTACAGGCGTCGGCCCTCGCCGAACACAAAAGCCTGAGCTACTTCCCGCACCGGCTGGCGCTGCACGGGGCGCGTACGAAAGGATATGACGATGCGATATTCCTGGACAGGCACGGCAATGTCTCCGAGACATCGATCGCATCCCTCCTGCTCTTTCGCGACGGTGAAATGCTGCTGCCCGACTCGCCCGACGCGCTCCCGGGCATCACGCGGCGCGTGCTCGCGGAAATCGCCGCCGCGCGGGGCATTAAGGTCGAGGAACGGCCCGTGACCGGGGAGGAACTGCTGGATGGATACGCCGTCTGCGTCTGCAACGCACTGCTTGGCCCCTTCCCCGTCGCGAAGATCAACGACACGCCGCTGCCACAGCTTGACATGACCGTATTTGAAGCGCTGCGGGATGAATGGGCGAAACGGGGAGGGTCGGAAGGAACGGCTCATCAATTATAAATTATGAATTACGAATTACGAATTATGGGGGATGGATGGCGGGGGCGGATTTGCTTGTACCGTAGAAGCTCGTGGGCTATATTCGTATGATCCTGAGGTGATCCCCATTCCATATCGGAGAAATTGTGACATCCGAACTGATCGTTTTCATTGTATTGGCCGTGGTGGCAATCCTTTCGGGGATAATGATGATCACGCGCGCCAATCCCGTCAACAGCGCTCTCTTCCTGATTCTCAATTTCATCTGCCTCGCCGGAATCTACCTGACCCTGCACGCCCAGTTCGTCGCGATCATCCAGGTGCTGGTGTACGCCGGCGCGATCATGGTGCTCGTGCTCTTCGTGATCATGCTGTTGAACCTGCAGGACGAAGCGAAGCTGCGCGAGCACCTGGGAAAGCGCCATTACGCCTACCTGTTGTTCGCTTTCCTCACGCTCGCGATGCTGATCCAGTCCATCGGCTGGATGGGCGGGGACACGCTCGACGCGATGCAGCAGCAATCCTCGCTCGCCGTGACCAACGGCACCGTGGAGCATATCGGCGACGTCCTGTTTACGTCCTACGTCTTCCCCTTCGAGCTGACCTCCATACTCCTGCTTGCCGCGATGCTCGGCGCGGTTGTCATTGCCAAGAAGCGTTTCCCCTGACAGTCCTTTCCATCTACCGCACAGCATATGTTGCCAGTCCACTACTACCTGATCCTCAGCGCCATCATGTTCATCACGGGTGTGGTCGGCGTGCTCACGCGCCGGAACGCGATCATCATCTTCATGTGCATCGAGTTGATGCTCAACTCGGTGAACCTGACCTTCGTCGCATTCTCCTCGTTCCTCGGGGATGAAACCGGACAGATATTCGTGTTCTTCGTCATGGCGGTCGCGGCCGCGGAGGCCGCTGTCGGACTCGCCATCGTGATCGCGCTCTTCCGCAACAAGCAGACCGTGAACATCAACGAGGTCAACATTCTCAAGTGGTGACCGCGCAGTGTCGACAGCCCCGGCAGCGGCCCCGGAAGCGGCGCGTGCGGGCAACGGCTCCTTCACGCAACTCATCGATTCAGTCTCTTAACGTCCCCCAGGATCCATGTACCAATACGTCGGACTCATCGTACTCTTCCCTCTGATCGGACTGCTGATCAACGGCCTGTTCGGAAGGAAAATCCGGAACGAAACCATCGTCGGCTCCATCGGGAGCGCCGCCGTGGGACTGTCGTTCCTCGTTGCCGCGGCGATTTTCATTGAAATGCTCGGCATGCCCGAAGACGGCCGCGCCCATGTCGTGACGCTGTTCACCTGGGTCAGCGCGGGCAGCTTCAATGTGACGGCCGGATACCAGGTCGATCAGCTGTCCGTGCTCATGACGCTGATCGTCACGGGAGTGGGATTTCTCATCCACGTGTACTCGATCGGGTACATGCACGGCGACCGCGGGTTCTGGCGTTTCTTCACCTACCTGAACCTGTTCATTTTCGCGATGCTCAACCTGGTCCTTGCCGACAACTATCTCCTGATGTTTCTCGGCTGGGAGGGTGTGGGACTCTGCTCGTATCTGCTGATCGGCTTCTGGTACGACCGGAAGTTCGAAGGCGTCGGCATCACATGGACAGGGGACGCCGGCAACAAGGCGTTCTGGGTCAACCGCATCGGCGATTTCGCCTTCATGATCGGGATGTTCCTGATCTTCCGCGAGTTCGGTTCGCTCACCTTCAGTGAAGTGCTCGGGGGTGCGGAGAATCTCGCGGTCGGCAACGACACGGTGTTCTGGATCACGCTGCTGCTCTTCATCGGCGCGACCGGCAAGTCCGCGCAGATCCCGCTCTTCATCTGGCTGCCCGACGCGATGGCGGGTCCCACGCCCGTCAGCGCCCTGATCCATGCCGCGACGATGGTCACTGCGGGAGTCTATATGGTCGCGCGCAACGCGACGCTCTACGCGCTCGCGCCCGACACCATGATGATCGTCGCCATCATCGGCGCGGTCACCGCCATCGTGGCCGCCTCGATCGGCATCGCGCAGAACGACATCAAGAAAGTCCTCGCGTATTCCACCGTCAGCCAGCTGGGATACATGTTCCTCGCGCTCGGTGTCGGTGCGTTCACCGCGGGCATTTTCCACGTGATGACGCACGCGTTCTTCAAGGCCTGCCTCTTCCTCGGTTCGGGCTCGGTCATCCATGCGATGCACGAGGAGCAGGACATCCGTCACATGGGCGGCCTGAAGAAGGTCATGCCGCGGACCTACTGGACCTTCCTTCTCTCCAGCTTCGCGATCGCGGGCATACCACCACTGTCGGGATTCTTTTCAAAGGATGAAATTCTCTGGAAAGCCTTCGCCGACGGTTCGATCGTGCTGTGGATCATCGGCGCGGCCGCCGCGCTGATGACGGCCTTCTACATGTTCCGCATGGTCACGCTCACCTTCGAAGGTGAACCGCGCTGGGCGAATGACAAGCATCCCCACGAATCGTCCGCGACGATGACGGTCCCGCTCATCGTGCTTGCCGCGCTCGCGGTGATCGGCGGTTTCGTCGGCATTCCCGCGGCACTGGGTGGCGGCAACGCCATACATCAATGGCTGCATCCCGTGTTCGCGCAGGCCGAGTCGACCATGGCGCTGGGCGAGCATTACAGCCATGCCACCGAATACCTGCTGATGGGCATCAGCGTACTGATCGGTCTGACCGGATTCTGGTACGGCCGCAAGATCTTCCTCGCCGATCCGGAAGCCGACAAGCGCATCGCCACGAAGACGGGATTCCTCTACCGGCTCCTCGCCAACAAGTATTATGTCGACGAGATGTACGATGGCGCCGTTGTGCGTCCGCTGGTCAAGACCAGCGACGCGTTCCTGTACCGCTTGTTCGACGTCCGCCTCATCGACGGATTCGTCAACGGTCTCGCGAAGTCGACCGGCTGGGTCGGTTCGGCATTGCGCCGCGTGCAGACCGGCATCGTGCAGAATTACGCAGCGCTCGTCGTCGTCGGTATCGTTGTCGTTCTCGGACTCCTCATTTTCAGCTGATGGAAACGATGATCCCAAATCTCCTCACATTCATCCTGTTTCTCCCGCTCATCGGCGCAGCGGCCGTCCTGCTGGCGCGCCGCAGCAGCGATGCCGTCCGGTGGACCGGACTGATTTTCTCCATCGTCACCTTCGTCATCTCGCTCGGCCTGTACTTCGGATACGATCCGGCGGATCCCGCAATGCAGTTCCTGGAGAAAGTGAGCTGGATTCCCTCGCTGAACGTCAGCTACCACATAGGTCTCGACGGCATCTCGATGCTGCTCGTCCTGCTGACGACCTTCCTCACCCCGATCGTGCTCGTCGCCTCGTGGAAATCCATCGAGAAGCAGGTCGCGCCCTACTTCGCACTGATGCTGGTGCTCGAGACCGCGATGATCGGCGTGTTCGCCTCGCTCGACACGTTCCTCTTCTACGTGTTCTGGGAGCTCATCCTGATCCCGATGTACTTCATCATCGGCATCTGGGGCGGGAAGGACCGCATCTACGCGACGGTGAAGTTCTTCATCTATACGATGGTCGGTTCGCTGCTGATGCTGATCGCCATTATCTGGCTCGGGTATTACGCGTCGACGCTTCCCGGCGGATCGTTCACAACGGACATCACGCTCCTGTTCGATATCGCGCCGACGATTCCGATGGACATCCAGTGCTGGATGTTCGCCGCCTTCGCGCTGAGCTTCCTGATCAAGGTGCCGGCCTTCCCCCTGCACACCTGGCTGCCCGACGCGCACGTGCAGGCGCCGACCGGCGGCTCGGTCATCCTGGCCGGCGTGCTGCTCAAGATGGGGACCTACGGTCTGATCCGTTTCAACCTGCAGCTGTTTCCGCAGGCCACGCTCGACTATGCCTGGGTGCTCGCGTCGCTCGGCGTCATCGGCATCATCTACGGAGCCCTGGTCTCCATGGTGCAGAAGGATATGAAGAAACTCGTGGCGTATTCATCGGTCAGCCACATGGGATTCATCCTGCTGGGCATTTTCGGAGTGACCGTCCAGGGCATGCAGGGCGGCGTGATACAGATGCTCAATCACGGCCTCTCCACCGGCGCGCTCTTCCTCATTGTCGGCATGCTCTACGACCGGCGGCACACGCGCATGATCGCGGAATTCGGCGGTCTCGCGCGGCAGATGCCCGTGTACTCGACATTCTTCATGATCGTCACACTCTCCTCGATCGGCCTGCCCGGACTCAACGGCTTCATCGGAGAATTCCTCGTCCTCGTCGGATCCTTCCAGTCCGCCGTGCTCGGATCCGGCTGGTACGTCGTGTTCGCCTCCTCCGGCGTGGTGTTCTCCGCCCTGTACATGCTGTGGATGTACCAGCGCATTGTGTTCGGCGTGTCGCGTGATCCTGAAAACGAAAAACTCATCGACCTCTCGGCGCGGGAGATCGGGCTGCTGCTGCCCATCGTCCTGTTCATCGTGTGGATCGGCGTCTATCCCGGCACCTTCCTTTCCAAATCGGAAACGACGGTATCGCGAATCGTGCAAAAAATCGAGCAGGTGCAGCGGGGCGAAGCAGCGACAGCCCCGGTGTCACAGTCGAAATGAACCGGAGTCATGTTTTGAAAACCATTCCGCACATTCTCAGCGCGTGCATCAGCACGCTCGCGGCTCTCGTACTGCTTCCGATTCCGGCCTTCGCGTCGGAAGGCGGGGCGGTGCGCATCATCGAGCCCGATCCGCTGATGATCATCCCCTTCGTCCTCCTGCTTCTCGCGATCGCGCTCATGCCGTTCATCAGCAAGCACTGGTGGGAGCGCTACTTCCCCCACGTCTCGATCGCGCTGGGGCTCGTCACCATCGTCTACTACGTCTTCTTCCTGCAGAATCCCGTGCGCATGCTGCACTCGGGCATCGAATACTTCAGCTTCATCTGCCTGGTGGGATCACTTTTCGTCGTCGCCGGCGGGATGCACATCAATCTCAAGGGCTATGCGTCTCCGGTGAAGAACACGATCATCCTCGCCTTCGGCGCGGTGCTTTCGAATTTCGTCGGCACCACTGGCGCGTCGATGATTTTGATACGCCCCTATATGCGGAACAACAAGAGCCGCCTGCACGCGTACCATATCATTTTCTTCATCTTCATCGTCAGCAATATCGGCGGCGGACTCACCCCCATCGGTGATCCTCCTCTCTTTCTCGGATATCTCAAGGGCATCCCCTTCTTCTGGGTGCTCGAGAACGTCTGGCACATCTGGCTGCTGACCATCGTGATCATCCTCGCCGTGTTCTTCGTGATGGACTGGTATTTCTACCGGAAGGTGCCGGCAGAGGTGCGCGCGATACAGGACGAGGCGGGGGACAGCACGAAACTGCAGGGCATGCATAACATCGGCTTCCTGCTCGTGATCATCGTCGCGGTCTTCATCCAGGATCCCCCGTACGTGCGCGAGCTGATCATGATCGCCGCCGCCGCGGGTTCCTACTTCACGACCAAGGAGCACGTGCACAAGGCGAACGATTTCAATTTCTTCCCGATCAAGGAGGTGGGGTTCCTCTTCCTCGGACTGTTCGCGACGATGGTTCCGGCGCTCGACTGGCTCGAGCTCAACGCTGCGAGCCTCGGCATCACGCATGCGGGACAGTTCTACTGGGGCGCCGGCTCGCTGTCGAGCTTCCTCGACAACGCTCCCACCTACCTGAATTTCCTCAGCGCGGAAATCGGTCTGCTCGTCAGTCCCCAGCTCGTGCAGCAGGTGCAGGAAGTGATAGCCAACGGCGCGCTGCAGGCCCCGAATTTCGCACAATACTCGCAGGAAGTGCGGACGACGGTCGAGACGCTCGTGCACTATCACGGCGGCATGGTGGCCTCGGGGGCCGTCCCGGTCGACGACATCAACGTCTCGTACCTGATCAGCGTGCAACCCCTGTACGTCATGGCGATCAGCGTGGCGGCGGTGTTCTTCGGCGCGATGACCTATATCGGCAACGCGCCGAATTTCATGGTCAAGTCCATCGCCGAACAGTCCGGCGCGAAAATGCCGTCGTTTTTCGGCTACATGATCCGTTTCTCGCTCCCGATCCTGCTGCCGCTCTTCGCGCTCATCTGGCTCGTGTATTTCTTCTAATCCGATTCCCGAGAATCCAGGCATCAAACAATGAACCAACTGCTCACCGACGCCCTTCACACCGCACCGATCACGGGCATGATCGCGCTCTCGCTGATCGTGATCATGATCAACGCCCTGAAAAAGGACTCCCTCGCGACGGAGTACTGGGTATCGCTCGTCGGCATCGCGGCGAACATCGCACTCGCTGCCTGGGCCTTCCCCTTCCGCGGCACGGCCTATGCCGGCACAGTGATGACCGGCGGCTATGCCAGCCTCACCTCGGCCATCTTCCTCGCGGCGGCCGGTCTGACGATCATTCTCGCGCGGGATTACATCGCGAAGATCGGGGTGAATTTCGGTGAGTTCTACCATCTGATTCTCATGGCGACCGTGGGCATGATGACCTTCGCGACGGGAACGGATCTGATGGTCACCTTCGTCGGACTCGAACTGATGTCGGTCAGCCTCTACGTGCTCGCGGGCATTTCCCGGCGCGTGCGGAAGGCCAACGAAGCGGCGTTGAAATACTTCCTGCTCGGCTCCTTCACCACGGGATTCTTTCTCTACGGCATCGCACTGGTCTACGGCATGACAGGCACGACCAATCTGCTCACGATCGCGCAGAACATCGGCGCATACAAGGCGGAGCCGCTGTTCCTCGTCGGCGCGGGGCTCCTCCTCGTGGGCTTCGCCTTCAAGGTGGGCGCAGTGCCCTTCCACATGTGGGTGCCCGACGTATACGAGGGATCGCCCACGATGGTGAGCGCGTTCATGTCCACCGGCGCCAAGGCCGCGGCATTCGCGGCGCTGCTGCTGGTGTTCACCTCCACCTTCGATTTCACGCACGGCAGCATGAACACCGTGCTCGCGATCCTCTCGGTCGCCTCGATGCTGCTCGGCAATCTCGTCGCCATCGCGCAGAGCAACGTCAAGCGCATGCTCGCGTACTCGAGCATCGCGCACGCGGGCTACATGCTCATCGGCATCACCGCCGGCGGCGACCTGAGCCTCGCGGGCGTGCTCTTCTACCTGATCTCCTACATGTTCACCAACATCGGCGCGTTCGGCGTCGCCTCGATCATCGAGAACGCGGAACAGCAGGGTACCGATCTCGAGAACTTCCGCGGACTCTATTACCGGCGTCCCCTGCTCGCGGTGCTCATGGGCGTCTTCATGTTCTCGCTGATCGGCATTCCGCCCCTCGCGGGATTCTTCGGCAAGTACTACATTTTCGTCGCCGCCATCGATAACGGCTACACCTGGCTGACCATCGTCGGCGTCGTCACGAGCATGATATCCGTGTACTACTATCTGCGGATCGTGGTGCTGATGTTCTTCCAGACCGCCGAAGAAGGCGCGGCGCCGCATGTCGCCTTCCGAGGCACCCTCGCCCTGCTCGTCTCGGCTTTCGGTGTGCTCATCGTCGGACTCTTCCCCTCCATCGTCCTCGGATGGATGGGGAGCCTCTTCTAGAATAATGCTGACTGTCAGTTAGAATCATGCTGCCCGTCTATACATCGAAGGAAATGCAGAGCTGCGACGCCGCGGCGACGGAGCGCTACGGCATTCCCGGCATCGTGCTGATGGAAAACGCAGCGCGCGGCGCCGTGGATCGCGCCGAGCAGATTTTCGGCAGCGTGCGCGGCCAATGGATCGTACTGCTCTGCGGCAAGGGCAACAACGGCGGCGACGGCTTCGCGATGGCGCGCCACCTGGTCAACCGCGGCGCCGACGTGGACGTGATGACGCTGGGACCGGATTCCGCCGCGACCGGCGATGCGAAGACGAATCTCACGATCATCCGCGCGATGGAAAAGGAAACGCGGCGGCTCCGAATCAAGCTGCTCAGCAGCAGCGCGCAGCTCTCGGATGCGCTGCACCGCCACCCGGCCTGGATCGCCGATGCCATGCTCGGAACCGGACTCTCATCGCCGGTGAAAGGCGAGATCGCCGAAATCATCGAAGTGCTCAACAGTTCGTCCGTGCCGGTGCTCGCGGTGGATATTCCGACCGGTATCGACGCCGAGACCGGCGACGTGCTGGGCAGCGCCGTGCAGGCCGAACATACGGTGACCATGGGCGGCCTCAAGCGCGGTCTGCTGCTGCGCGGGGGACGGGAGCACGCGGGCACGGTGCACGTCGTGGATATCTCCATGCCGGGCGAGGGTTTCGCGACGGAAATCACGACGACCTTCCAGCTCGAGCTGAGCGACGTGCAGCAGTGGCTGCCCCGCCGCAGTTTCGACGCGCACAAGTATCAGCTCGGAAACGTCTTCGTCCTCGCGGGTTCGCTCGGCCTGACCGGCGCCGCGGTGATGGCCTCCGAGTCGGCACTGCGCAGCGGGGCGGGCATCGTGCACCTCGGGATTCCCGCCAGTCTCAATCCGATCCTCGAGACGAAGCTCACGGAGGTCATGACCGTTCCCTTCAAGGAGACCGGCGAAGGCAGTTTCAGTCTCAACGATTATGACGCGATTCTCGAGCGCGTGAATTCCTCGACCGTCTCCATCATCGGACCGGGAATCTCGCGCCAGTACGAAACGCAGAATCTCGTGCGCCGCCTTATCGAACACGCGACGAAACCGCTCGTGATCGATGCCGATGCCCTCTTCGCGTTGAAGGGCTCGCTGAACATCCTCCAGGAAACGCAGGCCGAAGTCATCCTCACCCCTCATGTAGGGGAATTCGCGCGTCTCGTCGTGCAGTCGAAGGAAGAAATCGAGACCAAGCGCATCGACATCGCCCAGACCTTCGCGGTCGAGTTCGGCGTTACCCTGGTGCTCAAGGGCGCGCCGACGGTCGTCGCAACGAGTGACGGACACATCTATCTGAATCCCACCGGCAATCCCGGCATGGCGACTGCCGGCGCGGGCGATGTGCTCTCGGGCATCATCGCCGGCTTCGTCGCGCAGGGCAGTCCCGCCGTGCATGCCGCCTGCAGCGGCGTGTACCTGCACGGGATGGCGGGCGATCATGCCAAGGAAAACGTCGGGGAATACGGCCTGATCGCCACCGATCTCATCCGCTCGTTCGCCCAGGCGCTCAAGGATATGACACCGCCCGCATCGCGTCGGCATTCCTGAACCCGCTTTTTTCCGCCTCCCCGTGTCCGCTTCCAGGAATCCATCACACAAGTATCCATCGACCCCGCGCCGCGCGAGGCTGTTCGCATTGACTCCGGCCGCGATCTGGTTCATGGTGATCATGGTGCTGCTCTCACTGCCCGGGCAGTCGTACCCCATCGTGGAGATCTGGAAACCCGACAAGATCGCGCATGTACTTCTCTTCGGCATGCAGGCCGTGCTGCTGTGGATCGGTCTCGAGATCCCACGGCGCATCCGGGTGCTGCGCTCTCCGCCGCCGCTCTTCTCAGCGCTCGCCACGATCGTCTTCGGCGTGCTGAGCGAAGGGTACCAGGCAGTATTCACCAGCCGCATGGCCGATCCCTACGACATGATCGCCAACGCGGTTGGCGTCCTCCTCGCACTCGCGATCGTCTTCGCAATCCGTCCCTCGCGCGTCATCCGTACGGCCCGTTCCATCCTCCGTCTGCCCGCCTGAGCGCTCTGAAAATAATTTAGATCAAGTCTTGACAAATGTGTCACGGAAGGATATATTGAAGCATAACCTTTCTGAATAGCTCTAATGCATTGATAAAAAAACCGCCCTGCACAGGCGGTTTTTTTATGGTGCTCGGGATTCATGTCCATATCATACGTATTGTGCACGTATAATCCGGAATATTACTTCTTCTGATGCTTATGGGGCACTGTGGTTCAAAACGCCCGAAACCACAGTAGTCCTCACCGGAAAAGCCGGAATCGGGTCGTTGACCGTACGGTGCCATGATGAATGCGCATCCGTGCAGGTTTGTGGAGCATGCGTTATCTTGGCAGAGGAGACATAGATTCCCGTCTGCCTCGCCGCCCCGCAGAATCCCTGGTAGCAGTGAGCCGATGAAAACACCAACGGAGGACCGTCGTGAAACGGAAACCCGAATCGAAGAACCTGCAGGAAAAATCCCGGGCAGGCAGTGGGACACCGCCCGTGTATACGATGTGGACGGTGTTCTGCATCGCATACATCGCCTTGAAAATCTCAGGGTGGCTGTTCCCCTCACCGAGTATATGGAGCTTCGACCTTTCCGCGTATCTCCCCGTGCCGATCGTGGTTGCGTCGCTTCTGTTCGCGATCCTCGCGGCGTTTCCACGTCTATACGAATCCTTCACGGTTCGCGTGGGTATGCCCCCTGCGGACGCGAAAGGCCCAGCCGCGATGGGCAGCGTTACGGCGCTTGTCGGAGTCATGGCGGTGATTCTTGTCGCGGCGATCGTCTTCCCTGTCCGCGCACACCTGCTGGGGAATTCTTCCGATATCCTTGTCAGAATTGAGAATGTCTTTCTTGGTCACGCATTCCCCGCGGGCGTCCTGTATTACACCCAGCCGATTTCGACTTTCATGTATCTCGAGGTGGCGAAGATCGCTCATTCGATATTCAATTCCGAGACCGTGCTGGCGTTTCGCCTCGTCGGATACCTGTGCTGGTTGTTCTTTGCGGTCGGCGCATGGATATTCAGCCGATCGCTTTCATTCGATACATGGAGTTCCGTGACCGTCATGGCGCTGTTGCTCGCCCTCCCGTCGTCGGTCTTCTTTTTTGGATACGTCGAATACTATACCATCATGTACACGCTGTTGATGTGGTATTTCGCGCTCTGTGCAAGGACCTTCTCGGGTTCGGGATCGATCGTTCTCCCCGGGATTGTCCTCGCTGCCGCCATCGGAGCCCATATTACCGCGGTGCTGCTCGTTCCTTCGTATCTCATTCTTTTCATTCATCGGCACCAGCCCGAATGGATCAGCACGCGGCGCATCGCCGCGGTGCTCGCTTCTGTCACCGTTGCCAGCCTGGCGTATTATCTGCTCTCGGACGCATCGAGGTCGCACGGCTTTTTCATTCCCCTGCGGGCGGATTCCAGCGTATCGTACACGCTTCTGTCACCGGACCATGTACTTGACATCCTCAATCTTTTCGCCTTCTACCTGGCGCCAGCGCTTCTCCTGTTCGCCGCGGGCATGCACGCCGCGCGTCCCGGGATTCCCGTCTCCGACGCGCGGACGCTATTCGCACTTGTCGCGGTGTCGTTCCCGACGATGTTTGTCCTGAGTTGGAATTCCCTGCTGGGCATGGCCCGCGATTGGGACGTCCCTTCGTTCTGGGCGCTGAGTCTCGTGTCGTCCCTGGTGATCTTTCTGTGCGCCATCCCGAAGCTCTCCAGAATGCTTCGTGTATTTGCCATCCCGATGACGCTTCTGGCGCTGTCGGCCAACCTCCCCTGGATCGCGCTCAACGCCACCGAAGGCGCATCGATCGAGAGGTACATGGCGCTCGTTCGGATGTATGCCCCGAGTATCTCCCGTCAGGGAACCGTGACCGGGTACGAGAACATCAGGAAAATAGCGGCGTTGTCGCCGAATCGCCAGTTCGAAATCGATATCCTGTCCGAGATGCTTCCGTACACAACCGATCCCTTCGACTTGACCAAGCTCACAACGGCGATCAGACTGTCGCCCGAACCCGGGCAGTACGGAACCGTCATGACGGACGTCGGAACGCGGCTGGACACGATGCTCGCGATGTACACGCGCCCAGGCGGGATGTCACCCACCGAGAAGGATGCCGTGGAAAGGAATTTCCGTCGCACCGCGGTCGAGTACGTGAATTATTATATATCCAGGCAGCGACCCGACGCCGCGATCGATTTCTCGCAGCGTCTCATCTATCGCTATCCGGAACTCCCGTACGGATACATCACGATGGCATATGTCCACATGCATCTCGGGGACAGCGAAGCCGCCCTGCGGTACAGCCGCATCGCCCGACAGAAAGGTTCGGAGGATGTCCTGCTCCTGTGCACGAAGGGATTCGCGGAAATGCTCCTGGGGATGGGTGACAGTGCATTCGTAACGCTGAGCAGAGCCGTGGAAATCGACCCGGACTTCGGGAAGGCCCACTATGAATTGGGCATGTACCATCTGCGATTCAGGAACGACACAACCACGGCGCTCGTGCATCTCCGGAGGTATCTCACACTCTCGGGCGATGAGCAGGGCACGCAGTTCGCGCGGGATCTAGTACAAAGCATGGAAGATTGACATACTCCCCGTCGACCTGCATCCTGGCGTCGCGCTGGCGGTACTCGAGCAGGTTCCGGCTATCGCGAAGGCGGCACGGCTCTTGAAGCTGTCCTGGGATGAAACCTTGGCGATCAAGAAACGTGCGGTCAAGCGCGGTCTGATGCGCCGCACGTTCGAGAACACACAGTATCTCGGTCTTGACGAGAAGAGCTTCGGGCGCAACGAGCCGTTCATTACCGTCCTCGGTGACATCAATGGAAAGCGGGTATTGGAAGTCGCGCCATCGAAGTCTACGGCCGCCGCCATCGCGACGCTTTCGGTACTGACCGATACAACGCGTGCCGGGATCGATGCCGTTTTCATGGACATGGCCACGGCGTATGAGGATGCGTCCGTTGTGAAAGCCATGCGTGCGCGTACCCGCGGAGTCGTTGCACAGGTAGACCGCTGCGCGGTCGTACGGGGATATCGGGGCGCGCCGTGGCGCTCAACCGTGGCGGATCGTCAGCATGTCGCCGTCGAGCACGATGTACTCCTTCCCCTCGAGGCGCCAGTGCCCGGCATCCTTGCAGGCCTGGATGGAACCGTGGCGGATAAAGTCGTCGAAGTGCACGACCTCGGCGCGTATGAAGCGGTTCATCAGGTCCGTATGGATCGCGCCGGCCGCGAGCTGCGCGGGCGTGTTCCGCTGGATGGTCCATGCGCGGCATTCGTCCTCGCCCGCGGTGAGGAAGGAGATCAGTCCAAGCATATCGTATGCGGAGCGGATGATGCGCGTGAGGGCGGATTCCGCGATGCCGTAGTCCTTCATGAACTCGGCGGCGTCCTCATCCTCCATCTGCGCGAGTTCCATTTCGATCTTTCCGAAGAAGGCGTCCACCACGATCCCGCTGTTGCCGTACCGCGCCTGCAGATCCGCGACCATGCGGTCGCGGTCGGCGATCGCGCTGTCCTCGAGATTCAGAACGGCGAGCACGGGCTTGAGGGTGAGGAACTGGTAACCCTTGATCAGCGCGAGGTCGTGCGGATCGAGCCGCAATGTGCGCAGGGGTTTCTCCTCTTCGAGCGTTTTCTGGAACTGCTCGAGGAGAACGAGCTCGCGCTTGAGTTTGTCGTCCTGCACCTTCTGCACCTGCTTGCGGAGCTTGTCGATGCGGTTCTCGATCATGCCGAGATCGCTGAGGAGAAACTCCGTTTCCAGTATCGCGACATCGCGCGCGGGATCGACGCTGCCCTCGGGATGCGGGTACAGCGGATCGTCGAAGGCGCGCACCACGTGCATGAGCGCGTCGTTGGTTTTCACGCCGCCGAGGAATGCGCCGGTGAACTGTGTCGAGCTGTGATCGCCTTTCTTGAGACCGACGACGTCGACGAATTCGACCGAGGTGTAGACGAGCTTCCTCGGGTGGAAATATTCCGCGAGCCTGTCCACGCGCGCATCGGGAACCTTCACCATCGCGACATTCGTCTGCTGCCGCGCGATCGTCGCTTCGTCGAGGTGCGTCCGCGTCATCGTCTGGAAGAGCGTGGTCTTGCCGCTGAATGGGAGGCCTACGAGTCCGATTTGCATGGGAGATCAGTGTCTTTTGTGAATGAAGGATGAACAGATGGAAAGATAGTATTAAAAAACGTCCCGTGGAATGCACGGGACGTCGCAGCACCAGCGAAGATGCCGGAAAAACTCAGGCCTTGATCTGCGCCTTGACCCATTCGGTGGGAACGGATTTCGGGCGCGTGATCGGCAGTCCGTACGCGCGGGCGACGACCGCCTGCGCGGTGATGCCGAGAGCGCGGCTGACGGAGAACAGGACCGTGTAGTAGTCGAATTCCGTCAGTCCGTAGTGATACAGCAGCGCGCCCGAGCCCGCGTCGACGTTGGGCCAGGGATCGGCGATCTTCTGCACCTGACGCAGCACGCCCGGAACGACGTCGAACACGTTCGCCACGGTCTCGAACACCGCGTCGCCCGCACAGTACTGCTTGCCGAACGCGAGGAAGGCGGCGAAGCGCGGGTCGGTGATGCGCAGCACGGCATGGCCGTAGCCGGGAATGACCTTGCCGGACTCGAGCGTCTCCCAGGCGAACTTCTCCAGTTCCTCCTTGTTGGGAGAGCCGCCGAATTTCTCGTTCACCTCGATGATCCACTTGAGGCACTCCTGGTTCGCAAGCCCGTGCAGCGGACCCGCGAGTCCGTTGAGACCCGCCGACAGCGCATAGTAGAGATCGGAGAGCGCGCTCGCCACGGTCGCGGCCGAATAGGCGCTCACGTTGCCGCCCTCATGATCGCTGTGCAGCACGAGGTACAGGCGCATGAGTTTGGTGAACTCGCCATTGGGATCGCCGAGGCCGAGCATGTGCACGAAATTCGCCGCCCAGTCGAGACTGGGATCGGATGCGATAGGCGCGCCCTTGTTGAAGCGCTTGCGATAGATCCATGCCGCGATCTCCGGCAGCTTGGCGACGATCGAGATGGCGTCGGCGAGCGTCGCTTCCCAGTAGTCGTCCTTCTTCATTCCCTCGTTGTAACGCTTCGCGAAAATCGATTCCTTCTGCATCACGAGGATCGCGGTGTTGAACATCGCCATGGGATGCGAACCCGCCGGCATCGCATTCAGCACGTCCCAGACATACGCGGGCACGGCCGCGTGCGCCTTGAGCTGCGTCGAGAGGTCGGCGAGTTCCGCCGCGTCGGGATTCTGTCCGGAGAGCAGAAGGTAGAAAATTTCTTCCGGAAGCTTCTCGGTGAGATCCTTCAGTCCGATACCGCGGATGATGAGACCTTTCTCCGGCGGAACGACCGAGGTATCGCAAACGAGTCCCTTTACGCCGCGCAGGCCGCCGTAGACCTGCTTGATCGTGACCTGGGAGACCACGGTGTCACCGTGCTCCTTGAGGAGCTGCTTGATTTCATCGCGCTGCGGCGCGTAGATGGAAGCCAGTTTTTCCTGGAGTATGGGCATACGTCCTTCCTTGTTGAAAATGGAGTGAAAGTGGACTATGGCGGATAGTCAAGAAATTATCGATTTGGATGCGAAAAAAAAAGACGTGCGGTGAGAATAATTGCGTTCCCGATCTGAAACCCGTTGATTCCGATTCCGGCACGGGAATACGTTTATTCTGGGCATTCGATTTCGTATATTCCATGAAAGCTCCTTTTGCGGAAGGGATTCGTTGCTGCCCGCCGGCAGTATCCCCGTGCCCCTTACGATCCAACCCTCACAGGTGACGATATGTATGACGATAAGGACGAACTCGTCCGCGTAGCCGCCGCCGTCATTCGAGACGGAGAGAAAGTGCTGATCTGTCAGCGCGGCATCAACCATCGCTACGGCCTGAAATGGGAATTCCCTGGGGGCAAGACGCTCCCGGGGGAACCGCTGCGCGAATGTCTCGAGCGCGAACTCTGGGAGGAACTGGATATCGAACCCGTGCGGCCGAAGGAATTGAGGACGATCCAGGTGGGCTACGACGACGGAGGGAATTTCCTCCTCACCTTCTTCCTCGTGACCGAGTACACGGGGGACATCCGCAACAAGGTATTTGAAAGCATCAAATGGGTCACCCCGGCGGATATTCCTTCGTATGAAATGCTCGAGGGATCGCTCCCGATCCTCCCCTACCTCTCATGACCGGGCCGGGCGACAGCGAACCGTTCACTCCTGATCCCTCCGCGCGCCGCCGCCTGAATCGGCTCCTCCTCCGCTGGTACGCCTTGCATCGCCGCGTCCTGCCGTGGCGCGATGCCGTCGATCCCTACCATATCATGGTCAGTGAATTCATGCTGCAGCAGACGCAGGCCGCGCGCGTGCTCGAGCACCTGCCGCGCTGGACCGCGCGCTTTCCCGATATCGCCGCGCTGGCGCGGGCCACCCGCCGCGACGTGCTCCTGGCGTGGTCGGGCATGGGCTACAACCGCCGCGCTCTGCATCTGCACGAAGCCGCGCGGACGATCGTCGCCCGGCACGGGGGAATCATACCCGCCGATCCGGAACAGCTGCAGCGCCTTCCGGGCTTCGGACGCTACACCGCGCGGGCTGTCGTCTGCTTCGGGTACAGGCGGCGCCTCCCGCTCGTCGAGGTCAACATCCGCCGTATTTTCTCGCGGCTGTCCGCGGACATGCAGCGCGAGGACCGCATGATCGCGGAAACGGAAGCCTGGCGTATCGCTGAGATGCTGCTTCCGCCGCGCGCCTATTACGACTGGAACCAGGCACTGATGGATCTCGGCGCGATGGTCTGCACCGCGCGCGCTCCGTCCTGCGGCCGCTGTCCGCTGCACTCCGCCTGCGCTTCCGCGCAACGGCTGCAACCGGCCCTGCGTCCCTCGGCGTCCATGCCGCCCGAAGTCCCGGCCCCGTCCGCGCGCGCGATGGTGCGTGAGACGCCGCGGCGCATTCATCGCGGACGCGTGGTGGAGCATCTCCGCGGCGCGCGATCGCATTGCGCCAGCGCCGCGCGGCTGCACGAACTGCTGTTCGCGGGCACGCAGGAGGAGGAACGCGCGCGGCTGCTCGACATCCTCGCCACACTGCAGCGGGACGGACTGGTCCGGCTTTCGCACGGACGCGCCCCGGTATCCGATCCCCGCGTCTTCGAGGCATCCCTCGCCGCGCTGCGCGTCTGCCTGCCGGAATAGCGATGCGGATACGGACGAAAGACCGATTAGAACTTCAGACGCAGTACGCGGAGCACCGCGACGCAATACGTGCGCGGCTCGACGCATTCCGCGCCGTTCCCGCGGAACGCCATTTCTACGAACTCTGCTACTGCCTGATGACGCCGCAGTCCAGCGCGCTTCAGTGCCATGCGGTCGCGGAGGAACTCGAGCGCCGCGGCTTCCGCGAGCGGCCCTTCGATCCCGCGCCTCTCCTGCGTTCGTGGGAAAACGGCTATGTGCGCTTCCACAACACGAAGGCTCTGCGCCTGCTGGAGGCGCGCGACGCGTTCGACGGCATGGCGGAACTGCTAGCCGCGGACATGGAGGATAAGTCTCTCCGCAATACGATCGCGGGGCGCATCCGCGGCATCGGGATGAAGGAATCCAGCCATTTCCTGCGCAACATCGGACGCACGCGGGTGACCATCGTGGACCGGCACATCCTGCGCAACCTCGTCCGTCTCGGCGCGCTCGACACCTGGCCGGCGAGCATTTCGATGCGCAGGTATCTGGCAATTGAATTGCTGTTTGAGGATCTTGCGGAGGCGCTCGCCATCCCGGCCGACGAACTGGACCTCCTGCTCTGGCGCAGGGAAACGGGCTTCGTGCTGAAATGAAGGACAACTCTCCGATGCGTTTCGATGGACCGATTGACTTCCCGGAAAGACAGGACAGACGTGCGGGACTCCGATACATCTGACATCGCTCCCCCGCGGATCGCATTCGACGGGGTGTACTTCGCCTACGGGGAGAACGCTGTGCTGCGCGATCTGAGCTTCTCGATCGAGCCCGGCGAATTCATCGGCGTCATCGGTCCCAACGGCGCCGGCAAGACCACGCTGCTGCGTCTGCTCACCGGCCTGCAACGGACCGCCCGCGGCGCCGTGCGGGTCGGGGAAAGGGACGTCCGCGCGATCGCCGCACCCGAACGGGCGCGGCTGATGGCCGTGGTGCCGCAGAGCGAAGCGATGGCCTTCCCCTACACCGTGGAGGCGATGGTGCTGCTCGGCCGCTCGCCGTACACCAATTTTCTCGGCTACGAGGGCGAGGAGGATTTCCGCATCGCGCGCGAGTCCATGGCCCAGGTCGGCGTGCAGCAGCTCGCAGCGCGCACCGTGACGGATCTCTCGGGCGGAGAACAGCATCGCGTGCTCATCGCGCGCGCTCTCGCGCAGCGTACGCCCGTGCTGCTGCTCGACGAACCCAGCGCGCACCTGGACATCCATCACCAGGTCGCGCTCTTCGACCTGCTCGCGCGCCTTCACAGCGGCGAGGGACGCAGCATCCTGATCATCACGCACGATCTCAACCTCGCCGCGATGTACTGCGACCGCATCCTCCTCCTCGCCGACGGCGGAGCCGCCGCCTTCGGTCCCCCCGCCGAGGTGCTCCGCGTGGATCTCATCGGCCGTCATTTCGGCGTCAACGTGAGCATCGATCCCGGCCCGCGTCCGCATGTGCGGCTGCTGCCAGGGGGATAAATCAAACCCGTACTCGATGACGGCGCAGTGGCCTGCGCCGCCCCCAGGGGTCTGCGCGTGCGCGTGCTCGTGCTCGCCACTCGTTGATCGTGATTCGCGGGGAGCCCCGACGCCAACTGGCGCGCGCAGGCAGCGAGGTTGCCGAACACGGCGGTGTTTCCGAATTTTGCAGCAGCGCTCATGGGT
>CAZWNO010000048.1:20383-27377 GCA_964635845.1 uncultured Chromatiales bacterium
CTGCGCGTGCGCGTGCTCGTGCTCGTGCACGTGCTCGTACTCGTACTCGTGCTCGTCCTTCCCTTTGCTCCGCGCCGTGCCGCGGCGTATCTTTGATTCCATGGCCACGACCCAAAGAAAAACCCGGCGTGAGGTTCGCGAGAAAGCGATGCAGGTGCTGTATGCCTACGAGATTTCGCGCGAGCCGATAGAAATGCTGATGGAGACCATCGCGGGCGAGGAACTCAACGATGACGAGGAGATGTACCGCTTCGCGCAGGCGCTGGTGTACTCCGTGCTGAACCACCGCGCCGAAGCCGACATGCTGATCCGGAGCAAGGCGCAGAACTGGAACTTCGACCGTATCGCGACGCTCGACCGCATGCTGCTGCGCATGGGCATCGTCGAGTTCATCTACTTTCCGGAAATTCCGGTCAAGGTCACGATCAACGAGTGCGTGGAAATCGCCAAGCGCTACAGCACCGAACAGAGCAGCCGCTTCGTGAACGGCGTGCTCGAGGGAATCCTCCACGTACTCAACGACGAACAGCGCATCCGAAAGGAAGGCCGCGGCCTTGTCGAGAATTCGTAATCCCCTGCCATAGGGAAAGGATCGCATGAGAGTAACCGCCGCTGCAGTCGAGGCGCGCCGGACGCATGATCGCGTGCTGCACGGCTGGTACATGTACGACTGGGCGAACTCCGCCTTCGCCGTGACAATCCTCTCCGCTCTGTTCGGCCCCTACCTCGACAAGGTCGTCGTGCCCGAGGCGGGCGTCGACATCGCCCTCCTCGGCATGCACGGACTCAGCGCAACCTCGCTGTACGGTTACACACTCGGACTCTCCGCCTTCCTCGTCCTCATCTCCTCTCCCATCCTCGGCGCCATCGCCGACTCGACCGCCGCGAAAAAGCGCTTCATGATGTTCTTCTGCTATCTCGGGAGCTTCAGTTCCCTGATGCTCTTTTTCGTCGATGCGGGCGATGTCGGCCTCGCGCTGCTGCTGTTCATGCTGGCCAATTTCAGCTTCGTGTCGGCGAACGTGTTCTACGACGCCTTCCTCCCGCACATCGCCGCGCCCGAGATGCAGGACTTCGTCTCCGGGAAGGGCTACGCCTACGGCTACGCCGGGGGTGGACTGCTGTTCATGCTTCAACTGCTGCTCGTGCAGTTCCACGAGAGTTTCGGCATTTCGGAAATCATGGCCGTGCGCGTGGCGCTCGGCAGCGTGGGACTCTGGTGGGGCGGCTTCGCGATGATAACCTTCTCGCGCCTGCACGAACCGCGCATCGCGGGCGGCGGCAAATCGGCGGGCACGATCGTCGCGGACGGCTTCCGGCGCATCGCGCTGACGATGCGGAAGGTCCGCTCGCTGCGGCAGATGTCGCTCTTCCTCATCGCCTTCATGATCTACAACGACGGAATCCAGACTGTCATCGCCATGGCAACGATCTACGGAAGCGAGGAACTCGGCTTCGACACGCTGACACTGATGGGCGCGCTGCTGATGATTCAGTTCGTCGGCATGGCCGGCGCGCAGCTCTTCGCCCTGCTCGCGAAGCGCTTCGGCACGAAATCCATGGTCCTGGCCTCGCTCGTGATCTGGACGGCGGTGGTGGTCTACGCGTACTTCATGACGCAGCCGATGGAGTTCTGGATCCTCGGCGCCGTGGTCGGGCTCGTGCTCGGCGGCAGCCAGGCGCTGTCGCGTTCGCTGTACAGCCGCATCATCCCGCCCTCGGCTTCAGCGGAGTTTTTCGGTTTCTTCTCCGTTTTTGAGAAATTCAGCGCGATCTGGGGACCCGTCGTCTTCGCCGTCATCCGGCAGCTGACGGGCAGCGCGCGCATGAGCATCATTTCCCTCGTGCTGTTTTTCCTCGTCGGCGGCGCCATCCTCGTCCTCGTGCGCATGCGCGACGCGGAAGACGAGCGCGACATGCTTGAGAAAGCGCTGGGATGACCCCTACGCCCCTTTCCATGCGGGTTCAAGCACTCCCTGATCCGATGTCACCCACGGCATCCATGCGACCGTGAACGGCGCGATGGCGATGTCGGTCTTTCGCGGCGAGACGAGCACGAGTTCCACCGCGAGATTCGACGCGTCCATCGCTTTCACGAGCGCCGCCTCCTCGCGGAACTGATCCTCGAGCTGGACCAGTTCCTGCCGGGCTGCTTCGAGATCCTCCTTCGCGCGCGCGATGTCCCCGCGTTCGCTCGCCGTGCGGCCCACGCGCGAAGCCGTGCGCCGGACCGCGCTACCCGCCGACACGCGTCTGCCGAACAGCGCGCCCAGCAGCGTCGCGCCGACGTCCACCGCGGCCGACACACCCTGATCCCGGAACTGCGCCTGCTCCTTCGCCACGCGCTGCTCCGCCTTGCGGATGCGCTCCTGCACGCGGTTGAATCTGGGCTGATACTTCGCGCGCAGCTTCTCCATCTCCGCGTCGCGCTGTTCGCGCAGCATATGGGACAGGCGGCTCCGGAATTCCCCTTCTCCCTCGCCCGGGGACGAAATTTCCTTCAATGCCTGGCAGCTCCACAGCGTGAGCGTCTCGTGCTGGTACAGCCAGGATGCGAGCTGCTTCTGCCATGACGACACCAGTTTCGCGTTCCCCAGCGCGGATGGCAGCGCGGCGAAGGCCGCGGCTTCCGCTGCGGCCGGATCGGCAGCGGGAAGTTCGCCGGCGAGGCGCAGCGCCTGCTCCCACAACGGCTCGTCGCGGTCGGCGCCGAAGGGCAGCAGCATCGCGAGCGTCTTCCACTCGTCGACACGCGACTTCGCATGCACGTAGTGGAGACGCGTCGTCGTGAGCAGCTGCGGCCGATAGGTCACTTCAGCGGCGGACGCAGATGACGGAAAGAAATGCTCGTCGAAGCCCGGCGGTAGTATCGGCCGTTTCCCCGCAGTGCCTGCCGCAGCGGACTTCCCGCTTCCTGATGCCTCCACCGGAGGCGGCGTGCCGGCATTCACCGCCATCGTCTTCTCCGGCGACAGCCCCTGCGGCGCGGACGGCGGTGCGTCGTTCGTTGACCGCTTCCGCTCCGCCATCAGCGTCTCGATCTGCGTGCGTGTGAGCGGACCGCGTAAATACGACATCGCCCATCGCGTTTCGAAGAGCACGGGCGCATCGTCGTGGACATTGTTCATGAGAAATACACGCTTCCCCAGGCCGGATATCGTGGCGTCGAGCTTCGCGCGGTCGAAGGTCTTGCCCGCCGCGGTGGAAGCCCCCTCGAGGCCGTCGAGCACGCGCAGCTTGTCGCGCTCGGTCTGCAGGCGGCCGATGAACCAGGTGCCGGTGTTGCCGAGTCCCTTGTAATCGAGGTCCACCGGATTCTGCGTCGCGAGCACGCAGCCCACGCCGAAAGCGCGCGCCTGCTTGAGCAGCGTGAGCATCGGCGTCTTGGAAGGCGGGTTTGCCGTGGGTGGAAAGTAGCCGAAGATTTCGTCCATGTACAGCACGGCGCGCAGGCTCGACGTGCCCGGCTGGCGGCGCATCCACGCGACGAGTTCGTTGAGCACGAGCGTGACGAAGAACATCCGTTCGGTGTCGGAGAGATGCGCGATGGAGAGGATGGACACGCGCGGACGTCCCTCCGTCGTGTACAGCAGCTGTCCGATGTCCAGCGCCTCGCCCTGCATCCACGCCGCGAATCCGGGAGAGGCGAGCACGTTGTTGAGCTGCATGGCCAGCGCGCGCCGCTCCTTCTCGGGATAGAAGGATTCGAGATCGAAGACGCCGAGCTGCGAGAACGGCGGCGCGAGGATCGCGCGGATGACATCGGCGATCTGCATGTCGCGTCCTGCGCCCCATGCCTCGCCGAGGATGTTGGAGAGCAGGATGTGCTCGCGGCTCTGTATCGGATCCGCGTCGATGCCGATGAGCGCGAGGATGCCGGAGACAGTCGAGAGGATGCGCTCGCGCAAGGCGTCCTGATCCGCGCGCTGCGCGGCGGGCGGAGCGGCGAACGAACGGAGAACGCTGATCGGAAGTCCGGCGGAACTCCCCGGCGTGTAGATCGCGAGATCCGCTGCATCGCGCAGGGCCGCGATGCGCGCCCCGTCCTGTCCCCACGACGCTAGTCCCTCCCGCCACGACTTCGCCGTCGCCGCCGCGAAATCTTCGGCCGTCTGATTCCTGCGAGCCGCCTCGGCTTCGTCGATCCAGGGACGAAAATCCTCGGCGCGCAATTCGGGGAAGGTCAGCAGCAGGTTGCCGATGTCACCCTTCGGATCGATCACGAGAGCGGGAATGCCGTCGATCGCCGCTTCCTCGAGCAGTCCGATGCACAGGCCCGTCTTCCCGCTGCCCGTCATTCCCACGCAGACCGCATGCGTGGTCAGGTCCTTCGCGTCGTAGAGCAGCAGCTGCTCCGTCGCTTCCTGTCCATCCGCCCCGCGCAATTTTCCCAGATAGAACGATCCGAGTTTTTCGAAATCCTGCATGTCGGTCGACCCCTGTGTTATTCGCACGAAGGGAAATAGTAGCACGCGCCGCTGCAAATCGCAAGCACGGCGCATTGAAATGCGGTGAGCCGGAAGAGTTCGCGGACCAGGACACTCCCGTTCCGGGGTATACGGAATACCGGATCGATTGGTCCGCCGCTGCGAAGGTGCGGGTCAGGACCGGGCTTCCATGCGTTCGATGAGCGTGCCGAACTCGAATCCATCGTGGCACATTTCGTGCAGGTCATCGACGAGGCGTACCATTTCGAGATGGTTCGCGAGGAGATTGACGTCCTCGATTGCCCTCGGTTCGTCGCCGTCCCGGGCCTCGAGCTGCGCGTAAGTTTCCTCGATTTCGTCGAGCGCGAGCTGCAGGCTGAGGTCGACGTATTCATTGACGCTGGCCGTCGTCACGATGGGATCGTTCTCGTTGATCAGGTACGTGCGCATGACGTGCCGGAAGATTTCGATGGCGGAGCAGACATGCTCCATGTCGAATCCCTGCCGCTTTCGATGGTAGGCGAGCATGCGGACATAGGTGCGCACCGGCGCGCGGTCGCGGGTACGGATGGCGGCGACGAGGACCTCGAAGAAGAGTCCGACGTAGGCCTCGAGCACCGAATCCATCATCCGGCGGTAGTCGTGGAAATCCCACCGCTGCTGCTCGATGCGGATCGCCTCGACGACGTCGCGGGTGATCTCCACGCGATGCCGGCGCAGGTGATTCGACATCACGAAATTCGGCCGGCGCGCGGCATGGACGAAAGCGGCCTCGTTGCGCATCCGCCAGACCTCTGGGTGGTTCTTCATGTTTTCGATGAGAATCAGCAGGCGGCGGCGCAGGTCATAGCGCGGCGTCGGCTGCCAGTCGAGTGCCGCGTGCGTGCGCGAGGCGTCCACCCGCAGATCCTTGTCGATGTATCTCATCATCCACGTGCGTTCGAAGGGCGGATGTCCGATGAAGTCCAGCGCCGCCTGCCGCAGCGCGATGCCCGGCTGGGCGAGAAGTCGCGGAATGAGGATCGGCCGGCATTCCTGTCCGTAGAGGAAGCGTGTCGCGGCGCAGAACATCTGCCGGTGCGATGTGGTGTGGGAGGGACTGGCGTTATATATCGCGAAGTGCGGCAGTTCGTTCGAGCGTTCGATCACGCGGAAGATCAGTGCGATCAGATCATGGACATGCAGATACGGCACGGCGCTTTCGCCGCGTCCCCCGAGCATGCGCGTATTCCATACCGGAGAAAGCCAGGTCTTCAGGAACGCGTACACCGGCGGATACTCGCACCAGTCGCTGTAGAGCGCGGCGAAGCGCAGGATGCTGCGGGCGAAGCTGCCCGTGCTCTCGCGAATCAGGATCTCCGCATCCCTTTTGCTGCGGGCATAGGGGAAATCGGCATCGGGGGGAGTGTCTTCCGTGATCACTTCCCCGTCGTTCGGGAAGCGGCAAGCCGCGATGGAACTTGCATAGATGATCCGTTTCGCGCCGACCGCTTCGGCGAGATCGAGGACGTTCTGCGTGCCGAGAACATTCGTCCTCTGGTATTCCGGATTATCCTTGTAGGTGAAATCGTAGTAGCCCGCGAGATGGAGCACGGTGTCCGCGCCGCCATGGTCGTTCACGCAGTTGGCCACTTCGAGCAGCGCATCGCGCTGCGCGATATCCACCTGCGTCCAGCGCTGGTTTTCCATGCGTGGGACGGCGGCTTCGAACTGAGAGCGGCGCGCGAGGCAGAACAGTCGGAACTTACCATTCGCCGCTTCCAGGAAATGCCTGCCGACAAATCCCGATGCGCCCGTGACGAGAACGCCGGGCAGATCCATATTCATGGGAGTTTTATCCATTACCACTCCTGACCGCGCGGGTCAACAATGATTGACATGCCGATAGAGGACCAGCAGAGCCGCGCCCATGATCCCGTCGGCGAAGCCCGAGACCAGGACCAGCCAGATCGGCTGGACGCACAGGAAGTAAATCAGCAGAAAAACGGCTGCTGCGATCTTCACGAAAACAATGTACGGTACCAGCACCGTACGGGCCTCATCGCGGCGTGCGGCGACCACATACAGCATCGCCATGAGGATGTGAAAGACACCGCCCTGGGCCGCGAAGAACGGCTGTGCGATATCTCCCCAGCCGCCCCAGTGGATCAATTCCTCCGGCTGCAGGACGAGGCCGACGCCTGTGAAAAAGGAATGCAGCGCTATGAGGTACAGCAGCACGCGCAGCATTCCGTGTATTGTCCGATCCGAGACCAAGCGTCACCCGTTGACCATTCGCCGCGTTCGTCGCGGCGTCCGCGATGCATCGCATCGCTTTCCCAAACTTAATTCCACTTTACATCACGAACAAATCCGAATTACCTGTCACCGTCAACCATTGCCCCTGTCATCATATCGGCATTCCCCTTCGGCAACGACCCGGCATCCCTCATCCGGCCCCCGCCAGACATTCCCCCGAGCGGCACCCACGCCGGCGCGACAGACGCAGCGCGAAAGACGCGGCGCGGCATAGCGCGGCGCGGCATAGCGCGGCGCGGCATAGCGCGGCGCGGCATAGCGCGGCGCGG
>CAZWNO010000048.1:27477-29525 GCA_964635845.1 uncultured Chromatiales bacterium
CATAGCGCAGCGCGGCAGGCGCGGCAACACGCATTGTCTTTGCGCCGCAATCATCGTATCTTGGTTGATATTCGGGGTGTAGCGTAGCCCGGTATCGCGCCTGCTTTGGGAGCAGGAGATCGTCGGTTCAAATCCGGCCACCCCGACAGAGAAGGCCCTCGTGTGAGGGCCGTTTTTATTGGCTCGAATAGGGATCGCTCTTTCCGAGGGCGGCGGGTTGAACAGCTCGCGCGTCTCCCTGGTCAGCAGAATGGGACGTGACACTCCAGGTACTCCTTTCCCTGTGAGCGTTGAAAGGCTTGAGTCACCGCCGACCAACACCTTTGAGGCGTACACGCCGCTTCGGGCGGGACGTCTAAGTCCGCCTATACCCGTCAGTTACGGCGGATTACTTCATGCCGGCGGTTTGTACTGCTCTGAAGTGTCGGATGGAATTATGGGGAAGGTGGGTTGCCGAAGCCGTGTGTTCCTATGGCTTCGATATAGTGTCTGGTGGACGAGTGCGGTGGTGAAACTTGAGTTAGAGGTATACGCCGCTTGGACGAGGGAGGGCTTTATATTCAGGTTTACTCTCGATGATTTTCCAGATTTCTTCCAGCAACCACCGTAGGTTTCTTCTTTGTGTCGGCGTCCCAGCGTCCGTACCCCATTTGACAAAGTTGGTTTCATCAGCAGACTCGATCCTGATTGAACAAATTCAGGAAGACGAGGATATCTCAAAGGTTTCAACGGTATCACCTTCCCATATCTCAAGAACCGGCACCAGCGGTATTTCATGTGGGAGTGAGAAAAAATCGATCGTACGTGCCGCATCGAGTATATGGGCGCGTTCTGCGTACGTAAGCTGCAGCGGAATAGTCCTGTCGCCATCTGCAATCAGGTCCTTGGTATACGTGCCAGCTTTGGTATCTAGCCGATTATCGCAACAGTTTGCTTGAATCTGGATATCTTCGGCGCCCGGAGTAGAACTGCATCCGGTGAAAAGTGCGAATGAAGCGAACACTATCCACATTCTGATTGCCATAAAGCCTCCGTAATAGACCAATAATACCATGCCGTCCTGCCAGATGCAAGGTATCTAGACGCTCCTGGACTAGGAGGTCTTTTATTGAGGACACGATGAGTCCGTTAGGATTTTTACGGCGCGCAGGTTCATGGGGGACTCCCCACATTGGCCGGGGGCCCGGGGTCGGTTTTGGCCCGAGGGGATCGTGCGCGCCCACATGAACGCGACCGGAAGGCTGACCGGACGACGGACGGGCGCACCGTGGAGGCGTGCGCGCGCATGAAGGTTCGTACGGCGCATGTTTGGAACCGCCGTGAAGGTCGTAGGGCGGGGGTAAATTCGGCGTCGAGACCGGTATATATGACGGGCCGGCGGAACGTCTTTCATACAGATTCCCTATCCGAATCATTGACAAAGTTGAAACTCCGTTAGATGTAGGCGCCGTACTAATGCCGGTGCGCGCACCCTCGCTCATGGCTTTCGTCAACAGCAATAGGCACTGCGGCAGGTCGAGGCTGTCCTTCACCTCCTGGCCCTTCTTCAGCAGAATCGTCGTCACGATATTCTCGTGGTACTCGAAGACGATCAGTCGGTCGTCTGCCATGCGTTCAAGAAAGCGGATCATGTTTTCCGTATCGCGAATGGGCCGCCCCGCCGGCGGGAATCACTCGCCCCGCGGGCCGGCCGGCGGTCAGGACCGACTTCTGGTTGCTGATGATGGGATGGATGAAGTTGATCGAGACCTGCGGCAGCGACGCTTCCTCGAGGTCCTGGATTTGCTTCTGCGTGTACTGGGTATTGGTCCCGTCGCGGTCGTTGTGGTACAACTCCCAGGCTTCCTTCGCGCGCTCGTCGAGCTGGGCGCTGCGTTCGGCCGCGTAGAATTCGAAGCGCTGACGCTCGAAGTCCGCCTCCGGGCGCATCAGCTTGCTGGGCTTTTTCCGCACGAGTTCCATGCGGACAAAGATGGGGGACTATCGGATAGAGGGTGGGGTCAGGGTGGTGCTTTCCTGTCGAAGCAAACAAAAGAGGCCTCGGAATG
>CAZWNO010000049.1:0-29265 GCA_964635845.1 uncultured Chromatiales bacterium
CAATGTCGCGTTCGATTTCACCTTCGGCTTCCCCTTCTCACTCGGCGGCAACCTGACGGTGATCAACGATTTCGACGGCCAGGAGGCGTACGAACATCTCAAGGTCATGCGCGACGTCAGCTTCGATCCGATCGATGTCAAGGATTACACCAACGACTTCTTCCACTACTCGACCATCGCGCAGCTGTACTACCCGATCATGTTCAAGGACCGGGCGATCAATCCGAGTATGGCGTTCCGTTTGAACCTCGGCGGTGCCTACATGCAGATCAAGCGGAATCATCTCATCAGCGAGAACGACGATTTCAATCCACTGGGTGTTCCGGAAAAGGCCGGCCACGTGTTCAAGACCGAGGACATCGGTAAGATGATCACGCTCGGCAAGGAAAAGGATCTCGTTGATGTCTACATCCGCATGTCCTTCATCAACATGAGTTCCTCCAACAGATACGGCATGGGCATTCAGTACTTCGGAGGCCGTATGATGACGGACGCTTTCCTCGAGCTCACCGAATGGCTGCGCGTGGAAGCGAAGTACTCCTTCCTCCTCCGCGAACAGGAGATCTGGGAAACCGAAAGCAGTTATTTCCTCATCACGCCGCGACTGCGCATCGGGCTGCCGTCCATCTTTAATTGAGCCGAGGCAGCACCATGAAGCACAACACAGTATCAAGCACGGAACAATACGGCATGCAGATGAAACACCGACTCCTTTCGATTCTCGTCGCCGTTCTTCTCGTCGTCTGGATCGCACCGCTCGCAGTGCAGGCCCAGAGCTCGGATGACGCTCTGACGAGCGTCGAGCAGATCATGCGATACATGAAGAGCGCAAACTATTCCGAGGATGACCTGCTCCAGCGGATGGTCTGGGGCGACAAGATCGTCAATGAACTCGTCACATTCCGCGTTTCGGAGGACGACAGACAGAACTACCTGCGTCTTCTCGACGTCGCGATCGAATACTACAAGGATGAGAACGACAGGCTGCGCATCCTGCTGCGCGCCCTCACCACACTTGATCCGCTCGTGGCGAAGTACTTCCCTCAGTGGATCATCCAGGACGAGCCCACGATTCTCGAAGTCATGCGCAAGGTTCGGGACAATCGCGACGACCTGCTCGACGCGGATGCCGTGGACATCGCGGAACGCGTGCTCACGGGCAAGGCGCGCATGCGCGTGATCCAGAGTCCGAAGGACGATCAGAACCTCATCGCCATCATCATCGAGAAGGCACGCCCGCACGATGAGGAAAAGCTCTCGGCGGGATTCCTTCCAAACCAGGACAACAGCGATTTCGACGATTACCGCATCGTCGGCCGGCGCAATCTTCGGGAGATCCTGACTCCGGATCTGTATGACGCCGTCGTCGCGAAGCAGTCCTACGCCCATCTCGACGAGACGGGCGCGGTCAAACCGCAGCCCTACGTCGCCGAGGCGACGATCAGCGTTCCCTTCGGCGGCGGCTTCATGTGGACACTGGACGCCGACGAGCATATCGGCGAAGGGGTCACCCTGCAGCCCTCGCGCATCCGCGCGGGATTCGAGCTGAAGATCGGAAATGACTGGGTCAACCTGCCGTTCCTCTACGGTGCGCAATGGAACACCCTCTTCGTATACGAACCGTCCGCGACGGAGCGGATAAAAATCGGTCCGTCCATCCCTTTCACCTGGGGTGACAAGAGCATCGCCGAGAATTTCCCGATCTTCAAGCCGCGCACCGTCAACGGTACCTGGGGTGCGTCCGGAGAGTACTTCAAGCAGCTCTCCAACGTTTCCGGAGCGCCGGGCATCGATGCCGACGGTATCGGCGCCGCGGCATTCGTATCCTTCGGGCTGAAGACACTCGGAAACAAGAAGATCACGAACCTCGAAGGGACAATCATCAACGGCGACGGCGCGGACCCCGATCTGCTCAATCCGAAGGACGTGGACAGGGCGAAGGAAGCCCACTTCTACTACATCGCGAACACGGCGAATCTCTTCTACTGGCGCGATCTCGGCTTCATGCTCGACGGACTCCGCATTCACGCCGGCATCGGCTACGAGAAAGTGGTGGAAGCGCGGCGTCAGAACCAGTTCGAGGATGTGGGCCGGCCGGCCGATCCTGACAGCGTCAGCATCGTCAGCGACAAGAGCATCCTCGATGCGTTCGTGCGTCTGTCGTACGATCACTCCGGCAAGACCACCTACGGTGTCGCGCTGCAGTATTTCAATGGCGGCATGATGGGTGAGGTGTATCTCAACATCTTCAGCTGGATGCGAGCGGAAGTGAAATACTCCCGGATGGTATTCCGCGATCCGGAGAAGTGGGAACACGAGGAGATGATCGTGCCCGGACTCCGTTTCGGATTCGCATTCTAGCAGCCGCACAGTCTCAGCGGCGGTCTGTTTCTTCCATGCAGGCGATGGACGCAAGCCATCGCCTGCACATGTTTTACCGAGAGTCGACTGACAGTGTGGAAGCACCGAGCGTCTCTTCACGTGAAGGCGTGATCGTCTGACGCGCAGAAGCAAACGTTATGCCCGCAGTTCCGCTCATACCCATACCTGTTGTCATTTCGCTGCTGCTCCTTCTCGCAGGGGGCGGAGGCTCGGAACCGCCGATCCGTTCCCCTGAGTGGCCGCAGAGGGACAGTCTTCGCAAGCCCACCATCATCTCGGCACGGAGCAAGCATCCGGAAGCCGTCACCGTGTCCATCCGCGCCGTCGACATCAGCCGGTATCCCGAGGTCAGCGTGATACTTGACGCGCGCGACTCCGTCGGCAACCATTTCCCGAGCCTCCGGAAGACGGATATGGTGGTCTACCAGGACGGTGCCGCGGTGAACCTCGAGTCCATCGAAAAAATCTCCGCGACGAACAGCTTCCCCGTCGACATCGCGTTCATCATCGATCAGACGGGCAGCATGTCACAGGAGGTCTACGAGGTCAAGGCCAACATCATCGATTTCACACAGCGGCTGGCGTCCCGCGGCGTGGATTACCGTCTGGCGCTGCTGTCGTTCAGTGACAGGATCGAGCGCTACAAGGACTTCACCGAGGACGTGAAGACGTTCATCGGCTGGATCGACGGCCTGAAAATCGGCGGAGGGATGGACGACAACGAGAACGCGCTCGAGGGTCTGTTCGAGGCGTCGTCGTTCAAATTCCGTCAGAGCGCCCAGCGCATTTTCATCCTCATCACGGATGCGATGTTCCATCAGAAAGGGGACAAGGGGTACGGGAAAACGGATTTTACCGCGCAAACGATGACAGATTTTCTCCTGAAGCAGAACATCAAGCTCTTCGCGATCACGCCGCCGCACATCCCGGAATACAAGCAGATGACGGAGGCGACGCGGGGCAAGCGGTTCAATATCATCGAGGATTTCAGTTCCATCCTTGACGATTTCAGCGAGTCGATCACGAATCTCTACGCGGTCCGGTACCACATCACGGAGGAAGTGCCGCCGGAAAAAATGAATCTCGAGATCCGCAATTCGCAGGACGAGGTCGTGCTGCAGGAGCAGGTCACCGTGCTCGACGTCGACAAGAAATTCGTTCTGGAAAACATTCTCTTCGATTTCAACCGGGCGACGTTCGACATGTCGTACACGGAAGAACTCCGCAACATCCTGGCGATGCTGCGGAAGTACGAGAACATCCATGTCGAGATCCGCGGACACACTGATTTCATCGGCAGCGAGGAATACAATATCGCGCTCTCGGATGCGCGCGCCCGCGCGGTGCGGAAGTACCTGGTGGAGCGCGGGATCTCCGAGGCGCGCATCACGACGCGCGGGATGGGAAAAGCGCAGCCGATCGCTCCCAACGACACCGAACTCGGGCGACGGCTCAACCGCCGGACGGAAGTCATCATCACGAGGAAGTGACGCGGCTTCGCTTGCCTCCGCTTTTCCGCCGCCGTATTATTCGCCCATCACCTTGATGATGAGGCGCTTGCGCCGCTGGCCGTCGAACTCGGCGTAGTAGATCTGCTGCCACGGTCCGAAGTCCAGCGCGCCGTCCGTCACCGGCACGACGACCTCATGGTGCACGAGCAGGCTTTTCAGATGCGCATCGCCGTTCGTCTCCCCCGTGCGGTGGTGACGGTAGTCCTGACGGAAGGGCGCGAGCCGCTCGAGCCATTCGTCGATGTCATGGAGCAGGCCGTCCTCGGCATCGTTGATCCAGACACCGGCGGTGATGTGCATCGCGGAAACCAGTATCATCCCCTCCCGGATGCCGCTTTTCCGCAGGGCAGACTCCACTTGCGCGGTGATGTTGATGTACTCGCGCTTGCCGCGCGTGTTGAATGTCAGATATTCGGTGTGAGATTTCATGTACGACTCCTTCAGCCGATTCGGACGACGGGAAGATGGGCAGACAATCGTCAGAGCATGATAGGCGCGGCAGCGCTGAAACGCAAGGCGAGCGGTCGCTCGAGGCGACGCTCGAGCGCGTGACCTGGTCCGCGCCCGACAGTGCGTTCGTCGTCTGCAGCATACGCGTCGAGGGCGAGCTGTTCCCGCTGGTCGCGGTCGGGGAGATGCTGTCGCCTTCCCCCGGCGATCGCTACGTGCTGCACGGCCGTTTCGAGGATCACCCCCGCTACGGAAGGCAGTTCCAGTTCACATCCTACGAGATCCAGTATCCCGTCACACCCGAGGGAATCGAGCGCTATCTGGCGTCGGGACTGATCCGCGGGCTGGGGAAAGGGACCGCGAGAAAAATCGTCGAGCGCTTCGGCACGCAGACTCTCGACGTCATGAACAATGAAATCGAACGGCTGCTGGAGGTGGAGGGCATCGGGGACAGGAAGCTGGACAGTATCCAGCACGATTGGGAGAAACAGCGCGGCGTGCAGACCGTCATGCTGTTTCTCAAGGCGCATGATATCAGCAGCACCTGGGCGGTGCGCATCTACCGCGCGTACGGGAACGAAGCGATCGGTATCCTGCACGACAACCCGTACCGGTTGATCGAGGACATCGACGGCATCGGCTTCACGACCGCGGATACGATCGCACGGTCGATCGGCATCTCGGCCAGCGACCAGCGGCGCGTGGTCGCGGGGATGAGCTTTGCACTGCGCGAATCCGCCCGGCGCCACGGCCACACCTGCGTCCCCGAAGAGGAGTATCTGCGTCATGCCGCGGCGCTGCTGGAAGTGGAAGCGGACGAAGCCCGCGCGGCACTCGTGCTGGCCATAGAGTCAGGCTACGCGATTCTCTCCGACGACCACGTGTATCTCCCCGAATTACTGCATGCCGAGGAGGCCATCGCCGGTGCCTTCCGCGCGGCATTCGCGGAGCGATGGAACGATCTCGATCACATCGGGCTCGACCGCCGGCTCGGGGAGGTCGAAGCCGCGCGCGGCATCCGCCTCAACGCCCAGCAGGTGGAGGCAGTGCATAAATGTCTCGCGGGACCTGCGTGCATTCTTACCGGCGGTCCCGGAACGGGGAAGACCACCACCCTCATCGGCATCCTCGATCTTGCGCGGCAGCTGGGCTGGAAGATCGCGATCTGCGCACCGACCGGACGGGCAGCGAAGCGCATCACCGAACTGACAGGCCACGAAGCGAAAACCATTCACAGGCTGCTGGAATTCGACCCCTCCGTCATGGTGTTTCAGCGGAATGACGAAAATCCGGTCGATGCGGATCTGCTCGTGGTCGATGAGATGTCGATGGTCGACGTGCCTCTCATGGCGGCGCTGATGCGCGCCCGCCGCGGCGGATGTCGCCTCGTGCTGGTCGGCGACGCCGATCAGCTGCCCTCCGTTGGTCCGGGCACGGTGCTGCGCGATCTGTGTGCCTGCGGAGAAATCGACACCGTGGTGCTGCACCTGGTATTCCGCCAGGCGGAGCATTCGAGCATCATCACCAACGCCAATCGCATGCGGCAGGGTTTCATGCCCGTCTTCGACACGCGCATCGCCGACGGGGGAGAAACATTTTTCCGCGAGGTCGGCCCGGAGGAAAATCTCCCGTCGCTCATCCGCGACCTCGTTTCGGGGCGCATCCCCGAGGAACTCGGATGCGATCCGATGCGGGATATCCAGGTACTGACACCGATGCACGACACGCCGGTCGGCGTCACCAACCTGAACCGCGTGCTGCAGCAGGCCATCAACGGCGGATCGCGCGTGGTGTTTCAGCGCGGAGACCGAATTTTCCGTCTGGGTGATAAAGTCATGCAGACGCGCAACGATTACGGGAAGGACATCTACAACGGCGATATCGGATTCGTCCGCGGCTACGACGAGGACGAGAATCTTCTGTCGGTCGATTACGACGGCCGCGGAGTGACCTATGCTCCGGAGGAAACAGACGATCTGCTCCTGGCCTATGCGATCACCGTCCACAAAAGCCAGGGCAACGAATACGAGATCGTGATCGTACCGGTCGTCATGCAGCATCGCATCATGCTGCGGCGCAATCTCATGTACACCGCCATGACGCGCGCGCGGCGCATGATGGTGTTCCTCGGCCAGCGGAGCGCGCTCTCACTCGCCGTACAGAATACGAACGAGCAACCGCGTTACGGGCTGCTGCGGGAGCGACTGCGTGAAGCGCTCCACTGACGCGCCCGTGGCACGGGGCTGCGCCCGTGGTGCGTGTCTGCGCCCGGACATGATCACGGATCCGATGGCCGGGAGGCAGATTTTCCGATATCGTCGAAGCAGATTTGCCGATAGCTTTCCTGCACTGTTTTTCGTACATTATCATGTCATTCGCGATTCGTTTGCACTTGTGATTGAGTTTGCGGAGCAAATTCGGAACAAGCAATGCCTGTTGACATGATCCGGAAAAAAAAAGTCCCATCCATAGACAAAATCGGACTATCCAACCCGCAGAAGGCGGCGGTCAACCGCATCCTTGCCGGCGTGAAAAACAAGTACCGGAAGCTGCTCCACGAGACGCACGAGCGCATGCATATCATCGCCGATCTCACGAGCAGTCTCGAGTTCTGGTACAATGTCAACGGGAGCTATGAGTACGTCAGCCCTTCCATCACCGGCGTGCTCGGTTACGAGCCGGAAGATTTTACGCGAGACGGGCTCACGCTGGAGCATATCGTGCATGAGGATCATCTCGAGCGCTTCCGGAAGGACCGCGCGAAAGCCTATGCGGGTGAATCCGGCGCGAACGCCGAATACCGTCTCCTCACGAAGTCGGGGGATACGCGGTACGTGCTGATGAGCTGGAGTCCGGTGACCACGCGCAAGGGCAAGCACATCGGGATACGCTTCAGTCTTCGGGACATTTCCGAGTACCGGCGCTGCACGCATTTCGCCCAGGCGTACGAACTGCTCACGCTCGCGATCGCGGACGAGCTTCCGCAGACCTGCGTCTTCTCCCTGACTCCCGACCTCGTCCTCAAGAGCTGGAGCGCGAGCTGCGTGCAGCATTTCGGATGGTCGAAGGGAGAAGCGATCGGCAAGGGTCTCCAGGATCTCTTTCCGGGGGAGGTCGATGCGCTGCTCGCGAGCCTCGGCGGCATCGAGTGCTCCGGACGCTACAACACGAACATGCTTCTTCACGCGCGGGACGGCAGGGAACTCCCCGTGCGCATCATCGTGCTTTCGCTGTGCGACGCGGAGCGAACGCTGCATCAGTATACTTTTCTCGTCTATCCCCTGACCTGAATCCCGACGATCCCTCCATGCGCACCGCACGACGATTCGCTTCTCCCCGATCCCAGCAGCTGCCGGGCAGCCCGGTGCTGCGGAAGTCCCTGCTGTCCACCGGTTTGCGCGTCATCACCGAACAGATCCCGTCGGCGCATTCCCTGGCGCTGGGCGTCTGGATCGATACGGGCAGCAGGGACGAGGCGCCCGAGGAAAACGGCATCTCGCATTTCATCGAACACTGCGTGTTCAAGGGCACGAAGCGCCGCCGTACGCACCACATCGCGCAATACCTCGAAACCGTCGGCGGGTACCTCAACGCGTTCACGACCAAGGACAACACCTGCTACTACGCGCGCGTGCTGCAGCCGCATCTCGGCCGCGCGGTGCATCTGCTGGGCGACATCCTGCTGCATTCCACGTTCCCCGAACGCGAAGTGGAAAAAGAGAAACAGGTCATCATAGAGGAAATGCGCGGCGCGGAAGACGATCCGGAGGATCTTGCGCACGAGCAGTTCGAACAGCAGATCTTCGGAAGGCATCCGCTGGGACAGCCCATCATCGGGCACGACGCGCAGGTGCTCTCATTCGACAGCGCGCGGCTGCACGCGTTCGTTCGGCGCCACTACGTCGCGGAGAACATGGTGATCGCCGCCTCGGGCGCCGTCGATCACGATACCCTGCTCGAACACTGTGAAAAGGAATTCGCAGGTATCCCCCACGGCATCGCGGCGCAGCGGCGAAAGCCGCACGCGCCTCGATCGAAGCACACCGTCGTGCGGCGGCCGATCCAGCAGGCACACCTCGTGCTGGGGACCACGGCGGCAGGGTATCACGACGAACGACGGCACGCGCTCGCCGTCCTCAATGCCGTGCTGGGCGAGGGCATGAGTTCACGCCTGTTCCAGCGCGTGCGGGAGCGGCACGGATACGCCTACAACATCTATTCCTTCCTCTCGATGTTCAATGATGTCTCCACATTCGGCGTGTACGCCGCGATCGAGCCGGGTCGGGTGGAACGCGGACGCAATGTCATACTTCGGGAGCTGGATGTCCTGCGGAATCACCGCGTGCCCACGCGGGAACTCAATCGGGCGAAAGAGCAGATCGTCGGCGCAATGCTGCTCGGACTGGAGAGCATGACCAACCGGATGAGCCGCCTCGGACGCGACGAACTGGTGTACGGGAGGGATATCCCCGTCGAGGACGTCATCGGCGGTCTGCGCGCCGTCAGCGCGGAAGACCTTCAAACGCTCTCCGCCGATCTGCTCTCCGAGGACGCCCTCTCGAGCCGCATGCTCCTTCCCATCGACTGACGCAATCTCCGCGCTTCCCATCTTTCCATCCTTCCGTTCTTCCATCTTTCCATTCTTCCATCTTTCCATCCTTCCATTCTTCCATCTTTCCATCCTTCCATTCTTCCCCGCATCCTGCGCGCCTCTCCGTTTTGCTAATTCCTCCGTTGGTCCGTACATTTGTCAGGATTGTACCATTCTGTTCCAAACCGCCGCGGAGACGCTGCTGCAGGGGGGACAATCCAGCGTTTCCCGGTCCATTCCCGAGTAAATACTTATGCAATCCGCACCTCCGCTTTCCCGCCGTGCCTCCATCATGCCAGCTTCGCCCATCCGGAAACTCGTTCCCCTCGGCGATGCGGCCAAGAAGCGCGGGACCCATGTGTATCACCTGAACATCGGCCAACCCGACATCGAGACCCCGTCCGAGTTTTACGAAGCTGTGCGTTCGTACCAGGAGAAGGTCATCGCCTACGGAAATTCCCAGGGAATCCGGCCGTTCATCGAAAGTATCCAGCAATACTACGCCTCGCTCTCGATCCGGCTTGCCTACGACGACATCGTGATCACCACCGGCGGCTCCGAGGCCATTATCTTCTCGATGATGGCGGTCGCGCAGCCCGGGGACGAAATCCTCGTGTTCGAGCCGTTCTACACGAACTACAACGGTTTCGCCATAATGTCGGGCATCACGCTGGTGCCCATCGGCACGCAGGCGGAGGACGGTTTTCACCTCCCTCCGGCCGAGGAAATCGCCAGGTATCTCACGCCCCGCACGCGGGCGCTGATCATCTGCAATCCGAACAATCCCACCGGCACCGTGCTCCGCGACGACGAGCTCGACGCCGTGCGCGACCTCGCGCTGACGCACAACCTGTACGTGCTGTCCGACGAAGTCTATCGCGAGTTCGTATACGAGGGCGCCACGAAATCGGTGCTCGACATCGAAGGTCTCGAGCAGCACGCCATCGTCATGGACAGTCTCTCGAAGCGGTACAGCCTCTGCGGGGGACGCATGGGATGCGTGATCAGCCGCAACCGCGCGTTCATGAACGTCATGCTCCGTTTCGGACAGGCGCGACTCTGCACCGCGACGCTGGAGCAGATCGGATCGGCCGCGCTCGTCGCCGCGGGTGCGAAGTACTTCGAGCCGATGATCAGCGAGTACCGCCTGCGCCGCGACGCGACGTTCGAGGAGTTGCAGAAAATCCCCGGACTGATCTGCCGCAAACCCAGCGGCGCCTTCTACATCATGGCGAAGTTCCCCGTCGACGACATCGAGCGCTTCGCGGAATGGATGCTCACGGATTTCAGCGAGGGAAACGAGACCACGATGGTCGCCCCCGGTCCCGGCTTCTACGCGACGCCGGGCCGCGGCGCGCAGGAAGCGCGGCTCGCCTATGTGCTCAACGCACCCGACTGCCGTCGGGCCGTCCAGCTCGTGGCGCGCGGAATCGAGGAATTCAATACTGTGAACAGAAAGGATTAGCAGCCGGCCTATGATAACCATAACGATCGACGGCAAGGAGATTCAGACTGATCCTTCCAAGACCATCATCGAGGCGGCGTTCGAGAACGGCATCTATGTCCCGCATTTCTGCTGGCACCCCGCGCTATCGATCAGCGGGAACTGCCGCATGTGCCTGGTCGAAGTGGAGAAGATGCCCAAGCAGGTGATCGCCTGTTCGACGCGATGCATGGATGGAATGGTGGTGCACGTCAATTCCGAGAAGGCCATCCAGGCCCGTGAAGCCGTGATCGAGTTCATCCTGATCAACCATCCGCTCGATTGCCCGATCTGTGACGAGGCGGGGGAGTGCAAGCTCCAGGATTACGCGTATCGGTACAGTGTCGGCGAAAGCCGTTTCGACGAGGAGAAGGTGCACAAGCCCAAGCGCGTCGAACTCGGTCCGCACGTGATGCTCGACGTCGAACGCTGCATCATGTGTTCGAGATGCATCCGCTTCTGCGAAGACATCGTGGGCTATCCGCAACTGACTTTCGTCGAACGCGGCGATCAGGTCAGGCTCGAGACCTTCCCCGGCAAGCAGCTCGACAATCCGTACTCCATGAACGTCATCGACATCTGTCCAGTCGGCGCGCTGACGAGCATGGAGTTCCGTTTCCGGGCAAGGGTGTGGGAAATGTCGGACACGCCGGGCGTCTGTCCTGGATGTGCCCGAGGCTGCAACATGGACATGTGGGTGCGCCAGAACCGGATACTCCGCCTCACTCCACGCGAGAACCAGGAAGTCAACAACTTCTGGATGTGCGACAAAGGCCGGCTCGAAAGCTTCAAGCACGTACACGCGGAGACGCGCTTCGATCAGCCCATGCTGCGAAAGGATGGCGTGCTGACGCCCGTCGGATGGGACGAGGCGCTCGCGTCGGTCTCTTCCGACCTTCGCTCGTACAAGGGCGAGCAGATCGCGGTGATCGCGTCCCCCTTCGACACCTGCGAGGACAGCTACCTCGCCGCGCGCTTCGCCCGCGAAGTGCTCAAGACGCCCTACCTCGACTTACTGCCTCATCTGCAGCCGGGCGACCAGGATGATTTTCTCATTCGCGAGGACAAGACGCCGAACACCGCGGGCGCACGCCTGGCAGGCATCACTCCCGCCGATCCGGAGCATGGACTTCCGCAGATCGTCGAGGGACTGCGCAGCGGGCGCATCAAGGCCGTCATCGTCAGCGACCCGCGCGCCGCGGAGCATGCGGAATTCATGCAGGCGCTGGAGAAGGCGCAGTACGTCACGGCGATCGTGAGCAACAGCTCCGCGCTCACCGACCGGGCCGATGCCGTGCTCAGCGCCTCGACATTCGTGGAGAAACTCGGTACATTCCTCAACTGCGAGCAGCAGCTGCAGCTCATCCGTCCCGCGGTCAACACCGCGGAAAACGAGCGATGGACAGGCGCATTTTCCGTAAGCCGTCTCGATAAATTCGCGAGCGAATTCGATCGCTGGGGACAGATGAAGCGCTACGACGCGCGCAGCGCCGCGCTGGTCTTTTTCAATCTCGGCGTGCTGATGGGCGCGAAGTGGAAATACGACCATCCCGAGGATATTTTCGATGAGATGACCGGACGCATCGAAGCGCTCGCCGGCTTGTCATACGAGAAGCTCGGCCGCTGGGGTGTCCGCATCGCCGGCCCGCAACCCGCGCACATGCTGCCGTACAAGTACAGTGACGTTCGCGAATAAGACGGACAGGAATCAATGGAATTCACCGACATCCTCATTTCCCTGATAAAGATCCTCGTGATGTTCACGGTGGTGCTGGTCACCGTCGCCGAGCTGGTATACACCGAGCGCAAGATCAGCGCCTGGATCCAGAACCGCCTCGGTCCCAACCGCGTCGGATGGATGGGCTTGCTGCAACCCTACGCCGATGTGCTCAAGCTCCTGCTGAAGGAGGACATCGTTCCCACCGCGGCCAACCGCTTCATCCACACGCTGGCTCCAGTCATCTCCATCGGCGTCGCCTTCAGCACGCTCGCCGTCGTGCCCATCGCGGGCGAGACCATCATGATGTTCGGCCGCGAGGTGCGCATGGTCATCGCGGACGTGAACATCGGCATCCTCTACATCCTCGCGCTCACATCCATGGGCGTCTATGGCGTGACGCTCGGCGGCTGGTCGTCGAACAACAAGTACTCGCTGCTCGGCGGACTCCGTTCGACGGCGCAGATGATTTCCTACGAACTGTCGATGGGACTGAGCGTGATCGGGGTCGTCATGGTCACCGGATCGCTGCAGCTGACCGAGGTGGTCACGCACCAGGCGGGATGGATGTGGAACCTCGTCCTCCAGCCCGTCGGCTTCATCACCTTTGTCGTCGCGGCCTTTGCGGAAACGAACCGCACGCCCTTCGATCTGCCGGAGGCGGAGCCCGAACTCGTGGGCGGGTACCACACCGAATACAGCAGTTTCAAGTTCGCGCTGTTTTTCCTGGCCGAATACGCAAACATGATCACGGCGAGCGCCGTGATCACCACCCTGTACCTCGGCGGCTGGCAGGTGCCGTACCTCGAGCTGCTCGCGCTCCCGTCGGGTGTCGTGGTCATGCTGCAGGTCCTGGCGTTCGTCCTGAAGGTCGCGTTCCTGCTGTTCTTTTTCCAATGGGTGCGGTGGACCGTCCCGCGGTTCCGCTACGATCAGCTGATGAACCTCGGCTGGAAGGTCATGCTCCCCATCGCGCTGCTGAATGTGGTCGCGACCGGCATCGTCATTCTTCTGATTTCGTGATCCGAGAAGAAAGGAAAGCTCATGCAAGCGCAGACGCATGATAAATACAGGCTCACCTTCTGGGAGAGGATGTACATCCCGGAGATCGTCAAGGGGATGAAGCTGACACTCGAACAGATGGTGAAGAAGAAGGAAACGCGCGAGTACCCGGAGGAGAAGTGGGTGCCGCCTCCCTCGTACCGCGGCGCTCCCGTGCTCGTGCTCGAGGACAACGGGATCGAACGCTGCGTCGCCTGCGGACTCTGCGCGCGCGTCTGTCCCGCGCTTGCGATAGAATTGCAGGCGGCCGAGACCACCGACGAGAAGGAGCGGTATCCCGAGCGCTTCGAAATCAACATGCTGCGCTGCATTTTCTGCGGATTTTGCGAGGAGGTATGTCCGGAAGAAGCGATCGTCATGAGCCCGCGCTACGAGATGGTCTTCCGGAATTACGAAGACGCCATATTCGGGAAGGACAAGCTGCTCACACCGGTGGAGGAGTTGCGTCCGCGACTCGAATTCCTGCGCGCGCATCGTTGATCGGGTTCCATGACTGCAGTCGCACCGCGCATATTCCGATTACTGCTGATATCGTCCCTGCTCGGGACGATATTCCTTTTTCAGGGCTGCCTCAGCCTGATCGACCACATCACCATGCCATCGAAGGCGTATCTCGAGCAGGAATTCGTGGTCGCGGTGGACGGATCCATCGTCGGTCACGGTGGAGGGATGGTCGGTCTGGTCGTGCAGGTCCCCGAGAGTTTCGAACTGACCGGAGCGAGTTACGTCACCGCAACCGGCCGCCGCTCGCTGCGCCGCAATGGAAACGTCGCCGCCCGCTACCGGGCGGAGGAAGGGCATGTCGTGATCGCGGTCGCGGACAGCATCCCTTCGACGCGGGAGACCGACGCCGAAGTGCGCGTGCTGCTGCGCTTCGTCCCGAAGGAAGCGGGAACCTTCACCTTCAAATTCGCGACAGGGGTTGTCGTCACCCAGAACGACAGGCTGCTGTGGAGGACGACGGATCCGGCCGATCTGCGTGATTTTGCGGATACATTGGAATCACGTCTGCAGCGGACGATACAGATCATCCATGCCGAGCGCAACGGGACGGCCGCCATCGAACTCGCGGGCAACCGCCAGCATCTGCTCTGTCCCGACAGCGGCCTGTTCCGTCTTCCCCTCGACAGGGACTTCACGATCGAGACCTGGTGCTCGACCACCGCGGTGGATGCTCCGCTCGTGAGTGCGCGTCCCGATGATTTCAATACCGCATATCCCTTCGAGCTCCGCGTCTCCGCGCGCGGCGAGGCCGAGGTGCGCTGCGCGGACGGCCGGCGCTCGTGGACGAGCGGGCAGGGGCCGTTCATCGCCGACGGCATCTGGCATCATCTGGCCGTGGCCTGGTGCGCGGACAGCCTGCGGTTTCTGCTCTTCGTCGACGGGAAGACCGCCGACACGCTTGCGGTTCCTCCGCGGATGCGCGCCCTCTCGGCGCAGCAGCTCCTGTTCGGGACGAACATCCCGCGCACGCAGTTCGTGCGGGCTACTTTCGATGAGTTCCGGCTGTGGGAAACCTGCCGCAACGAGCAGGAAGTGGCATACTACCGCGATCTCGCACTCAGCGGCTATGAAACAAACCTGTATGTCCTTTTTTCCTTCGACAACGCGGACGAAGGCCGGATCCTCGGTCAATCCCAGATCGACAGCCTGTGGCTTTACGCCTACAACCGTCCGCGCCTGGTCGTCTCCACGACGCCGCTTCGCATAGAGCTGCTGGCGTTCAGCGCGACGCTCGAGGGTGACAGCGTCCGCATGAGCTGGGAAACCTACGACGAGTCGAAAGTGCGCGGCTACGAAGTGGAGAAGCGGATGGAATCGGGCCGATACACGGTGTTCGCGCACGTGGAACCGCTTCGCACGGTGGAGCGGCATCAGGAGTATTCCCTGGCCGACAGCTGGGGAGGCCGGGAAATCGCCTATTACCGGCTGCGGAAAATTAATTCGGATGGTACAGTCCTTTTTTCCGCCGAAGTTCCGATCGGCACCGAGTCCATTCTGAATTTCGTTCTTGAGGACAATGTCCCGAATCCGTTCACGGAAACGACACAGATCCGGTACACGCTGTCGAAGCGGACCCGGGTCGATCTCTCCGTCTACGACATCATGGGAAGCGAAATCGCGGTCCTGGTCGCCGAGCGTCAGGAGGCGGGGACCTACGCGGTGAGCTTCGATGCGGGCGATCTCCCCGGGGGGATGTATTTTTATAAAATGCGCACGACTACTGGTTCACAAACAAAAAAGATGTATCTTGCCAAGTGAATCTGACGGGGAAGTCCGATGGCGCACATGGTGCGTCGTATGCGTTTTTCCCTCAGAAAAACAGCTTGACATTCGTGATACCCATGTGTAATTTTAATCCCAATAGTCACGAGTAGTCATTTGTATCGATGCAGCAATGATCCCTCAGCACGGCGAACGTCCGGCACGAATGTTTCGATCACTGGGGCAGGATGCTTCCATAATCAGGCTGGATCTGCAAACGATTCCAACAATGTAGATGAACCATATCAGCTCATTTATTCCCCAACTGCCAGGAGGTATTTCATGAAGAAGTTGACTCTTCTTTCAGCAGTATTTCTTCTGGGTGTGCTGCTTACGCAGGCGGGATTTGCGAACGGAACGTACAAGTACGTGAGCAAACCGCATCTTCGTATCCAAGCCGGCCAGACAACCATCGACGCGATCTACGTTCCCGTGAACGTGCCGGTCGCGGACGTGCGTGTTGGCTTCTACGCCAAGACCATCATGTATTCGAGCTTGCGCGTTACACTCGTCTCGCCTCGTGGTCAGCAGGTGGTGCTGAAGCAGGAGAGCGGCAATCCCAGTGGCGTGCCGCTGTTCGGATCGATGGGATCACCGCGCTCGATGGTGCTCTTCCAGCAGGGCGGCAATCCTCTTGGCGCTCAGCCGAACGACCGCACCGTGAATACCGCGACGTCGCTCGCGCTCTTCAACGGTGCCCTGTCGGCCGGCTGGTGGCAGATCCAGGTTGTGGATGAGCGGAACTTCGGTCAGTACGCTCCGCCGCAGGACGGCTTTCTGGAGGAGTGGGCGCTGATGTTCAACCGCCAGATCGATGAGCCGATCCAGCCCTTCAATCCCCCGATCAATATCACCTTCCCCGGTGGTTCTTCCCTCCGCGGCCAGATCAACGGCACGACCGCGACGCAGATCGAACCGAACCGCGCGCAGATTCCCAACGACAACGTGTCCCAGACGCCCGGAAGCGTGTGCAACGTGCCGAATGATCCCGGCGTCGTGCTCGGTCGCGATGGCGACTGTTTCCCCGTGATCATCTCCGGCCACCCCGGCGCGATGATCGGAACGGACGCCAACGGGTATCCTGCGGGGCGTTTCCGCGTGACGATCAGGGTCGAGACCTCGTACGCTCCCGGAATGACCATTGACAAGGCATACACCGAGGATATCGCGATCTACTTCGGCCGCGTGCCGGACAGCCCGGGCTTCCTGCCGCTTCCGGCTCCCCCGAGCAACGGCGATCCCGGCTTCCAGGCGAAGGCTCCCTCCGGCTGGCCGACCGGTAATGGCACGGTGAACAGCCTGCAAGGCGGGGCCAGTGGCGCGTACGGCGGCGTCCGGCTCGCTGCCTGCCTCAGCACGGATATTGCCGCCGACAAGGGCGGTTATGATCTCGTGACCTTCGACGATTTCGCCTTCGAGCAGATCGCGAGTGGTCTTCCCGCCGGACCCAACGAGGGATTCACCGGCACCTATCGCAGCGAGCAGCCGCTCAGTTCGCTCAACGGATTCCCGGTTGACGGACTGTATTACGTCAGCGTCTACGATTGCTTCCATGACACCCAGAACGGGTACGGGAACGTTCGCGTGACCTACCTGCAGATCGAGTACATCATCGGCGGCGGCGAGATTTCCGATCCCGATCGCCATCAGGGCATCGTCGGTCCGCTCATGGGTATCCCCATTCCGGGCACCTTCACCGGTTCCGCGATCGGATATCTCTCCGATGTGGTCGGCGTGATTCCTCCGTACAAGGAGAATGCCAAGGATCAGGATCCCATTCTCGTATTCTGGGCCACCCAGAAGATGTATCAGCGCGATGCGACGGGTACCGAGCGCATCATGGCGGTTGATATGAGCAACTACGCGCCGCCTTCGGGCACCCATTATCACGGTCCGTACGCCTATCCGGGCGCGCTTGACTCCGATCCTGCGGTTGCGGGCTCTCTGGTGAACGCGGACGATCTCATCCTGCCGAAAGGCGATTACAACCTGCGCATCAACCTCATGCAGGCGCGCTACGATGACGATCTCACCGACAATGAATACGAATCGCCGAAGATCAATGTCAACGACGTTTCGATGTCCTACCACGGCGAACAGATCATCATGTGGACCAAGTACGTCGATCCCTGGAACGAGATGATTCCCGCTTCCGCGACCGTCGGCCCTAATCAGGGATTGGGCAATGCCTTCACGCTGTTCAAGAACCCGACGACGCATGTCGCGAGCGTCGATTATCGTTTCGACAAGGGTCTCCTCCCCGTGACTCCGCGTGCCCGCGTTCGCGCGACGGTGTGGGCCTGCGCAGGCGGATTGACGGGTGCCCCGACCACGGTCGTTGCCCGTTCGCCCTATGTCAACATGTCTGATTACGTCGAGGGCAACTGGCGTACGTTCCCGATCTACCCGATCACCCCGAACGGCGACGCCGACATCAATGCAGGCGGCTCGGTGAACCTGCCGCAGGGCACCTATGTCGTCACCATCGACAACGGTGACTTCCAGGGTCAGAACTTCCTGGTGTACCCCTACACGTACGGGGCGATTCCTGCGCTGTACGACCGGTACAACGATTATCTCTTCGGAGACATGTTCGGTCCGCTCGGTCCGTATTCGAGCCTCGGAACGTTCATGACCTACATCAACACCGATAACTCGACACCTCCGGATCTCTCGTTCGGCGATGCGAACGGCGTATTCTCCAACTTCGTCGCGCCGATCCGCGTCAACATGACCAACCTGAACGATTTCGCCGTGAACTACGTGCGCTTCTCGAGTCAGTCGTCGCATGACGAAGCGATCACCGTCGGTCAGCCCGTGACCCCGACTGTCAACGTGACCGCGGCCTCGACGCAGAATGGCCAGAATAAAGATTTCAACATTTATCTGGGCATCTACGACGGCGGAAACAATCTGCTGTACAGCGACATGGTCAATGTGGCCAACACCGGCGGCATCAACGGCTACCAGACGCTTTCGATCAACATGGATTCGTGGACCCCGCAGACCGGCGGCATCTACAAGGTGAAGGCGTACTTCACGCGCAATCCCGACGATCAGAACCCGGTCAATGACATGATCCAGTTCGATCTCCATGTGTTCGCGGCGCCTGTGGTGCTGTACGATCCGGGCATGAGCGGCACCGCGCTCAATGAACTCGTCGACCTGCTCAGCAGCCGCGGTGCGGATCCCGTGCTCGTCAACGCGAGCGAGGGCGACCTCTCCGCGTACAAGAACAGCACGATCTTCGTGCTCGGCAATGTGAACAACGACCTCCTGACCTCAGCCGTCGCCAGCGGCAACGACATCGCTTTCGTCTTCGATCGCAACGGCAAGATCGGTCCGACGGTGCAGAAGATCGACGCACTGTACGGCATCGAGCGCGCCCGCGCGACGGACTACGACAATGTCGAACTCGCAGCAGCCCTGAAGGCGGAGCCGAACGCCGCGCGCAAGAACAACGTCCAGCCCATCCAGCTTCCGATATTCGACACGAAGGAAGATGTGCTGACCTACATCGCTTCCCAGGACCTCAAGATCGAGGCGCCGCAGTCCTTCCGCAAGGAAGGCAAGCCCGCCACCTCCTTCGAGAACGTCCTCTCGGTCGCGACTGGCAGCAAGTACGGCGAAATCCGATACACCGGTGAATACACTGGTTCGCTCGGTATCATCTACACGGTGCCCTCCAAGCGCATCCCGGGTGATGTCCGCGTTGAAGCCCCGACGCCGGTTGCGTTCGCTCTCGAGCAGAACTATCCGAACCCGTTCAATCCGTCGACCGCCATTTCCTACACGCTGCCCGAGGCAAGCGTCGTCACCCTGCGCATCCTCGATGTGCTCGGACGTGAAGTCGCCACGCTCATCAGCAGCACGCAGGATGCCGGCACCTATACCATCAACTGGAAGGGTATGGATCAGAACGGTGCGGAAGTCGCATCCGGCAATTACTTCTATCGTCTCGATGCCGTGCCCACCAGCGGCGCAGCGTCCTTCTCGAGCACGAAGAAGATGGTGCTGTCCAAGTAAGCCGGCGGATTCCCCGCTTACGGGACACAAACGAACGAATGAAAGCGCCCCCGACCACGGGGGCGCTTTCATTTTATGTCGGTGTACGCGCATGCCAGGGGAAATGTGAAGCAGCCGCGCTGAAGCAGCCGCGCTGTGACGGGCACCGCGGAGGGACCGGTGCCTGGCTGCATATGGGATGTTTTCACCGGAATGCGTACTTTATCACATTCGCAGTAATCTGGAATTCACATGCGCGTATCCGTTATTATTTCCGCCCTGGTCTTCCCCTTCCTCGCCTTCGTCGGACTGGCGCAGCAGCTCCCCAATACCTGTAGTCCGCTTCTGTACTACAATACGAACGGGCAGCAGCTGGTCTACAAGCATAACGTCCCGACTCCGTGGTTCGCCGTGCGCATGACGGCGGATTGGGTCGCGACGATCGACACAGCCTATATCGGAATGGGTGTCGACCGAGCGCCGGGCAGCGGGAACAAATTCGATACGCTCTATGTCCGCGTCCTCGCCAACAAACTGCCGACGTATTTCATACTCGACCAGCTGACCGTGCTCATCGGACCGAATCTGCAGGGGCAGGTCGTGGACGCGGACTATATCGTGGAATTCGCGTTCGCAAGTCCGCTCGCATGGATCGAACCGCCCGACGATTTCTATCTCGCATGGAAAATCGGCGGTCCTGCAGGGGATGTCGCCCGCCTGCTGATGGTGTCGCCCGCGCGGGAGCCTCTCCGGTCCGTGATCATCAACGCGAACAATACCACGACGCTGGCGACCGATTTCATGCGCACGAAACTGCAGCTAGGGCCGACCGATTCCATCGAATTCAGGACGGAGGTACGTGCCTGCTGGCCCTATGGCACGCCCGTGGAACTGACCTCCTTCACCGCACGCTATGAGGACGGCGCCGGCCTGCTCGAATGGCATACCGCCTCCGAGGAAAACAACAGCGGCTTCATCGTGGAGCGACTCTCCGCCGCTTCCGAGATGGGCATGCTGAATCTCTGGCAGCGCATCGGTTTCGTCGAGGGGAACGGGACGACGAAAGCAGGCCACAGCTACGGTTTTGTCGATCCGCAGGCGCGGGACGCAGCCGATCTATCGGGGATCGTGCGGTATCGGCTGCGGCAGGTGGATTTCGACGGACGGACGGACCTCTCGCCGGTCGTGGAAATCAGTATCGCATCATCCTGGACCTTCGCCCTCGAGCAGTCCTTCCCCAATCCGTTATCCGCGAGTGGGGGCAGTGCGTCGGTCACGCTGACGCTGCCCTCGGAGCTCCAGGCCCGTCTCGAACTTTTTGACGCGCTCGGCCGCCCGGTAATCCTCGTCGCCGATCGCGTCTTCGCCGCCGGCCGTCACCATCTGAACGTGCCGGTACGGGGGCTGCGCAGCGGAGTGTATTACTACCGCCTGACCGCGGAGGGGCGGACGCTCACCCGCAAGCTCTCCGTGATCGAATAGACACTCGTGATGAAGCGGACTCCCCCGCAATCCAACAAACAGAAAGGCAAGGGAACGGCCGCGACGTCCGTGCGGCGCACGCAGACGTGGCGCACGCAGGCGTGGCGCACGCCGGCATGGCGCGTGCAACTGCGGCGCACGGCGATTCCCACAGCGCTGGCGGCTGTCGCGGTGCTGCTGCGCCTGCATTTCGTGTTCTCCCTGCGGGACACACCATTCTTCCTTCAACATTTTTCGGATTCGCGGCTGTACATGCAGCTTGCGGAGCAGATCCTCGGCGAAGGGATACCGCACGCCTACTTCATGTCGCCCCTGTATCCCCACCTGGTCGCGCTCGTCTGGAAGATCACCGGTAATCCGGAGTTGTGGGTCCGAATATTGCAGGCCTTCTCCGGCGGCGGAGTCGCGCTGCTGACCTACCTGCTCGGGAGAAAGCTCTTCGATTCCTCCACCGCCCTGCTCGCCGCGTTGGTCACCGCGCTCTATGCGCCGTTGATTTTTCACGATGGCCTGCTGTTGACAGAGTCGTTGCACACGCTGCTCGTTCTCGCGCATCTCGCGGTTCTCGTGAGCGCATTCCGAAGGCGGAATAATGGATACTGGATCGCTGCCGGGATCCTGCTCGGACTCGTCGTGATCACGCGGTCCACGGCGATCGTCTTTCTCCCGACGCTGATCGTCATCTGGCTGTTCATGCGCGGGGAAGGCCGGCCGCAGCTGCGCCACGTGCTCGCATACGCGGCGGCGGCACTGCTGACGCTCGTGCCGACAGCCTGGCACAACGCCGCAACGGAAGGCGTGTTCCAGCCTGTGACCTCGTCGTTCGGCTACAATCTCTACGCCGGCAACAACGCCGAGGCCATGGGTCTGTACAAGATGCCGGAGAACGTGGATCTGTACACCGACGTCAACGGCCGGCACTGGGCGGAGAGGCAGACCGGCCGCAGCATGAATGCGGCGGAAGTGTCGGCTTTCTGGCGCGATCGCGCCCTCCTGTGGATGGGGGCGCATCCTTCGGACGCCGCGGCGCTGCTGCTGCGCAAGGTCGTGCTGTTTTTCCACCCGGGTGAGATCGATCAGCTCGGCCTCAGCATCCGGTTTTACACGGAGGAATTCGGTCCGATCATCGGTATCCCGGCCTCGGTGTTCCCCGTGCTCCTGATCCTCGCCGCTACCGGACTGGCACTGGCGCTGCGATTCAGGCAGGGGGGATGGGTGCTTCCGGTATTCGCGCTGGTATACGTCCTCTCGACGGCAGTTTTTTTCGTCAGCGCCCGACTGCGCCTGCCCCTGATGCCGATTCTGATTCTGTACGGCGCATACGCGCTCGTCACCTTCGTGAAGCAGACGAAGGACGGGAAGCACCGCGCGCTCCTGCTACCCACGGCGCTCGGCGCCGCGGTGGCGCTGGGACTGCTTCTGCTTCAGCCTGAGGTGCACCAGGGATTCGAGCAGGAGCAGATCAAGCTCGGCAAGGTGGCCTTCGGCGAGGGATCGTACGGCGAAGCCGAGCGACGGTTCCGCGCGTCATTGCAGGAGCAGGTAACCGTGGACGGACTGGTGAATCTCGGCAATGCCCTCGCGGCACAGCATCGGGCGGATGAAGCCGCCGCGCAGTACCGCGCAGCGATCCAGCGCGACTCCACCTATGCGCTGGCCTGGTTCAACTTCGGAAACCTGCGCATGCAGACAGGGAGCGCGCAATACGCATACGGCTACTGGAAGAAGGCGGTCGAATGCGATCCCCGGCTGGCGGAAGCGCGGAGAAATCTCGGCCTGCTTCTGATGCAGGCCGGACGACTGACGGAAGCACGGGAACAGCTGCGGATATACCTCGAACTCGAACGTGACGCCGAGCGCCGCGCGGAAATCGTGCGGGATCTGGAACGCGTCGATCAGCTGTTGGAATCGGGCGGGAAATAGGAATCATGGATCCCGAACGAAAACGCCCCGCATCGCGGGGCGTCGTTGTTTCATTCGTCGCCGGCGAGCAGGTCCGGCTCGTCCGACAGCGGATACTCGTCCTCCACGGCTTTTGCGAGCGGGTGGGGCGGAAGGTTGAGTACCTCGTCGGCGAAATGTTGCACGAGATAGGAGACGATATCCTTGATCGAAACGAGTCCCACCGGCTCGAACTGATCGTTGACGATGGGGATATGGCGGTAACCGCCGAGATCCATGAAATTCAGCGCGTAGGCGATGGTGTCGTCGTCGTTGAGCGCATGGGGATTGGTGGTCATCACTTCCGTGATGGGAGTCGTGCGCAGGTCGAACGAGGCGGCGACGATTTTTTTCAGCACGTCGCGTTCGGTGAAAATGCCCAGCAGCTTGCCGCGGCTCGTCACGAGCACGCACCCGATGCGCTTGTTCTGCATGAGACGGATTGCTTCCCGGATCGGCGTGTCGATCTCCACCGTGATGGCGGGTTTCATGAGGCTGCGCAGGGAGCGGCGAAGATCGCTCACCTCCAGTGCGGGGATCGTATGCTCGTCTCCCTGGCCGAGATTCATATCCGGATTTTCATTCCTGTTCATCGTATCCACTCCTGCTGGTGGGAAGTCTATTCGAGGGGTCCAATACCATCTTCGACCTGATCTAAAATAGTATTTTTTTGTACGAGTTCAGCGGTTTGGCGGAGATCTTCAAACATCAATCGATCTTCGTCCAGATGCGGCACGGTCCGGCGCAGCAGGGAATGCGCGATGCCCGTGCCGCGTCCGAGCGCTTTGGGTGCGTGGAAATCGAGCGCCTGCGCGGCGGTCATGAATTCCACCGCGAGCACATGTTCCACGTTTCGCATGATCTGCCAGGCTTTGCGCGCGCCGATCGATCCCATGCTGTTGTGATCCTCCTGGTTCGCGGACGTCGGAATGGAATCGACGCTGGCCGGATGCGAGAGCACCTTGTTCTCCGACACGAGCGAGGCCGCGGTGTACTGCGCGATCATCAGGCCGCTGTTGAGACCGCCCCGGGCGGTCAGAAAGCGGGGAAGTCCGCTCAGCTTTCCGTTCACCATGCGCTCGACGCGGCGCTCGGAGATGTTCGCGAGTTCCGACAGGGCGATCCCGAGAAAATCCGCCGCAAGTGCGACGGGCTGTCCGTGGAAATTGCCGCCCTCGATGAGCGATTGTGATTCGGAGAAGATCAGCGGATTGTCCGTGGCCGCATTGATCTCCCGGAGCAGCACGCCTTCCACGTAGGAAATCGCATCGCGCGATGCGCCGTGCACCTGCGGCATGCAGCGCAGGGAATAGGCGTCCTGCACGGCATCGTGTCCCTCGCGATGCGACTCGCGGATCTCGCTGTTCTCGAGGAGCCGCAGAATGTTGCGCGCGACGCATTGCTGGCCCGGATGGGGCCGCACGGCATGCAGCCGCGGATCACAGGCGTTGGTGGTGCCGAGCAGTCCTTCGAGCGTCATCGCGCCCGCGATATCGAACTGGCGCGCGAGCGCCTTCGCGCGCGCGGTGGTCCAGCTCAGGTACGCGGTCATCATCTGTGTGCCGTTGATCAGGGCCAACCCTTCCTTCGCGGCAAGCACGACGGGTTGCAGTCCCGCATCACGGAGCGCTTCGTCCGCGGACCGGCGGCCATCGTCGGTCCATACGTACTCGAGTCCCATCATCCCGCACACGAGGTGCGCGAGTTGCACGAGGTCGCCGCTCGATCCGACGGAGCCCTGGGATGGAATGACGGGAATGATATCCTGGTTCAGCATCGCGAGCAGCGACTCGACGGTGCTCACGCGGATGCCGGAGAAGCCCTTCGCCAGCGCGTTGGCGCGCAGCAGCATCAGGATGCGGGTGATGTGCTTCGGGATGGGATCGCCGCAGCCGACGGCGTGGCTGACGATCAGATTGCGCTGCAGCAGCTCGAGCTGATCGGGGCCGATATGCACGTTGCTGAATTCGCCGAATCCCGTCGTGATGCCGTACATGATCTTGCCATCCCGCACCCACTCATCCACCAGCGCGCGCGACGCCTGCATGCGCGGCAGCGCCTCGGAAGCGAGTTCCACCGTGCATGTCCCGGCCGCGACCGCCAGGACATCGTCGAGCGTGAGTGAATTGCCGTCGATCTTCAGAATGTTCGTCATGACCACTGCCTGCCGGATGAAAAATATACGTCCATCAAAATACGCAGCCGCCGCGAGAGGGGAAAGCGCGGCGGTGGCGCGATCGCGATTTCCGGGGATGGACCTGGTACGTCATTCGTGTGGCCGCGAGATAATCCGCAGGCGGGTCATGATCTTTCGACGGAAAATTCGCATCTTCCATACTGAATGAAATTCCGACCACCACGACTTGGTATCATTCATCCATCTCATTCACGAAGGAGTACCTCCATGAAGTTTCGCCTTCTCCCCCTGTTGCTCGTAGGCGCGCTGTTTGCCTTCGCCTCCTGTTCGTCGGATGATGACGGCACTCCGGTCATCCCGAGCACGAAAATTTCCGTTACGAACCTCTCACCCATCTCCGGTCCCATTGGAACGACAGTCACCGTGAAAGGGACGAATTTCGGTACCGATGCCGCCGAGCTGACAATCACATTCGGCGGTGTCGTCGTGACCCCGCTATCCATCAGCAATACCGAATTCAAGATACGGGTACCCGGGAGCCTCCCGATGGGTCCGACCATATTCAAGGTGAGGCGCGGCACGGGTTCGGACGTGACCGTGCAATTCACCGTGGAAGATCCGATCGTTGGCGTATGGACTTCGCAGGACGACGACGTTGCCCCTCTGCTCTCCGGGGCGCCTCTGTTCCTGCGGAAACTCGTCGCGACGTTCAAGGCGGACGGGACCTACATCCTCATGCAGACCGATTCCTCACAGTCACTCAAGACGTTCACGGGCGCCTACGTCGCGGCCGCGGGCGGGGCACCGGCTCCCAACGATGGAATACGCACTGTCACGATAGCCCAGGCCGGCGATCCCAATCCGATCGCTGTCGAAGGCATCTACGAGGTGACTGTCGGCGACTCCACTGTCACGATGAAATACGAGGTAGTGTCTCCACTCCCTCCACTGAATGGTAGAACGAAACCCACGCCCGCGGGCGGTTTCGGAAGCACTGACGGTGGCGGGATCGGGACGCTCAACGTTCAAACATACATCAGGAAGTAGTCCGCGAAGATCAGGGAAGACCTGCCGCCCTTTCGTTCCGGTGCTGTCCTCGGAGGCGGTCGTGAAGGTCACTCCACTCGGCTCCCGCAGCTTGTCCCGGCGGAAATCAGCAGCACCGCGACCGCCGTCATCACCGCGCATTGCAGCAGCACCGCGGACAGCGGCAGGGAATCGAGGAAGATCCCGAGCGGCGTGAACCACAGCCAGTCCCATTCCGCGGGCAGCGGACGGAACGTCGCCGCATAGTACAGGAGATCGCAGCCGGCCCCCATCCAGACGAGATTCCCGGCGAGCATCGCGCGCCATCCGGCGGCGAAGAGCAGCGCGGCGCTGAGAATGAACTGGAACGTGACCTGCACGATGCGATAGGCGTTCAGGCTGACCGTGTAGGCTTCACGCAGCTCGGGCAGCCGCGCGATGCTGGCGGGCGCCGTGGAATCGGTCATCACGATGAAGTCGTAGCCGAAGACGTCGTAGACGCTGAATGCCGCGATGAACAGTACGAGTGCGGCGATGCGGCGATGGAGTTCGTTCCGGAGAAACAGCAGCGAGGGGAGAGCGAGCAGGCCGGCGACAACCAGCGCGCCCGCGGCCGTGCGCTCGAAGAGCAGGGAAAGGATCTGTTCGGCCGAGATCATGCCGGCCTGTCGCGCCGGTACAGCCAGAAGGAAAACAGGCGCGTCATCTGCGGCATCACCACGTAGGTCATCAGCAGCACCATGACTGCGGCGATGATCATGGTCTGTACCCAGGAGGGAATCTCCTGAAGGAAACGCAGGAGGAACGGCGGAACGATCAGGACGATGGGGAAGAGCGCGAGCCAGGTGATGAAGGCCATCTTTATCCGGGGCGGGGGATCGCTCGCGGGATGCCCCGGCGCGGTGAAAAGGTACTCGAGTCCCGTCAGCCGCTGCACGCTCGTCTCGCCGGTGATCAGGGGCTGAACGCGCTGCACCCAGCCGCGGCGGACCTCGGAGCTTTCCCAGGCGATGAGGTGCTCGTAGGTGTCGAAGCGGAATACGATCAGGTATTCGAGATGCGATTTGTTCGAAGGCTGGATGACGCCGACGCCGAGATGCCCCTCGAATTGCTTCGCGTCACGCATGATTCCATCCAGCCATTCCTCGAAGGCCTGTTCCTTCCCCGCCTTGATCGTGCGGCGGACGACGGTTGTGAACGGTCCCTGCGTCTTGTCGGGGGGATTGGCGAGGAGGGGGTCGGAGTGTTGCATTCTTCCTGGACGATTGATGGGAACTCAATCAATCTAAACAACGCGGATGTGGAAAGAAATTCCGCGGCCCCGATTCCGAAGCGGGATGCCAGGGGATGCCTGACCAGCGATCTCTCAGCGCAGGATTTGCAGCAGCCGCGCGCGCGAACCTACGGCGGAGGTCAGCGCCAGCACGTAGACACCGGTCGGGAGCGGGCGCCCCGCCGCATCGTGTCCGTCCCAGCCGAGCTGCATGCCCGTGGATACCGGACCGTCGTGCAGGACGCGAAGCCGCCTCCCGAGCAGATCGAGCAGTTCCACGCGCACGCTCCGCCGTGCCGGCGCATCGATGCGCAGGTGCAGCGTGCCGCCGGAAAAGGGCTGCGGCCAGGGCGGCGACATCCGCAGGGTTGTTGATTCCGGAGCCACGGCTCCGATACCTGTCGTCGATCCGGTATGGAGGGTCAGCAGCGAGGGATACGCGCGGGTGTGGTACACGCGGACGGAAGCAACGAGGGTGTCGCCGGTCTCGTACAGCGCGCCGCCGTTGTTCAGGTTGATGTCGAAGCGCGGATAATCCGCTCCCCCCACGACCAGACGCACGCGGTGTCCCGCGAGAAACGTGTGCGCGATTTCCTGCAGTCCGACGGTGATGGAGTAGATCGAGTCCGGCTGCATGAAGATTTCGCCGCTCGTCCCCTCCCGGAAACGCATGCGCGCGATGCCGTCGGTCAGGATGATCGAGCGCCCGTCGGGATGCACGTCACAGAGCCGGAGACTGATATCGCAGTCCGGCCGGTCGGATTGAATGTACAACCTCGCGGACACGCGTCCGTTGACCGCGAGGTCCCGCGCCAGCGGCGCCGACGTATGGAGTACGACGTCGTCGCGGCTCTCCACGACGCCGCTGATGTCGAGAGGACCGGGAACGACGGACGGATCGAAGGGATTGAAGCGCGCGGCGCCATGCGAGGGACTCGGATCGCGCGGATCCGCGGAGAAAAGGTCCGCCTCGTTGCCATCGTCCTCCTGTTCCGGAAGAAGCGTACCTCCGTCTCCGAAATAGAAATCGCGGACCCCGACGGCGAGGGCGAACCAGCTTTCGCAGTCCCGCCACTCGTTCTCGCCCATCTGGTAGTAGCGGACAGGCGGCGTCAGCGGCCAGCCGTTCTTCGCGCCGTTGAGGTAGTAGTCGAAGAAGGCGAATGCGGCGTCACGGGCGACGTTCACGGCATTCGGGAAACGCAGCTCGCCCTGCTGCTCCTCATCGACGGTGGAATGCAGCCAGGGACCCATGATCAGCCGGTGCTGCGTGCGCACGGACTCCGGGCTTCGCTCGCGCAGGTCGCGGAAGGCGCGTAGCACGTCGCTGGGATAATGATCGAACCAGCCGCTGACCATGAGCAGCGGCACCGCTATCTCTTCGGGATAATCGCTCCTCGCGGCGATCAGCGACCAATACAGGTTTTCCCTCGGCTGCGAGGTGATCAGCGCGACGCTCGTGAAGCCGAGACGCTCGAGGGTTTCGACGTGCTCGCGACGGAGCACGCCGCCGTAGTAGTAATCGGAGTATTCGGTCCGGTAATCGATGATCATGGGCGCGGCGCAGACCAGGTGCGGCGGGTGATGCCGCGCGGTCTGGAACTGGATCATCCCGAGCGCCGAGCCTCCGTAGGTGGCGACCTTCCCGTTGCACCAGGGCTGCACGGCGATCCACTCGACGATGTCGTAGCCGTCGAGACCGCGGTCGTAGCCCGCGACGGCGGCGTCCTTCGATGCATGGAAGCCGCGCCAGTCCACGACGACGTAGTGGTACTTCGCGGAATCGAGCGGGAACGTCGTTTCGCGGTACAGCGCGAAGGTCAGGCGATACGGTGCCTTGCTGTAGGGTGTCTGCACGAGGATCACCGGTTTGGCGCCGCTGCCCTCATTGACGTAGACGTCCGCCTTGAGCACCTTGCCGTCGCGCACGGGGATATCGG